>MNEO01000064.1 GCA_001917735.1 Chloroflexi bacterium 13_1_40CM_68_21
GCGTGGCGGCGGTCGTCGTTGCCAAGATCCCCCTCCTTGCGTTTGGCTGCAGAACACCTGATCAGTGGCTCGCTTGCTTGGCCGTCACCTCCCACCAAATCCGCTCTGACGCGGCGGATAGCGCGCTTGTGTACGGCTTTCTTTCCGCATCGTCAATTGGCGTTTTCGCGCAACGGGAGGCGGGTCACTCCTCCTTGCCGGCGACCGAGGCCGTCCGGATCGACTCGACGACCGTCGCGTCGGCGAGCGTCGTGGTGTCGCCGAGCGGCTGGCCGTTGGCGATGTCGCGTAGCAGGCGGCGCATGATCTTGCCCGACCGCGTCTTGGGAAGCTCGGGCGTGAACATGATCGTCTTGGGCCGGGCGATCGAGCCGATCTTCGAGACCACGTGCTCGCGCAGGTCCTTCGCGAGCGTGTCGCTGCCTTCGTTGCCGGCGCGCAGCGTCACGAAGGCGAAGATCGCCTGCGTCGTCACGGGGTCCTCGCGGCCGATCACCGCGGCCTCCGCCACCTTGGGATGCGAAACGAGGGCGGACTCGACCTCGGTCGTCGAGATGCGGTGGCCCGAGATCTTCATGACGTCGTCGACCCGGCCCATCAGCCAGAAATAGCCGTCCTTGTCGCGACGTGCGCCATCGCCGGCGAGGAACTTTCCGGGGTATCGGCTCCAGTACGTGTCGCGGTAGCGCTTGTCGTCCTTGTAGATGCCCCGGAGCATCGCCGGCCACGGGCGCGTGATCACCAGGTAGCCGGCGCCGCCGAGCGGCACCGACTTCCCGTCCTCGTCCACGACATCCGCCTTCACGCCGGGGAACGGCAACGTCGCGCTGCCGGGCTTCGTGGTGGTGATGCCGGGGAGCGGCGTGATGAGGATCATCCCCGTCTCGGTCATCCACCAGGTGTCGACGATCGGGCAGCGCGATCCGCCGATCGTCTCGTGGTACCAGAGCCAGGCCTCGGGGTTGATGGGCTCGCCGACCGTCCCGAGCAGACGAAGCGATGACAGATCGTGCTTGCCCGGATACTCGGGACCCCACTTCATGAACGTACGGATCGCGGTCGGCGCGCAGTACAGGATCGAGACCTTGTACTTGGAGATGATCGACCACCAGCGGTCCTTGTCCGGGAAGTCCGGCGTGCCCTCGTAGATGACGCCGCTCGTTCCGTTGGCGAGAGGCGCGAAGACGATGTAACTGTGCCCGGTGACCCAGCCGATGTCGGCCGCGCACCAGTACACGTCGTCGTCCTTCACGTCGAAGATGAGCTTGTGCGTCGCCGCGACGCCGGCGAGGTATCCGGCGGTGGTGTGCACGATCCCTTTCGGCTTCGCCGTCGTCCCCGAGGTGTAGAGCAGGTAGAGCATGTGCTCGCTTTCGAGCGACTCAGCCGGGCACTCCGCCTTCTGCCTGTCGACGATCTCGTGCCACCAGACGTCTCGGCCTGCCGTCCACGGGACCTCCTGCTTGGTCCGCCGGACCACGAGCACCTTCGCGATGGTCCTCGACTGCGCGATGGCGTCGTCGGCATTCTTCTTCAGCGGGACGACGCTTCCCTTGCGGTAGCCGCCGTCGGCGGTCACGAGGACCTTGGCCTCCGAGTCGTTGATTCGCCCGGCGAGGGCCTCCGCCGAGAAGCCGCCGAACACGACGGTGAAGGGCGCGCCGATGCGGGCGCAGGCGAGCATCGCGGCGGGGAGCTCGGGGATCATCGGCATGTAGATCGCGACGCGGTCGCCCTTGCGGACGCCCAGCTCCTTGAGGGCGTTCGCGGCCCGGGAGGTCATCTCGAGAAGGTCCTGGTAGGTGATCGCCCTCGTGTCGCCGGGCTCGCCCTCCCAGTAGTAGGCCACCTTCGTGCCCTTGCCTGCCTTCACGTGGCGGTCGAGGCAGTTCTCGGAGATGTTGAGTTCGCCACCGCCGAACCACTTCGCGTAGGGCACCTCCCACTCGAGCACCCTGGCGAACGGCTTGCGCCACTGGAGGGTCTTCGCCTGCTCGGCCCAGAAGCCTTCGAAGTCCTTGTCCGCCCGGTCGTAGATCGAGCGGTCTTTCGCGTTGGCCTTGGCGGCGAAGTCCTTGGGCGGCGGGAAGGTCCGATCCTCCCGTGCGAAGGTCTCGAGCGCGGTCGCCGACTTGGTCTCGGTGGCCATCCGCGTCCTCCCCTAGAGGGCGCTCGGCCTGCCCCGGTCGAGCGCTTTCATGTGGGCGTAGTAGTGAGTTGGCAGCATGAGGAGCCAGCCAAAACAATTCAAATCGCCGTAGTAAGGGTGCCTGGCCGTCCCCCTGGCGTCAGGCTCGGCGGGGAACTCGGCGATGAGCCGGGCGCACGTCGCGGCAGCCTTTTCGGCCAGTGTGGCGATGCCCGCCCGGGTCACCGCCGAGGCCGCCGGCCGCGGCTGTCCGGTGGGTCCGGCCGGGGCTCCTTGAGCAAGGCGAAGGCCGAGGAGCGCGACGCCCCGCTCGACGATCAGCAGGTGGGTCGCCACCTGACCGAGCCCCCAGTCGTCGTCGGACCCCCTGGCGAGCTCCCCGTCGGAGGCCTGGGCGACCCGAGCGAGGAGCCGTTGCCGCTCGGCGTTCGTTTCATCGACGAGGAGGCGGATCGTCTCCCGGAGCCATTCGGGTCGGTCCGGTGGGTCATCCACGACCCTGAGCGTCACGGCGACGATCATGAACCGTTGGGCTCCGAGGGGCCTTTACCCTCGACATCTTGTGCATTCGTGCAGAATGCGGCGCGAACAACAGGCCATAGGCCGCACTGGAGGGATACGTGGCTGGGATCTCAAAGTCTGAGACCTTGAATCGGCTATCCGAGAAGACCGGTCTCACCAAGAAGCAGGTCGGGCAGTTCCTCGACGAGCTCGCTGCCCTCGCGTACAAGGAAGCCCGCAGTGGGTTCACCATCCCAGGCGTCGGCAAGCTCGTCATCGTCGACCGCAAGGCCCGCATGGGGCGCAACCCCGCGACCGGACAGCCGATATCGATCCCCGCGAAGCGCGTGCTCAAGTTCCGCATCGCCAAGCAGGCCAAGGACTCGGTTCTCGCGAAGCGCGGCAAATAACGCCCTAGCACTCTTCCGAGCGGGGTCCGTCAGCTCAACCGGGCGCGGACCTCGCTCTCGTTTCGTGCGGAACGCGTGATGCGCCGGATCGCAGTCATCGGCAAAGGCGGCGGCGGCAGGTCGACGCTCTGCCGCGCGCTCCGCGCTCGCCTCGGACTTCCGGTGCGCGACGTCGACGAGGTTCAGTGGCTCCCGGGATGGCAGCGCGCTCCGCTGGATGAGACACCACGAACCCTCGACACCTGGGCTGCCGCGGATTCCTGGATCATCGACGGGTTCGGCCCGTGGCCGGTCATCGACCGGCGGATGGAGCGAGCGGACACGATCGTGTACGTCGACTTTCCGTTGCGCACGCACCTGTGGTCCAAGCTCGTGCACCTTCGTTCGCCGGGCGCGATCGCGCGATGGCTCGCGGAGGTGCCGGCGACCACCGACCGCGTCGTCCGTGACATCCGCTGATGCCCGGACCGAACGTCCCCTTCCCGCCGATGGAGGCGCTGCTCGTCGAAAAGCTTCCGGCCGGCGAGCGCTGGCAGTACGAGCCGAAGTGGGACGGATTTCGCGGCGTACTCGAGAACGATGGCGGGGAGCTCGCGCTCTGGAGCCGCAATGGAAGACCGCTCCTGCGCTACTTCCCGGAGCTGCGCGCGCTCGGAGATCTGCTGCCACCGCACTCCGCGCTCGACGGCGAGATCGTGATCGAGCGCGAAGGCAAGCTTGACTTCGACGCGATGCAAATGCGCCTGCACCCGGCCGAGTCGCGCGTTCGGAAGCTCTCGGTGGAGACGCCCTCGCGCTACATCGTGTTCGACATTCTCCTGTGGAACGGCGAGCCGCTGCACGAGCACCCGCTCGCTGAGCGCCGCGTCGAGCTCGAGAAGCGCGCGAAGGGGTTCTCGCTGTCGCCGATCTCGAAGGACGCACAAGTCGCGCAGCAGTGGCTGGAACGGCTCGAGATCATCGGGCTCGACGGCGTGATCGCGAAACGGCTCGATCTTCCATACAAGCCAGGATCGCGCGACGCGGTGTCGAAGGTGAAGCACCACCGCACCGTGGACTGCGTGATCGTCGGCTATCGCACGAGCGGCAAACGGGTGGCTTCGCTGTTGCTTGGTCTCTATCGCGAGGATGGGACGCTCGACTTCGTCGGACACACCTCGGGGATCCCGCAGGCGCTGCAGGATCAGCTACAAACGCTGCTTCCACCGCTGGTCGAAGAGAGTCACTCCGGCGAGGAGTGGGGACGTACTCCAGGCGGCGGCTCGCGCTGGTCGCAGGGGAAGGATCTCCCCTGGCACGAGGTGCGCCCCGAGCTGGTGTGCGAGGTGCGCTTCGATAAGATGGAAGACGAGCGTTTTCGACACGGCACGCGTTTCATCCGCTTCCGTCCGGACAAAGACCCCGAGCAGTGCACGTGGGAACAAGTGCGCCCGACACCGAAGCCGGGCGATCCCAGGCTTTCCGATCTCCTCGCCGGTCGTATCGCTTGAGTAATCGATTTGTAGGGTCCTAGTACCGCCTGGGAGTGCACGGTCCAGCCGGGCGGGGCGTTCTTCACCACAGGATCACTCCGTGGTCCGGTGGGAAGGAGCCCTCAAAAATGCTCTCGCGATCGACTCTTCTGCGCTACATCCTCGTCGCCGCGATCTCGGCAATGTCCGCGATGGCCCTCGTGACGACAGCGGTCTACGCGCACAACGACGGCTTCAACGAGCGGATCGTCGCCTGCTTCGACTCCCGCGATCCCGACAGCGAGCAGTGCCGCGCCGCGCTCGAAGTGAGCCCGGTCGGCGCCGACTTTTTCACTCGGCTCGCGGCGAATGTCCAGATGCCGCAGCCGAAGCCCGAGCCCAAGCCCGATCTCTATGCGCTGCTCAAGGAGTGCGCCGCGAGCAGGAACCTGGACAGCGACGCCTGCGCACGCGCGATCGACGCCAGCGGGCTCTCACCAGAGCACTTCAAGGCGAAGTTCACGGCAAAGCTCGGCTGCATCAGCGTCCAGAACAACGACGAAAAGAATCCGTGCCCCTTGAAGAAACCAGAATGCGCCAGCAGCAGCAATCACGATGAGACCAATCCCTGCGCGCCAAAGGCGACCACGCCAGACTGCGCGAGCGCGAGCAATCACGACGAGGTCAACCCCTGCGCTACGAAGCCATCGGTCGTGACGACCGCGGCTTTGAAGGAGTGCCTCACGCTCCGCGGCACGATGCACGGTCTATCCGCGGGCGAGCTGATCGCCAAGGGCGAGCGCCTCAACACGGTATGCCGTCAGGCCTGGGCCGAGTCACGACTCAGCGCCGGCGAGTTCTGGTCTAAGCACTAGCCCCCATACCCCCGGCACACGGCCCGGGTCAGCGATGACTCGGGCCGCGCTGCTGTCCGGCGCCGCTGCCGTACTGCGCTCGCCAGTCCACCGGCGGCCCCTTGCGCGGGCTCCGTTTCGGGAGCGTGCGCTTCACTTTGAGCACGTCGAAGAGCGGGTCGAGACTTGAAGCTTTCTCCCACATTCCCGCCGTGAGGTCGCCCACCTTCGCGATGCGACCCGGCATCGTGACCATCGTGAAGTCGCCCGGCTCGACGTCGGGCACCTCGTCCCAGCGCAGCGGCGCCGACGCGCGCGCGTCGGCGACCGGCCGGATCGAATATGCGGAAGCGATCGTGCGATCGAACGCGTTCTGCCCGTAGTCCACGAAGACCCCGGGGCGGCCCGCGACCTTCCACTGCGTCGTGGCGATCGAGGGCACGAGCTTCACGATCGCTTTGGCCATGGCGCGCGCGATCTCGCGCACGAGCGGAAACTCGAGCTCCGGAACGATGGGCACGAGGATGTGCATACCCGTCACGCCGCTCGTCTTGGGGTAACTCGCGACGCCGAGCTCGTCCATCACCTGCTTCGCGGCCACGGCGATTTCGCGCACGTGCGACCAGGGATTGCCCTCGGAGGGATCGAGGTCGATGAGCAAGTAGTCCGGCTTGTTCACGTCGGGAACGCGCGAGTGCCAGGTGTGCAACTCGATGCATCCGAGGTTCGCGATCCACGCCAGCCCGGCGGCGTCGGTCACGACCGGAAAATCCGCTTCGTTGCCCGACGGGTAGTTGATGTGGACGGTCTCGAGCCATTCGGGATGCGGATTGGGCACCCGCTTTTGATAGAAGAAGTCGCCGTCGACGCCATTGGGGTGCCGCTTCATCTGCATCGGGCGGCGGGCGACGTGGTGGAGCACGGCATCGGCGACGTCGACGTAGTACTGGACGAGGTCGCCTTTCGTCAGCCCGGACTGCGGAAAGAACACCTTTTCCGGATTGGTGACCTTGACCTCGCGCCCCGCGACCTCCACGCGCTAGACGCGACGGGCGGCCGCGAGGTCGTCAACGGCGACGATGAGCTCCTTGTCGCCGGCGCGCTCCCCGGCCGTGTAGAGCGCGATGATGTTCACGCCCGCGTCCGCGAGGCGCCGTGCGTAGCGCCCAAGCTCGCCGGGGTCGTCGTCGACCGAGACGGCGAGCACGTCGCGCGTCTCGGTGATCCTCCAGCCGCCCAATTTCAGCGCGGCGAGAGCGCGATCCGCATTGTCGACGACGAAGTGCAGATGGCCGCGGCCATCGTGCGAGAACGCCGCGGCCGCTTTGATGTTCACACGCGCCTGGCCAAAGAGCTCGCCGATCTCCGCGATGACGCCGGGCCGGTCCTCTGTCTCCACGACGATCTCGGTGGGCATGGGCCCACTCTAGCCTTCACTTTCCTAGCGGCCGGTGAAGACCGTCCGCTCGTCGACGAAACAGAGCAGGTTGTCGAACGGATCCGACGCGTAGAAGCTTCGCTCGCCCCAGGGGCGCGCCACGATGTCGCCTGCCTTGGCGCCGTGGACCATCCCCGTCGAGAGCGCCCCGAGCTCGCGGGCGCGCGCGTGAACGCCCTCGAGGTCGGAGACGGCGAAGTACAGATAGTCCGGCGTCGGTCGCGCCGATTCGCCGCTCGGTGTTGGATCAACCAGCGCGAGGATGACATCGCCGCAGTCGAAGTAATGCCGGGAACCGGGAATGCGCCGCCCCTGAGTGCCGAGGAGCGTGCCGTAGAAGTCGGCGGCGTGATCGAGATCGGAGACCTGAATGATGACCCGGAAGAGCCGCGGTGCGCCCACTAGACGAGGCTCCGATAGCTCGGGACATACGCGATCGTGCGAATCCACGCTTCGAGATCACCCGGTGGCCGCGCGACCGTCGCCAGGCCCCGGTCGAATATCACCTCTGCCACTTTGGCGGCGGCGCGCAGCTCCGTCTCGAGGATGGCCGAGACCGGCGGGTAGATCAGCCCGATGCCAATGTCCGTCGGCGTGACCTTCTCGGCAACGCCGCGCGCGGCGGCGATGAACATCTCATCGGTGACGCGGCGTGCGCCCGTGGCGAAGACAGCCATCCCCATCGCGGGAAAAACATAGACGTTGTTGCCCTGGCCCGGAACGAAGGTCCGGTCGCCGATGCGCAAGGGCGGGAACGGGCTGCCGCTCGCGAATATCGCCCGTCCCTCGGACCACGCATACGCCTGCTCGGCGGTGCATTCGGATCGCGACGTCGGGTTCGAATAGGGAAAGATCATCGGTCGATCGTTGACTCGCGACATCGCCTCGATCACGCGGCGGTCGAACGCCCCGCCGACAGTGGAGAGCCCGATGATCCCCGTTGGTCGCAAGACTTCGATCGCCGTCGCGAAGTCGTCGATCGGCGCATGTCTTTGCGCGAACGGCCGCTGGTAGTCGTGCATCTGGGTTCGGTCCGCGGTGATCAAACCCTGGCGGTCGAAGAGCCAGATCCGCGAGCGTGCCTCGTCCGTGGATACACCTTCCGCGGTCATCGCCTTCACGAGCAGCTCCGCCACACCAATCGCCGCGGATCCCGCGCCGAGGAAGAGGAAGCGCTGCCGCGCGAGCGGAGCGCCGGTGATTCGCAGCGCGCCGAGGAGACCGGCGAGCGCGACCGCCGCCGTGCCCTGGATGTCGTCGTTAAAGCAGCAGACGCGGTCGCGGTAGCGCTCGAGCAGGCGGATCGCATCGTTGCCCGCCCAATCCTCGAACTGGATCAGCGCTCGCGGGAACTCCGCATCCACCGCGGCCACGAACTCGTCGACGAACGCATCGAGCTCGTCGTCGGCAGGGCGCGTCTGCTTGATACCGAGGTACAACGGGTCGGTCAGCAGCGATTCGTTGTTGGTCCCGGCGTCGATGAGCACCGGAAGGGTGAATTGCGGCGGGACGCCGCCGGCCGCCGTGTAGAGCGCGAGCTTGCCGATCGGTATACCCATGCCATTCGCGCCGAGGTCGCCGAGCCCAAGGATCCGCTCGCCGCTCGTCACGACGATGCAGCGGACGTCGCGCTCCGGCCAGTTGCCCAAGATCTCGCGCACGCGGCCCTTGCGCTTTATCGACAGGTAGAGGCCCCGCGGCCGCCGGATGATGTGGCCGAACTTCTGGCAGGCCTCGCCCACGGTCGGCGTGTACACGATCGGCAGGAAGCGCGCCGGATCGGACATGAGCACGCGGTAGAAGAGCGTCTCGTCGGTGTCCTGAAGCTGCGAGAGATAGATGTACCGCTCGAGATCGGTCGTCTTGCCATCGAGCTGCGCGAGCGCGCGACGCAGCTGCGTGTCGAGGTCGTCGATCCCTTCGGGCAACAGGCCGACGAGGCCGAGCGCCTCGCGTTCCCGTTCGCTGAACGCCGTCGACTTGTTCCGGCGCGGGTCGTGGAGCAGATCGGCCCCGCGCGGCGTCGTCATCGGAGGTGGAGGATAGTCGGAGTGGATTCATTCACGGCGATCGCCTTCGTCGCCGCGATCATCGCGGGCGCGATCGCGTCGGTCGCGGGTTTCGGGATCGGCAGCGTCCTCACGCCCGTGCTCTCCGCGCAGCTCGACGTCCGCCTCGCGATCGCCGCGGTCTCGCTCCCCCACCTCGCGGGCACCTTCGTCCGCTTCCTGCTGGTGCGCACGCATATCGATCGCGACGTGCTGCTCGGGTTCGGAGCGGCGAGCGCGATCGGAGGACTTACCGGTGCGGCGCTGCAGTCGGTCGTGCAGAGCGCCGGGCTCGCGATCATCTTCGGCGCGCTGCTGATCTTCGCCGGCCTCGGGAGTCTCACGGGGTTCGCGCGGCACATGCGGTTCCGCGGACGCGCCGCGGCGCTGATCGGCGGCGCCCTGTCCGGTCTTCTCGGCGGCCTCGTCGGCAATCAGGGCGGGATCCGCACCGCGGCGCTGCTCGGATTCGACGTCGACAGAGAAGCCTTCGTCGCGACCGCCACGGCTGTGGCCCTGATCGTCGACGGCGCGCGAATACCGGTCTATATCGCGACCCAAGGTGCGGAGCTCGCTTCGCTCTGGCCGCTCATCGTTCTGCTCGCGGTCGGCGCGGTGATCGGCACGTTCGCCGGCCAGTGGACTCTTCGCAGGATGCCGGAGCCGGTGTTCCGGCGTGTCGTGGGCGGATTGCTGCTCGGACTGGGCGCCTACACGCTGGCGCGCGCGCTCTCCTGAAGCATCTCCGCGACGCGCTTGTCGTACAGCGCGCCGTACCTGCGAAGCATCCGCGTCGCCATGAAGTCGAGCACCGGCGCCTTGATCCCCGTGGTCTTCCAAGAGATCGCGGAGTCGATGCGTGTCGTGGAGGGTCCGAGCTCGGCAAGAATCTCCTGTGAATGCTCGGCTTCGGTCCCGGCGACGAACGCCGTGTAGCCGGAGATATCCGCCATGACCAGGAGCCCTTCCATCCGAACGAGATGCTACGAGCGGGCCACGCGCGCGGATCGCGCGGTCGCCGCAAGGTTTGGTCCTCGAGTCGTGTCGAGGGGCCGCTAGACGCCTCCAAGGCGCAGCCGGAAGCGCGCGCCGCCGTCGCTCGGTCGCTCCAAGATGACCGATCCGCCGTGCGACTCGGCCACATCCTTCACGATCGAAAGCCCGAGACCGGAGCCCGGGAGGTGGTGTGCATCACTCGACCGCCAGAACCGATCGAACACGCGCGGCGCGTCCTCCGCGGCCACGCCCGGGCCGTGGTCGCGCACGGAGATCTCGCCGTTCGCCACGTTCACCTCGACGAGCGCGCCGGGCGGGCTCCACTTCGCCGCGTTATCGAGGAGATTGGTGACCGCGCGGGTGACCCGGACCTTCACGCCGTTGACCGTGGTCGGCGTCGCGGCCACCACGAAACGCACCTTCGTGTAGCGCATCTTCATGTCGTCGACGACCTCGGCGACGACATCGTCCAGTCGCAGCTCCTCGAAGGGCATTGGCGTCTCTTCATCGCGGGCGACCTCGATGAGGTCGCCGACGAGTGTGGTGAGGCGCTCCATCTGGGTGACCAGGTCGGCGAGCATCTGCTGGCGCTCGACCGGGTCTGCCGGTTGTCCGCGCTCGAGGAGCTCGAGATTCGTCCGAAGGCTCGTCAGTGGAGTGCGCAGCTCGTGCGACGCATCGGCCACGAGCTGTCGCTGCGAGCGGAGCGACACCTCGAGCTGGCCGAGCATGGCGTCGAAGCTCGTCCCCAGTCGGCTGAGCTCGTCCCGTCCTTGGGCGGCCACGCGGCGCGACAGATCGCGCGTGCGCGTAACCTCCTCGACGGTCGTGGTCAGGCGCTTCACCGGCGCGAGTACCGCCCGCCCAATGAGGAAGCCGAGCCCAGCGGCGAGCAGGATGGCCGCAGCCGCGAACTCGGCGAGCCTGACCCGGGTTTCCGCCAGCGCGCCGTCGACGACGTCGAGCTCTTGCACGACCTCGACCGCGCCCCCGCTCTGGATCGGAATGACGAGTACGCGAAGGCGCACGTCCGTTGCCTGCGCCGTCGCAGTGAATCCGGGCTGACGACCCGCCGCCACGTTCTTGACGTCTGACGTCACCAGCGAGTTCTGCGGGGTCCCGAAATCGGTCCGGATCACGCTGCCGCTTGGGCTGATGATCTGCGCGTAGATGTCCGGTCGGCCGGTCATGAATCCGCTCGGCGGACCGAAGCGACGCTCGCCGGGTCCGGGTCCACCGCGGGCCGCGTTCTGCGCGGCCAGCGCAAGGTTGCTGTCGACCTGTTCGATCAGCTGGTTCTGGACGACGAAGTACATCGCGACGG
Source organism: Chloroflexi bacterium 13_1_40CM_68_21 (assembly GCA_001917735.1). Next base: position 11,172 of record MNEO01000064.1, read on the forward strand.
CCGCGCCAATCGCCGCCACCGCAACAGCGGTCGCGGTCAGCAGCGTGACGCGAAGCCGGAAGCTCACGGCTCCTTCATGACGTAGCCCACGCCGCGCACGGTCTGGATGACGCGGGACGCGCCGCCCTGCTCGAGCTTGCGGCGAAGGTAGCCGACGTACACGTCGAGCGAGTTGGAATCGGGCCCGAAGTCGTAGCCCCAGACGCGATCGAAGATCACATCACGCGGCAGGACCTTCCGCGGGTTCGCGATGAAGAGCTCGAGGAGCGAGTACTCGGTTCGAGTGAGCGGGATCAGACGATCGCCCCGCCGGCACTCCATCGCGTCGCGGTCCAGAACGATGTCCGCGAAATGGAGCATTCCGCGCCCGTGCGCCCCGTCCTCGCCGCGCCGGCCGAGCGCCCGGATCCGCGCGAGGAGCTCGTCAAGCGCGAACGGCTTCACGAGGTAATCGTCGGCGCCGGCGTCGAGCCCTTCCACGCGGTCTCGCACGGCGGCGCGCGCGGTGAGCATGAGCACGGGCACCTGGTTGCCGGACGCGCGCAGTCGCCGGCAGACCTCGACGCCGTCGAGGCCCGGAAGGCCGAGATCGAGGACGACCGCGTCGTAGGGGTTGGTCATCGCCAGCTCCAGGCCTGTCGGGCCTTCCTTGGCGAGATCGGCCTTGTGGCCCGCGCCACGCAGCGCGCGCTCGACCGCGTCCCGTACAGCGGGTTCGTCCTCGACGAGGAGGACGCGCACGACGTCGAGTTTACGAGCGGAATCCCTAAAAACGCGCTAAGGAACCGGCCTCTTAACCAACTCTGAAGTTCGTCTCATGCAACGGGCGCCGTGGGGCCGTTCTCTAGTGCAAGACACGACCTCCAGAAGGGGGCAT
>MNEO01000084.1 GCA_001917735.1 Chloroflexi bacterium 13_1_40CM_68_21
ATTGGCGCGTGTCGAAAACTGCCTCTAGTCTTCGTCGCGATGGGTCCCTGGCCGCTCGATCCGCGCGGGCCACAGGCCGAAGCGAGCGCGTTCGTCTACTGGATCCTGTTCGCTTGCGCGATCCCGGTGCTCGCAATCGTGTGCGGCAGCCTCATCTACTCGGGGATCAAGTTCCGCGAGCGACCGGGACACGCGGCTCAGCAGTTCCACGGGCACAACCTCCTCGAGCTGATCTGGACGGTCGTCCCGACGGTGATGGTGATCTCGTTCACCGGGCTCTCCTGGAATCGGCTCAACGCCATCAACGACGTCGACACGGGCGTGGCGATGACCGTGAAGGTCGAGGGGCGGCAGTGGTCCTGGGCCTTCACCTACCCTGACCAGCCGATGTTCAAGCTGCAGGATGGCTCGACGCTCGTCGCCGGGGAGCAGCTCGACATCCCCGTCGGCGCCAAGGTGAAGATCGAGCTCACCTCCAAGGACGTCATCCACTCCTTCTGGGTCCCGAACCTCGGCGGCAAGAAGGACGCGGTCCCCGGGCACACGACGAGCCTGTGGCTGCAGGCCGACGGGCCCGGGACCTACAAGGGGCAATGCTTCGAGTTCTGCGGAGATGGTCACGCCGACATGCTCATCACCATCGTCGCCCACCCGCAGACCGAGTACGCGACGTGGGCGAAAGCCGCGATCGACGACGCGAACCGCTTGAATGACCCAAGGACCAAGGTGGGGCGCGATACCTTCCTGGCGAGCGCCTGCATTGGCTGTCATACGGTCAAGGGCACGCCCGCCGCGGGCAAGGTCGGCCCCGAGCTCACGCACATCGCGAGCAAGCCGAACATCGCCGGTGTCCTTTCACCCGTGAATCAGGAGAACCTCACCAAGTGGGTCAGCGACGCGCCGTCGATCAAGCCGGGAACCCTCATGCCACGGTTCAAGGGCGTCCTGACCGACCAGCAGATCAATGACATCGTCCAGTGGCTCCTCACGCTGAAGTAGCTCCGGCGCGGGCGTGAGCGCCTCCGAACCCGACTACCTCCGCGTCAACCGGGCGCACTGGACCAAGAACAACGCGCGGTATACCGATGCCCGCGCCGAGCATGCCTGGGCCGAGACGGAGATCAGCTGGGGCCTCTGGAATACGCCCGAATCGAAAGTGAACGTCCTCCCGGACATCACTGGGAAGGACATCGTCGAGCTGGGCTGCGGCACGGCGTACGTCGCCGCCTGGCTGAAGCGCCGCGGCGCGCGGCGCGTGGTGGGCGTCGACATAACTCCGGCACAGCTCAACACAGCGCGGCGGCTCAACGAGAAGCTCGGTCTCGGGCTCGAGCTGATCGAGGCGAACGCCGAAGCGACCGGCCTTCGCGACGCATCGTTCGATCTCGCGATATCCGAGTACGGCGCGTCGATCTGGTGCGACCCGTACAAGTGGATCCCAGAAGCGGCACGCCTCCTTCGGACCGGTGGCGAGCTCGTGTTCCTGCGCAACTCGACCCTCTCGATGCTCTGCATGCCCGACACCGGCAAAGTCGAGGAGCGCCTGCAACGGCCTCAGCGTGGACTGCACCGGCTCGAATGGACCGACGATGAGCCGACGGTCGAGTTCCATCTCGGCCACGGCGATCTCTTCGGCGTCCTCCGGAGCTCCGGCTTCGAGGTCCTGGACATGGTCGAGATCTTCGCGGCCGATGATTCGGTCGACCACCCCTTCTACGGCGAGTACATGACCGTCGAGTGGGCGCGGAAGTGGCCATCGGAGGAGATGTGGCGGGCGCGAAAGCGCGGCTAACCGGACCTCGGGATCAGGGCGGATCCATGGTGATGCTGGTGTGCATCCCCAGCTGATAGTGACCCGCGATGTTGCAGATGAGGACGTACTTCCCGGGCTGTAGCTCGAGCCTGACAGCCGCGGACTTGCCGGCTGCGATGCTCTTGATCTCGCCGACCTTACCGTCCTCCTTCGCCTTCGCGGTCGCACCGTCGACCGGCAGCTTGTCGTGTGGGATCTCGGTCTTGAGCACCACGAAGCTGTGTTCCATGTTCGCGAGGTTGCGGACGCCGAACGTGACTCCGCCGGCTCTCCAGTTCGTCACGTTGACCGTGATCTTGTAGTCGGTCATCTCGGCGACGATCGACGACCCGACCGGAGCCGACTCCGGTGGCGCGCCCAGCCCGCCGCCGCCGCCGCCGCTGCTGCTGCTGCACGCGGTGACGAGGAGCGCGAGCGCGACGAGCGACGTGAGCGGCCCGATCGTCATCTTCTAGGTTCGACGGTAATACGCTCGCGCCGCCGCTGCATTTCTTCCTCTTCCGCCAGCCAAAGGAAGAACGCGATCGAGGCGGCCGCGAGGAAAACGAGATCGCCCGTCACCCACATGACCGCGCCGCCGACGCGTTGATCGGTGACCGGGTCCAGGCCGAAGCGGTCGGGTGTCCGTGCGTACGCGCTGTAGAGGAGGCGCGTGGAGAACGAGAGCAAGCCGCCCAGGACAGTGTTCTGCGCGGCGCCCGCGACCAGCAGATACGGCAGGCGCGCCGCGTAACCCAGCGTTCCGCGGAACGGCGCCGGATCGATGACGACGCTCCAGAAAAGGAGCGCGCTCACAAAGAACCAGGCATGCTCGGCGACGTGTATCCGATCGTCCGCGAGCGCCGCGTCGTAAAGCGCGGGCAGGTGCCAGGCGTACAGGCCGCCGACGTAGAGCGCGCCGGCGATCAGTGGATGACGCAGCGCGTGGAGAAGCGAGCGGATCGGGCGCGCGCGCGCGAGTGGCCGAACCACCCCCGTGCGGACGATCCGGGGAAGGCCCCGCAGGAGCGGCCGGATCGGCGCGCCGAGCAGCAGCAGCGGCGCGGCCGCGACGGTGAGGAGCATGTGCTGGACCATGTGGACGCTGAAGAGCTGGGTCGCGAGCATGTCGATAGGCTGACCGAGCGCGGCGAGGAGCGCGGCAAGACCCGCGAGGAAGAGTGCGGTACGCCACACCGGCCAGGGTCGGCGCATCCGCTGCACGCCGAGGACGTAAAGCAGCGCGGCGAGCGCCGCGGCGATCGACGTGACTACTGCGGACAGGGCGAAGCCCACTGTCCTAGCAGCAGACCGGAGGGGCGCTAGCCCCGAGGACTAGAGGCGCAATGTGCTGTCCACCATGATCGCGACGAAGAGCAGCGCAAGGTACAGCATCGAGTAGAGGTACACGCCGCGAGCGACCGCGCGGCGGCGGCTCGCGCTGCTTCGCAGCAAGCGGAAGGCGTAAACGATGAAGAGGGCGCCGAGCAGGATCGCGGCGGCGAGATACAGGTAGCCCAGGCCGCCGACGATGAAGAGAAGTAGCGTCAGCGGGAGCAGGCTCGCCGCATACGCAAGGATGTTCCATGCGGTCGCTTCATCGCCGCGGACGACCGGCAGCATCGGGAGACCGGCGCGCTCGTAGTCGTCGCGGATGAGGAGCGCAAGCGCCCAGAAGTGCGCCGGGGTCCAGAAGAAGATGATCGCGAAGAGCAGCCATGCCGCGAGATCGAGCGATCCGGTGATCGCGGCCCAGCCGACGAGCGGCGGGATCGCGCCCGCCGCGCCGCCGATCACGATGTTCTGCACCGTGGTGCGTTTCAGCCAGATCGTGTACACGAGGATGTAGAAGACGGTCCCCGCGAGCGCAAGGGACGCGGCCAGCAGATTCGTGAACGCCGCGAGCACGACGAACGCGACGACGTTGAGCGCGATGCCCCAGATGACCGCCAGACGTGTCGACACGCGATGCGCCGGCAAAGGCCGATGACGCGTCCGGCGCATCCGCTCGTCGAGATCGCGGTCGAAGTAGTGATTGAGCGATGACGCGCCGCCGCTCGCGGCCGCGCCCCCGATGAGCGTCGCCGCGAGCACGCCGAAGGGTGGTACACCGCGCGCCGCGAGGAACATCCCACCGAGGGCGGTCACGAGCAGCAGCGACATGATCGCCGGCTTGGTGAGCGCGATGAGATCGCGCGCGAGCGCGCGCTGCTCGGCGGCCGGACGCCAGGCGAGGACGACGAGCGCCACCGTGCTGCACCAGAGAGCCGATGCCGCCGCGGGATGCGCGCCAAGCGCCCACGGCGAGAAACCGGTCAGAGGATTCGCCGCGCCGATGGCCACCTGCGCAAGGAAGATCGCGCCCGTCGCGACCGCGAGCGGGCCGAGGCCTGGTATCTCCCGGCGGTGCCGCCAGGCTTCGGCACACGCCACCAAGACCAGGAGGCCCACGGCGACGGCGACGTACCGGTGCGCCATCGCCACGGCCGGCGCGCCGAACATCGGCACGCCCATCGCGCCGCCGCAGAGCGGCCAGCCGAGGCAGGCGGTCGTCGCGTTCGCGCCGCGGACGTACGCGCCGGTGAGCATCAGGACGAACGTCCCGATCGCCGCGGCGAGCACCAGCCACGTCCACGCGCCGAGGCGCCGGGGCGTGGCGGACGGCCAGCGCACCACGACCGCGAGCGCTGTGAGCGTCGCGAGCAGGAGCTCGGCGTTCGCGAGATGCAGCGTGACCCACTCCGGGGATAGCTCGAGCACGACTGTGACGCCGCCGAGCACCGCCTGCAGCGGATAGAGAACCGCGGCAGCGATGGCGAGCCAGAGCGCGCGCCGGTCCGCCCGGTACGCGACAAGGGTCCAGACCACCATCGCGGCGACAGCGAGGCCAGAGGTGATGGCGAGGAACCGGTGCGTCCACTCGATACGCGTGGCGGGATCGAGCGACGGAAGGAACTGACCGTGGCAGAGCGGCCAATCCGGGCAGCCGAGACCTGAGCCGGTCACGCGCACCACGCCGCCCCACACGACGACGAGAAAGGTCGCGACGAGGCTCAGGTAGACGAGCGCGCGATAGCGAGGCGAAAAGGTCATGCCGGACGCCGCGTCAGTGCGGGACGTCCTCCTTCAATGGACGAGCGCTGTGCACCACGGGGATGCGAGCGAAGTTGTAGGGCTGCGGAGGCGACGTCGTCGCCCACTCGAGCGTATCGGCCTCCCACGGATCGTTGTCCGCGGGCTTCCCGTTCCTGAGGATGATGCTGTAGAAGAAGTTCCAGAGGAACACGACAAGCGCCGCCGCGATGATGTAGGCGCCGATCGTCGAGATCAGGTTCAGGCCGGCCCACTCGGGCGACTGCGGATAGTGAAACGTGCGCCGCGGCATGCCGTCGAGGCCGAGCTGATGCATCGGGAAGAACGCCAGGTTCACGCCGATGAAGAAGAGGAAAAAGTGCAGCCGGCCGAGCGTCTCGCTCAGCAGGCGGCCGCTCATCTTCGGCATCCAGTAGTAGAAGGCCGCGAACACGCAGAAGAGCGCGCCCTGCACCAGGACGTAGTGGATGTGCGCGACGACGTAGTACGTGTCCGAGAGCTGTACGTCGACCGGCACCGAGCCGAGGAAGATGCCGGAGATGCCGCCGATCGTGAAGATGACGATGAACGCCATCGCGAAGAGCATCGCCGTCTTGAAGCGCAGCGCGCCGCCCCAGATCGTCCCGAGCCACGAGAAGATCTTCACCCCGGTCGGCACGGCGATGAGCATCGTCGACGCCATGAAGAAGATCTGAAGGGCCGGATCGATGCCCGCGACGAACATGTGGTGCACGAACACGCCGAACGAGAGAAAGCCGATCGCCGCGGACGAGTACGCGATCATCTTGTAGCCGAAGATCGGCTTGCGCGAGAAGACGGGCAGCACTTCGGAGATCACACCGAAGCCGGGCAGGATCATGATGTAGACCTCGGGGTGGCCGAAGAACCAGAAGAGGTACTGCCATAGGAGCGGGTCGGCCCCCTGCCCCACCGCGAAGAAATTCGTCCCGGCCATGCGGTCGAAGAGCAGAAGCACGCCCGCGACGGTGAGGAAGGGCATGGCGAGCACGAGCAGGAAGCTCGTGACGAGGACGCTCCAGGTGAAGAGCGTGATGCGGAAAAAGGTCATGCCCGGCGCGCGCAGCGAGAAGATCGTCACGATCATGTTCAGCGCGCCGAAGATCGACGAGAACCCGAGGACCGTGAGGCCGAGGATCAGCAGGTCGACACCGTGGCCCGGTGAGAACTCTCCCGTCGAGAGCGGCACGTAGATCGTCCAGCCGGTGGCCGGAGGGCCGACGATGAAGGCGGAGTAGAGGACGATGCCACCCGCGAGGAGGAGCCAGTACGAGAGCGCATTGAGGCGCGGGAACGCCATGTCACGAGCGCCGAGCTGCAGCGGGATGATGTAGTTCGCGAAGCCCGTCCACACCGGCACGACGAACAGGAAGACCATCGTGATCCCGTGCATGGTGAACGCGGAGTTGTACTGCTGAGCGGTCAGAAGGCCCGTGTCTGGCGTCGCGAGCTGTGTGCGAATGCTCAGCGCGAGCAGACCGCCGAACAGGAAGAAGAGGAACGTCGTCGTGAGGTAGAGCACACCGATCTTCTTGTGGTCGGTCGTGGCGATCCATTCGAGAATCCCGTTGTAACGGGGGCGTACGAGCGGGAAGGTCCGCTCGAGGGTGGCCATGAGAGGTCAATTGCACCCTGCGAGATTGGGGGTGTCAAATGCTCACGCCTCTCGCGCGAGAAGCACGACCGCGGCGAGGCCGAGAGCAATACCAGCGATTTGTCGACGCGTTGCGCCCTCGCGCAAGAACAGGATGCCCGCGAGTCCGCCGAGCGAAGGGCTGGTGGCGACGAACGGCACGATGATGCTCGCCGGCCCGACCGAAAGCGCCGAGAGATAGCCGATCGTCGCGAGAGCGGCAGCGATGAGCACGAGCGTGATGGCGACGCCCCGTCCGCTCAGCGTCTGGCGGACCGCCAGCGGCTCGTCCCGTGCGATGGCCATGCCGACCGCAAGCTGGACGACGACGCTCGTCAGCAGAAGAGTCGTCGGGCCTGACCCCGTCACCACGACCTTCGCGATGAACGCGCCGACTCCTTGAAGCAAGAGCGAACTGATCGCCAGGTGCAGCCACGGCCGTTCGGCCTGGCCGGTCCCGCGGCCGATGGCGAGCAGGACGGCAGCGGCGACCGCGAGCGCGATGCCGAGCGTTCCGAGAATGTCGGGCCGCTCGCCCAAGAACGCAATCGCCAGCGCCGCCGTCAGCGCGGGGCTCGTCGCCGTGAGGGGGGCCACGGCGCTGACCGGAGCGCGGCGGGTCGCCTCCGTGGTCACCCAGAAGGTGACCGCCATGAGGATGGAGAGACCGAGCGCCGCGCCGAAGGCTGACGGCTCGGGCGGCACGAGCAGGGCGAACGGGACGTAGACGAGCAGCGAGCAGATCGCGGTCCATCGATAGAACCGGGCCGTCGACCAACGCACGAGCGCGACCTTCGTGAGGACGCGCTGAGCGGACCACACAAGAAGCGCGAAGGTCGCGAGCGGGAGCCAGGTCAGGCTGACGTCAGCTCGCGCGATTCTCGATCGTGACGGGCTCGATTTTTTCGCCGAGCGGAAAGCCCAACATCGCGCTGTAGAAGAAGAGCTCGGCCTCGAGCGACCGCTTGATCGTGGCCGCCTTGCGGAAGCCGTGGCCCTCTCCCTCGAACCCCAGATACGCGAACGGGAGGCGCTTGCGTCGCAGCGCGTCCACCAGCATGTCGGCTTGCGCCGGCGGGACGACCTTGTCGTCGAGTCCCTGGAAGACGATGACCGGTCGCTCGAGGCGATCGAAGAAGTGCACGGGAGATCGCGCCCGATAGATCTCCTCCGCCTCGGGATAGGGACCGATGAGCCGATCGAGGTAGCGGGCTTCGAACTTGTGTGTGTCACGTGCGAGAGCCGCGAGATCGGCGACGCCGTAGTAGCTCGCGCCGGTCGCGAACACGTCGGTGAATACGAGCGCGCAGAGGGTCGTGTAGCCGCCCGCGCTCCCCCCGCGGATCGCGAGACGCCTTCCGTCGACCTCGCCGGCGCCGGCCAGGTGCCGCGCCGCGTTCACGCAGTCGGCGAGGTCGACCACGCCCCACTGCCCATCCAGTCGGTTTCGGTACTCGCGCCCGTAACCCGTGCTGCCTCCGTAGTTGACGTCGACAACCGCGAAGCCGCGGCTGGTCCAGAACTGGATCTTGAGGTCGAGCATCCCGAAGCTCATCGAGGTCGGGCCGCCGTGGCTCAGTACAAGGAGCGGCGGGCGTTCACCAGGCGGCGCGGCGAAGTCCGCGTTGCGCGGTTCGTAGAAGAGCGCATGGGCCCTCCGACCGCCGTCGGTCGGGAAGTCGATCGCTCGGGCGGGCGAGATGTACTTGGGATCGACCGCCTCGGCGACGCTGCGCCGAATGACCTCGGTCGAGCCCGTCGCCGGGTCCAGCACGACCACCGTATAGGCCTCCGTGTCGCCGCCGCCGATGAACGCCAGCTTGTCGCCGAGTCGGGTCGGGTGCGACACGAAGCTGAACTCCGGCGCGATGTCGGTCGGACGCGGGTCACCTGCGCGAAGGAGCGCGAGCTGCCGCCGACCGTCGCGCGTGTAGAAACATGCGATGCGACCGTCGCCGAGGAACGTGTACGTAGATAGGCCGAACGACCACTGGGGCAGCCCAAACTCGGCTTCCATCGGCGCGAGCGCATCGATTGCGCCGCGTCGCGCGCGATACAGATTCCACCAGCCGGTCCGGTCGGAGACGAAATGGAGCGTGCCGTCCGGGCTCCATGCCGGCTGGAAGACGGACTCCTCGCGTCCGCCCGCGATGCGCACGGGATCGGCGAGCGTCCCGTCGCGTCGGCGCTCGGCTACGAAGAGCTCCGTCCCGTCCCACGGCATGTTCGGGTCGTCCCAGGCGAGCCAGGCGAGGTGCCTGCCATCCGGCGAGATACGCGGTGTCGAGAAGAAGTCGTGGCCCGATTCGAGCACGCGCGGCGGAGCCGAGCCGTCTATCGGCAGGGACACGATCTCGTTCACGACGCCGTCGGCTTCGTGGCGTTCGCGCACACAGACCAGATGCGCGCCGTCCGGACTGACGAAACCGTCGGCGTAGCGATGCGACGCTTCCGCCGTTTCCGGCGTGATGGCGACGGGCGCGCCGCCGTCGACGCGGTAGAGACGCTGGTCGGTGAAGTTGGAGAAGACGGCCGTCATTCCGCGGACCGCGACCGCACCGCCGCCGCGTCACGTCCGCCCTCATTCGGACGGCCCTCGACCCAGTAGAGCGTGTCGGCGCTGGCGGTCAGGTAGCGGAAGTCGATACTCCCGCGCGTGAGAACTTCAGCCGTGATCGGCGAGCGCCAGGATCCGTACGGGGCAATCGTCGGCACCGCGGGCACGATAGACCTGCGTGCCCACGCGTACACTGCCGCCGGGCGGACGAGGTGGATGCCGAGCTCGGTCCTTTTCTCGGCGCGTGGACGCTGATGATGGCCGCGATGATGCTGCCGTCAGCGATGCCGATGATCCTGCTACACCGTCTCGGCGCCGAGGGTCGAGCGCGCGCGCTATGGTCCGCAGTCTTCATAGCCGGTTACCTCATCGTGTGGGCATCGGTCGGGCTCGTCGTGTGGGCCGCGGGGATGGCAACCGGGATGCTCGTCGCGCCGGAGCAGCGCATGTTCGGCGTCGCCGCGATCCTGCTGTTGGCGGGGGTGTACCAGTTCACGCCACTCAAGTCGGCGTGCCTCCGGGCATGTCGCACGCCCGCGGATTTCCTATTGACCCACTGGCACCGCGGCCTTGCTGGACAGCTTCGGCTCGGGATCGAGCACGGGCTCTACTGCCTTGGCTGCTGTTGGGCGCTGATGGTGCTCTTCGTAGGAGTTGGCGCGATGAGCCTCCCGTGGGCGGCGGCGATAGCGGTCGTCGTCTTCGTGGAGAGAGTGCTGCCACACGGCGTCACCCTCGGTCGGGTGACCGGCGCTGCGCTCGTCGTCGCTTCAGTTGTGATCTTCGCGCGACCGGAGATCGCCACCAGTCTCGCTGGGATGTAGCAGGAGGAACCGATGGCCGAATCAAAGACGCCACCGTGGAACATGAAGGGCACGCTCATCATCGCGTGCAACTGCGAGTACGGGTGTCCCTGCAACGTGAACGGCCGGCCGACGCTTGGTCACTGCGAAGGCGGATGGACGTGGCAGATCGAGCAAGGTGTGTACGGTGACCTCAAGCTCGATGGCCTCAACCTCGGTCTCTACTGCGACTGGCCGGCGGCCATCCATGAAGGGAACGGCGTCGCGACCACGCTGATCGACGATCGGGCCGACGCCAAACAGCGCGATGCGCTCCGCTCGCTCGTCGAGGGCAGCTCGGGCGGGCCATGGGCGATCTTCCGCAAGACGTTCACTGAGCTAAACGGTCCGCGGTTCGTGCGGTACGAGGTCGACACCGAGACACGGTTACCGCGCGTGCGGGCGGGCGACGCGCTCAGCCTCGATACGGAATACATCCGCAATCCCGTCACCAATGAGACCGTCCACCCGCGCCTCGCTCTCCCGGAGGGGTTGCTGGCGAAAGATCTCGCACTCGTTGGCTCCAAGCGTTTCGCGGTCGATGCGGACAAGGTGCGCTACGACCACTCTGGCCGCTATGCCGCCTTCGGTTTCTTCCAGTACTTCGGCCCCTAAGGAAGACGCGCCACGACGAGCTTGTCCTGTCCTGACATCGCGCCCCACACCTCGCCCGGCCGCCCGAGCAGCTGGCGGATGTTCGCATTCGGCAGCGGATGCGCGTGGCTGACCCACGCCTCCGTCGCGGGATCGAAGTGCGCGATCGCGTTCTCGCCCCAGTCCGTGAGCCACACGGTGTCGGC
>MNEO01000024.1 GCA_001917735.1 Chloroflexi bacterium 13_1_40CM_68_21
CCGAGCGCGTCGTAGATCGCCCGAGCGCGTCGTAGATCGCCGAGCCGGAGGTTCCCTGCGGAACGCTCGCCACTCCCGTCACGAGCGCATCGATCGCATCGGCCGGGAGTGGATCGGCCGCGACGATCGACTTCGCGGCGTAGGTCTCGCGCTCGAGCTGGCCGTCCGAGGTTTGGCCACGGAGATGGCATTGCGACGCGGTGCGGCCGGCGCACCCGGCGTCGAGCAGCATCACGTCCATGAAGGGGCTCGTCTGCGTCGCTCTCGTCACGCGCACGCCGGACGTGGCATCGAGCCGGTCGAGGCCGGCGCGCAACGCAACGATCCCGTCGGCGTCGACCGCGTACAGGCTGAGACTCGGCCCCGCGGGATGGGAATCGAGATGCAGATTCGACCAGAGGGAAACCGGGGCATCGCGCTGCCAAGCCTGCCAGGCGGCGATGACCGTCGCGGCGGCGGTCCAGGGCCATGAGAGAAAGCCCAGCGCCAGCGCTCCGGCGGCATGCGTCCGGAATGTGAGCGACGTCACCGCGCCGAAGCTGCCGCCGCCCCCGCGGAGCGCCCAGAAGAGATCGGGTTCACGCTGGTCGTCGCAGACGAGGGCGCGGCCATCCGCGGTCACGACCTCGGCGGAGACAAGGTCGTCGCAGGTGAGACCCCACGCGCGCGACATGACCCCGACGCCACCGCCCAGCGTGAGCCCGGTGATGCCGACGGTCGCGCAGCTTCCGGCGGGTATGCCCTGGCCCGCTCGCGCGAGGGTGGCGTAGACGTCGATCAGCTTCGCGCCGGCGCCGACCGTCACACGACCCTGTTGCCCAAGGTCGATGCCGCTCATCGGGCCGGTGTCAACGACGAGCCCCGGACCGGTAGACCATCCGCCGTAGCCGTGGCCGCCGCTCCGTAGGGCGAGCGGCACGCCGGTCTGCGCGGCGAAGGCGACGCACGCGCGAACGTCGTCCACCGAGGCGCAGCGCGCGACGCCCTGCGGACGGATCGCGTCGAAGCGCGTGTTGTATATGACCCGCGCCGCGTCGTAGGCGGGATCGGACGGGCGGACGAGCTCACCCTTCAACGCGCGCGCCAGCGCGTCCCAATCGGGAGCACGCGCCGTGGGTGTCGCAGTTGGCGACGGCGCCGGCGTGCGGATCTCCGTCGGCGAGGGGCTCGCGGATGAGGGTGCCAGGACGCACGAGGCGAGGGCGCTCGCGCTCGCGACGCCGGCCACGCGAAGGAAGCGCCGGCGATCCATCACCAGCGCGGGTCAGGAGATCGCGAGCGCCCGCACCTCATCGACGGCCGCGGGATTCTCGAGTGCCGAGAGATCGCCGAGATCGTCCTTGCCGAGGTAGGCGCCGCGGATGACGCGGCGCAGGATCTTCGCGTTCCGCGTCTTCGGGAGCTGCGTGACGAAGCGCACGCCGTCCGGGCGCAGCGGTTTGCCGAGGATCTCCGCAACCTTGTCCTGCACCGACCGGGCGAGCTCGGGCGCGGGCTGATGCCCCGGGCGCAACACCGCGAACACGACGATGACCTCGCCCTTGATCTCGTGGGGGACGCCGATCGCGGCGGCCTCGGAGACGGCGGGGTGCGCGACCGCGGCCGATTCGACCTCGGCCGGTCCGACCCGCTTCCCCGCGACCTTCAACGTGTCATCGCTGCGGCCCTCGATGTACCAGAAGCCTTCGTCGTCGATCCGCGCCCAGTCGCCGTGTACCCAGACATTCTCGAAACGGCTCCAGTACGTCGCCAGGTAACGGCTCTCTGCCGTGTGCGGGTCGCGCCAGAAACCGCGCGTCATCCCCGGCCAGGGCTTGCGGATGATGAGCTCGCCGACCGCCCCGCGCACCGGCCGCCCCCGCTCGTCGACGACATCGGCCGCCATACCGGGGCACGGGCCGGAGAACGAGCAGGGCTGGATCGGCGTCCAGGTCGTGCAACCGACGATCCCGCCGGAGACCTCGGTCCCGCCCGAGTAATTGATGACGGGGCAGCGCGACTCGCCGACGTTGCGGAAATACCACCACCACGGATCGGGGTTCCACGGCTCGCCGGTCGAACCGAGCACGAAGAGCGACGACCGATCCTTCGCTCGGACGGGATCTTCGCCAGCGCGCATGAGCCCGCGGATCGCGGTGGGCGAGATGCCCAGATGCGTGACCTTATGCCGCTCGACCATCGACCACATGCGCGATGCGTCGGGGAAGTCCGGCGTGCCGTCGTAGAGCACGATCGTCGCGCCGAGCATCAGCCCGCCGGTGATGAGCCAGGGGCCCATCATCCAGCCGATATCGGTGGACCAGAGAATCACGTCGCGCTCCTGAAGATCGAAGCAGTGCGCGAGGTCCTGCGCCGCCTTCACCGGGAATCCGCCGTGCACGTGGACCGCGCCCTTCGGCTTCCCCGTCGTGCCGGACGTGTAGATGACCATGAACGGGTCCTCGGCGCTGGTGTCGGCGATGTCCAGCACCGCGCCCTCGTGGGTGACCTCGGACCACGCCACATCGCGACCGCGCTTCGGATACGCGCGTCCCACACGATCGACCACGATGACCGCAGCCACCGACGGCGCGCGATCCGCGGCCTCGTCCGCCGTCTCCTTCATCGCCACGACCGCGCCGCGGCGGTAGAAGCCGTCCGCGCAGACGAGCACCTGCGCCTCGGCGTCCCGCAGCCGGCCGGCGATGGCCTCGGCGCCGTATCCCGAGAACACCGGGATGAAGACCGCCCCGATCGCGCCGATGGCGAGCACCGCAACGGCGCACTCGACGGTCAGCGGTAGGAAGACCGCGACACGGTCGCCCTTCCTGACGCCGAGCGACCGAAGCCCCGCGGCGAAGCGCGCGACCTGCTCGGCGAGCTCGCCGTACGTCAGCGTGCGGACCGCGCCCTCCTCGCCTTCGGCGATGACGGCGGCGCGCTGCGGGTCGTGGCGGAGCGCAGTCGCCACGTAGTTCATACGGCCGCCGGTCCACCACGTCGTCCACGGCATCCCGCGACTTTGGTCGACCGCGTGGGTGTACGGGACCCGCCACGCGATCCCGAGGTCGCGCTCGGTCGCGCGCCAGAAGCCTTCGAGGTCGTCAGTGGACCAGCGCAGCAATGAGGCGTAGTCGCGATGGCCGTGCCGCTCCGCGAAGCGGCGCAGCCGGCTTCGCTCGAGGTACCGCGCCGTGGGCTCCCACGCCGGACGCATCAGCGTCACGGTACGACAGCGCCGGCGCTCAGCTTCGGACGGGGTCGAGGAGCCAGTCAAGATGCAGCCACACCACGCGCGAGTAGCGCCAGACGAACGGCGCCGCGACAAAGAAGAGGCCGTCCGACACGAGCAGCACGACGAGGACATCCCACCGCGTTGCGAGCCACACCGCGAGGAAGATGAGCCCGAGCACGGGGATGCCGATCGCATAACTCGCGACCATTGCGCCGGTCCAGTAGCCGCTCTCGCGCTCGAAGCGCAGACCGCACACCGGGCAGGTCTCGTTCATCGCGAACATGCCGCGCCAGACCCGCCCCTCCATGCAGCGCGGGCAGCGGCCGGCGACGATCGCGGCGAGCCTTTGCACGTCAGAAGTACTGGAGGATGGCCGCCGCCATCACGATGGCGACGAGCGCGCCCACGATCAGGACGAGCGGGACGAGATAGAAGACCAGCGCGCCCAAGATGAAGATCGCGCGCGCGCGATCGCCGGGCACGTCGTAGTGCAGCTCGATACCGCGGTAGATGACGAACCCGAACCAGACGAGCATGACCAAGCTCAGAACGGACGCGAGCTGGGCGCCCGCGCCCTCCGCGCCGAAGATGATTCCCGCGAGCGAGGTCGGCGCCTGGTACACGAGCTCGGCATAAGCGAAGAGCACGAAGAGCGGAATGAATGGATGACCGCGCGCGCCGCGCAGCCGCGCCGCCGCGTGCATCGCGCTCGAGCCGAGAAGCCAGAGGAAGATCGGCGTGAGCGCGGACGCGACGACCAGCGCGTCGAAGGATCGCTGCAGCATGTAGACCAACACCGCGGTGCGCTCCACGCCGATGAAGCCAAGCAGCGTGTCGACCACCGGGCTGCGGGTCGGACCGAAGACGATGTCCTCGACGCGAATGCTCGTGGCCATGCGGTAGGCACCGGCGGTCGAAAAGATCATGGCCAGCGCGATGCAGGCGAGCGCCTGCGGCAACGTTCCCGTCCGAAGCCCCCACGCCGCGAAGCGCCTCGGCCATTGGAGCTCGGCAGCGGGAGCGACGCTCAACGAAAGGCCGCGGCGAGCGCCTCGCGCACGGCCTCGTCCGTCGCCGCGTCAACGGAAGTGCGGGCGCCGCCGGAGAGCACCGGCGGATCCTGGTCGTGGAGCTCGGGCGGCACCGGCGCGCCGAGCATGAGCAGGTACTCCATGGACCAGGTACGGCGCACCGCGTCGAGGTCGTAGCCGCCGCCGCCCATCGCGACCCACGGGTGCGGCGTCGCCGCGAACCACCGCACGACGTGCTCGCGCGCGCGAGTCGATAGCTGCAGGTGTGTGAGCGGGTCCGTGAAATGCGAGTCGATCCCCTGCTGAGTAACGAGCACATCGGGCCGGAAGCGGTCGACGAGCGGCGGCACCACCGCGTCGAAGGCGCGGACATATGCCGGATCGTCGGTGTACGGCGGAAGCGCGACGTTGATGCTGTACCCCGCACCCCTCCCCGTGCCGCGCTCGTTGGCGAAGCCCGTGCCCGGAAAGAGCGCGCGTCCGGTCTCGTGCAGCGAGATCGTCAGTACCTGGTCGGTGTCGTAGAACGCCGCCTGGACCCCGTCGCCGTGATGCGCGTCGATGTCGACGTAGGCCACCTTCATGCCGCGGTCCGCCAGGAGGCCACACACGATCGCGGGGTCGTTGTAGATGCAGAACCCCGAAGCGCGTCGGCGCATCGCATGATGCAGCCCGCCCGCGCCGTTGAACGCCACTCGCGCGCGCCCCGAGAGCACCTCCTCCATCGCGACGAGCGACGCGCCCGTCGTCAGCAGCGACGCCTCATGCATCCCCTCGAACGGCGGCGTGTCGCCCCACGCGGAGAGGCCCCATTCCGAGTAGTCGAGCCGAGGCTCGGCGGAGGCCTGCGCGATCGCGTCGACGTACGCGGGATCGTGGATGCGCTCGAGTTCGGCACGCGTGGCGTCACGCGGCGCGAGTAGACGAGCGCCGGGCCGCGCGAAGGCGCCCACCCCGGAGAGGGTGTCGTACACGCCGCGGAGCCGCCAGGGCTTCAGCGGATGGTCCTCGCGGTAGACGTGCGATGCGAGGCGCGGGTCCCACACGAATCCCGCGGCGCCGCTCACGACTTCCGGATGCGGTCGAGGGTGAGGAAGTTGAAGGCGTAGGGGTGACGCTCATCGGCCAGATGCGGCGTGTTCTCGATGACCTGCCAGTCGGTGCTGATGAAGTCGAAGTACGTGTCGCCGCCGACGTCCGCGTCGACCTGCGTCAGGTAGATCCGATCGGCCATCGGGAGGAAATGGCGAAACACTTCAGCTCCGCCGAAGACGATGACCTCGGGCACGTCGCCCGCGAGCGCGAGCGCCTCCTCCGGTGTCCGCGCGGTGAGGACCCCCTCCGGATGGAACTCCGGGTCGCGCGTGAGCACGATGCTGGTGCGTCCCCTCAGCGGTCGGCCTATCGAGGCGTAGGTACGGCGGCCCATGATGAGTGGCTTTCCGTCCGTGACTTCACGGACATGCCTCATGTCGTCGGGCAACCGCCACGGCAGACCGCCGTTCCTGCCGATCACCTTGTTGCGGTCGAACGCGAGGACGAAAGAGATTCGCCTGGTCAAACCGCCATTTTCGCCTTGATCGGCGGGTGGTGCTGGTAGTTCTCAAGGCGCGCGAACCTGTCGAGCAGCGGACCTGGCGCTTCGCCGCGTTTCGCTCGGGCGACGATCTCCCGGTAGCGTGCGACGGCGTCATCGACGCCGCGCAGCTCGGGGTCGAGCCAGAGGGTCGGCGGGGGGAACGGCTCACGCTCGAGCTGCTCGCGCGCGGCGGCGACGTGATCCGCGTACACGTGCGCGTCGGCCAGGACATGGACGAACTCGCTCGGCTCGAGCTCGACCTCCCGCGCCACCAGGTGGAGCAGCAAGGCGTACTCGGCCATGTTGAATGGGACGCCGAGCACGAGGTCGCAGGAGCGCTGGTACATCATCAGCGAGAGCCGCCCGCCCGCGACGAAGAACTGGAACAGCGCGTGGCACGCCGGAAGCGAGGTTGCGTCGATCTCGCCGGGGTTCCAGGCGGTCACGACCATGCGGCGGCTCGCGGGTTGCTCGCGGACGAGACGGATCACGTCGCGAAGCTGGTCGATGTGCCGTCCGTCCGGTGCGACCCAATCGCGCCACTGCTGCCCGTAGTTGCGGCCGGCGTCGCCGGGGAAGCGCGCGCGATCTCGCCAGTAATCGGCGAACGCGTTGCCGTCCCAGATGTGCACACCCAGGGCCTGGAGGTCGTTCACGTCCGAGCTGCCGGCGAGGAACCAGAGGAGCTCGGCGACGACCGAGCGGAACGCGAGGCGCTTCGTGGTGACCGCGGGGAACCCGCCCGACAGATCGAAGCGCATGACCTCGCCGAAGATCGCGCGCGTCCCGACTCCGGTGCGGTCCGCGCGGTCGTCGCCCTGCGCGAGCGCTTTCTTCAGGATCGCGAGGTACTGACGCACGCTCCGATCAGGCCTCGACGCGGCGGTGGACGCGGCCGCCGGCGCGGATCCAGCGGACCGTGCCGCTGTCATCGCGAATGACCTCGCCCTTCAGATCCTTGAGCGGCCCTTCGAGGCAGATGAACTGGTCGTCGCCGGTGAAGGCGACCGGCGTTGGCTGCGGATCGCTGGGCCTCGGCTTTACCCCAAGGATGTTGTGGCTGATCGAGCGATACAGGAGCACGCCGTCACCGCCCGCCCGAAGCTCGACGTCGCCGAGCGCGGCGGTGTACCGGGCGACGAGCTCATCGCGGCGGGACTTGGTCATGCGTATGTGCTCGGGGTCGGGATCGTCGACGCCGAGGTAGGTCTTGAGCGCCCATTTGGTGATGTCCTGATGCAGCAGCGCGCCGCGGCCGGAGTTGGTCTGCACGGCTATCGCGAAACCGCGCTCGGGCGCGAGCATGAGAACGCCTTGCTGACCGATCGCCGCCCCGCCGTGGTACTGGATCGTCACCCCACCGACCTCGCGAAGGAACCACGCGACCCCGACAGCGCGGTCGTTGTCCGCGGGTGTGAGCCGGGTGCGCATGAGCTCGAGCGAGCCGACCGAGAGCAGCCGCCCGCCGTCTGGCGTCCTGCCGTCTCCGAGGTGAAAGCGCGCATACGCGAGCAGCTCGCGGACGCTCGAGACCACCCCGCCGACCGGCGTCGTCGCCCGGGGAAAGGCCCACGGGCGCGCGACGCGGGGCTGCTCGTCCACGATGACATGGCCGATGGCGACGCGGTGCGTGATGGCCTCGTCGGCGTTGAAGCAGCTCTTGCTCATGCCCAACGGGATGAAGAGGAGCTCGCGCACGGCGGCCTCGTAGCTCTTGCCCGTCGTGACCTCGATGAGCCGACCGAGGACCGCGAAGCTCGAGTTCGAGTAGTGCCAGACCGCTCCGATAGGCGTCAGCTGCTCGAGCTCGGCCATGGCGGCGACGTACCGCGCGAGCGCATCGTCGCCCTTGCCGAAGTCCGCGAAGCAGTCACCGAGCCAGCCACCGGTGTGCGTGACCAGATGGCGGAGCGTTGCGCCCTCCGCCGCCCCCTCGTCGCGCAAGCGGAACTCCGGGAGGTAGCGCCGGATCGGCGCGTCGAGATCGAGGGCGCCGCGCTCGACGAGGCGCATGACGACGGTCGCGGTGATCGTCTTCGTGATCGACGCGATCTGAAACAGCGTGTCGCCGTCCACCGGGAGCGGGTGGTCCAGGTTGGTGACGCCGTACGCCGCGATGTCCTCGTCGCCTTGCTGCAGGATGCCGATCGCGACACCGGGGACGTGGTAGCGGGCCATCCCGTCCCGTACCAGCTTCTCGAGCTCCGGCCGCACGCGCGAATTGTCGCGCGCGCCTAGGGCGGCGTCACTCCGCTGACGGAAAAACACCCGTTCCGGAAGGAGACCTGCTTCACCAGGAACGGGATGGTGCTCGAAAAGGCGCCCGTGCTCGTATCGGCGAGACCGCGGACCGCGTCGAGGAGCCCTGGTGGCAGCGGGTCGGCCCGCAGGCGCGAGACACGCAGGGTGAACTTGTCGCCGACCGGCCCGCCGATGACGTCAGCGCTCGTATTCACAGTGATGAACGGCGCTGCGGCCTTGGCGCTGCCGTGGATCCCGCCCCCATCGATCGTGATCTTCGCATCGTTCAACGTAACGCCCTGTGTTGTGGGGGCCTTCGCGGCGATGGACTGATTGAGCTCGGCCTCGGTGTAGATCACCGAGACCGCGACGCCGCGGTTGTCCTTGGCGAAGCTCCGCAGGGTGTCGAGACGCGAGTCCGGCGCGCCGCCGGCGAAGATGCGGCCGGTCGCCGTGGCGGCGCAGATGCTGTTGACGAGGGTCAGCTCTTCGAACTGCGAGAGCGCGAGCGTCGTCCCACCGGTGAGGGTGATCCCGCTGCGGACCAGGTCATTGGCGTTGAGGGTGCGCGAGATCGCGCGCAGTGCGCTCCGCGAGGTCCCGATGAAACCCTCGACGGTGATCGTCCCGCTCGACAGCCCGGCACCAGACGTCAGGAAGAGACCCCAGCGACCGGGCGCCGGGTCGCGGACGGTGACCTTTGTCCCGGTCACGACGCATCCGAAGATCTCGGCCTTACCTCCGGCCGGCCCGCAGACGGCGCCTGTCGGCGCGACGGCGAGGAAGCCCATCCCGGCCGAGCCGGTGATCTCCAGACGCGGGGATGGTGGGATCGGCGTCGGGTTGGCCGGAGCAGGTGCGCCTTCGGCGATGGTCACCTGTGTGCCTGCCGGCACGGCGACCGTTCCGCCCGCATTCGCGGTCACCTGCAGGGTGCCGTCGTCCACCTGATAGGTGGTCTGCGTGCCGCCGTTCGGCAGCTGCTGGACGAGGGTCAGGAAGGCCGTGCCGCGCACGATCGCAGTCGTGCTCGGGGTCTTGATCTCGTACTTCGAGTCCGGCGTCGTGAGCTTTTGGACCGACGACCAGGAGCGTCCGAGGGTCTGCTCGATCGTCACCTGGATGCCGTCGCTCGGCAACCGGTTCAACGCGATGACCTTCACCTGGGAGCCGGGGTCGACCGACAAAGACGAGGCGTCGAAGAACGTCAGGACCCCGCGGCCATCGAGGTTAGCGCGCACGAGGTCGCCGGTCGCGTAGAGCTCGCCGTCGAGAGCGGGCGCGAACGCGGCGCCCGCGCGCGAGCCCTCGATCGCGGTGTTGAGGATGGCGATCGTCGCGGCGTTGGTCGCGGACGTGGTGGATCCGCCACGGGGGAAGTAGAGGAACACCCCCACACCACCGACGATGAGCAACAGAATGACGAGGAGCTTCATCACGCGACCCTTGGAACCCTCGTGAAGGCTAGGAGACACACGCTCGCGCAGGGTCGCAGCCGGGTCTCAGCCGCTCCGTTCCCACTCGTCGCGCAGCACCTCGCCGAGCCACCGGTCGTGCCACCTGCCCCCACTGAACCTCTGCTCGCGCCGGACTCCCACTGTCCGGTAGCCGTTGCGTTCGAGAGCCTTGCGGCTCGCGACGTTCTCGGTGTCGACCTCGGTCATGAGCTTGTGCAGGTTGAGCTCGCGGAATGCGTATCGGGTGCGGAGCCGCATCGCCTCTGTCGCGTAGCCCTTTCCCCAGCAATCCTTCTCGCCGATCATGATGCCGGTCATCGCGTTCGCGTCGAGCCAGTTGATGCGGTGGATCCCCGTGGCGCCGACCGCCTTCCCCTGCGCGTCGATCATCCACCAGACGTCGTCCTTGGACTCTCCGATCTTCTTGAGGAACTCCTGCTCCTGATAGAGCGCGACCGCCATGCGGTGGTTGAGATAGCGAGTGACCTCCATATCAGCGAACCAGCGCACAAAGCACTCGGCATCGTTCTCCCTGCCCGGACGCAACGTCACGTCCGTGCCCTTCAAAAGCGGTCCGAACATCGGAGCGGCCAGAATAGCCGGACACCAACTTTGTGAGGTCGCGCATGGAGCTCGCGTTCCTCGGCGGCGCGACCACCGTGACGGGATCCCAATTCCTACTCGACACCAGCGACGCGCGCGTGCTGGTCGACTGCGGGATGTTCCAGGGGAGCCCGAACGAGACGGTCCGCAACCGCCTCCCATTCGCGTACGACCCGCACGATGTGGACGCGCTCCTGCTGACACACGCGCATCTCGATCAGTGCGGGCTCATCCCCCACCTCGTCGCGAGCGGCTTCCACGGCTCGATCTACGCGACCGCCGGGACGATGGAGCTCGCCGGACTCGTCCTGCTGGACGCGGCCAAGCTTCAGACGGAGTTCGCGAAGCGGGCCGTGCGGCGGGAGCGCCATCACCATCACTTGCCTCGTGACGCGGAAGCCGAGCTCCGCGCGTCGGGCCTGTTCAAGGAGGTTCCCTACGGCGCCGAGGTCACCGTGGCCAAGGGGATCACCGCGCGCCTCGTCGACGCGGGCCACATCCTCGGCTCGTCGATCATCGTCGTCCGCGCTGCCGGCCAGACGCTCGTCTTCTCCGGCGACCTCGGACGGCGAAGCTCGCCGATCATTCGCGACCCGACCATCCTGACGGACGCCGACTACGTGCTGCTCGAGTCCACGTACGGCGGGCGCGAGCATGAGCCCGAGGCTGCCGCGGTCGCGCTACTCGCGGAGACCGTGAACGCGGTCCACGACGCGGGCGGCGTGCTCCTCGTCCCCTCATTCGCCGTCGGCCGGACTCAGGACATGGTGTGGGAGCTCGACCGGCTGCTGGCCGCGGACCGGATCCCGAAGCTTCCGCTGTATCTCGATTCGCCCATGGCTTCCAAGGCGAGCGACATCTACCGGCGCCACGCCGACTATTTCGATGACGAGATGCGCGCGCTGATCGCGCGGAGCGGCGACCCGCTCGACTACCCGGGCGCGATCGTCACCAATGACCCGGCGGCCTCGCGAGCGATCAAGGACGCGCCGCGGCAATACATGATCGTCGCCTCGAACGGCATGCTCACCGGTGGCCGCGTGCTGAACCACCTGCGAAATCTCATCGACGATCCGAAGGCGACGCTCCTCTTCGTCGGGTACCAGGGCGAGGGGACCCTCGGCGCGCATCTGCAAAGCGGGGTAAAGCAGGTGACGATCGACGGGGCCATCCGCGACGTGCGCTGTCGCGTCCGCTCGCTCGACGGCTTTTCAGCCCACGCCGACGAGCCACAGCTCCTCGATTGGGTCGGCAACTTCGCGAAGGCCAAGCGCACCGGCGACGCTGGATTCCCCAAGACGGTCTTCGTCGTGCACGGCGATCCCGAGGCCGAGCACGCGCTCGAGCCGAAGATCCGCGGGCTTGGCTTCAACACGAAGATCCCATCCTGGCGCGAGCGGGTGCGACTCGACTGAGCGAGGAAGCCCACGGGTGGATGGTCCCTATAGGTACCATATGGTAGGTCTAGGTACCAAATCCTTCTGGAGGTGCGACTGTGCGCCTGACAGCAGCGCTCGACGATGTACTCGCCACTCGCGGCCATGTTCGGGTCCTGCGTGCGCTTGACGCGCTACCAGAGGGCTTAGGCGTCAGCGCACGTGACATAGCTCGGCGCGCCGAGGTTGCCCATAACCGCGCGTCCGAAGTGCTGAGCGCTCTGACAGATATCGGTCTCACCAGGGTCCAGCGCGCCGGGCGTTCCGATCTCTATCAACTCAACCGCCTTCATGTGCTGAATCGGGCGCTGCACGAGCTGTTCCGACACGAGGCCGCTGTCGAGGTGGAACTGAGGAAATTCCTGCGCAGGAGGCTGTCCAAGCTGAACGTACGCGAGGCCTACATCTTTGGCAGCGTCGCGCGCGGCGAGAGCCGGGCCGACAGCGACATCGACCTCGCCGTGGTCATCGACGAACCAGGGCCTACGGCCGGAGAAAGGGCAGAGCTGGACGAGCTTGCGGCTGACGTGCGCGAACGCTTTGGTGGTCGCCTCGGAGTGCACCTCGGTACGAAACCACTTGCGGCTCGGGTCCGGGGTCGCGTCGGACGAGACCTCTGGCGGCGCATCGCAGAGGAAGGGATTCGTCTGCTGCCTTCGAGGGACTCACGTGGCTAGCAGGATCAAGACCGTCGCTGTCGAGCGTTCGCACGCGAGAACGTACTTCGCGAAGGCCGCTCAGTTCTGCGAGGCGGCGAGTGCATCTCTCGTAGACGAGCGGTTCGATGCCACCGTCGTGCTCGCGATCCACGCGGGTATTAGCAGCTCGGATGCTCTCTGTATCGGCTTAGGGACGAGGAAATGCGCCGAGTCACACGATCGCGCAGCAGAGCTGCTCGAGGAAGTTGGTGCGCACACGCCAGCGTTCATCGAACACGCCAAGCGCCTGCGCAGCTTGCTCGCGATGAAGAACCGGATCGAATACGAGAATCACCGGGCGACCCGAGGTGATGCGGAACAGTCCCTCAGGCGCTGCGAAAACCTCGTTGGGTGGACCGGGAGCGAGTTAGAGAAAGCGAGGCTCTAGCGGCCGTTTTTGGTACGTCCCCTGACAACCGAAGAGGGTCCATCTACGCCACGGGCCGCTGCGTGAGCGCCGCGGAGAGCAGCACCTCGTCGCCCCGTCGATCGCCGACGTCGAGCTTGGCGCGGATCCGCGTGAGATGGACCCGCAGCGTGTTTGGCGAAACGCCGAGACGCTCGGCCAGCGACGCGCGGTCAAGTCGCTTCCCCTCGCGAGACAGAAGCTCCATCTCGCGCAGGATCCCGAGCTCGCGCCACGTCAGACCGACCGTGCGCAGATAGAAGGTCGCTTCGTCGAGCGCCGACGAGCCCACGGCCGCTGCGCTGTCGCTCTTCGCTCGCCGGAGTGCCGCTTCGGCGCGCGCGCGGATCTTCCGCGCGAGGTCGTGTGCCGCGGGATCGCGCTCGGCCGCTCGGCCGAGCCACGAGGCGACCTCGGGCAGGTAGTAGGCGAATCCCTCGCCGCCGCGAGCACCGATGTCGCGCACGAGTCCGGCCGCGCGGGACGCACCGCCGCCGCGCACGAGCGTCTCGCGCCAGTACGCCGCGTGCACCGCCGCGCCGAGCGCCCAGTGCGCCATGCCGCGCGCCTCGTACTCGTGCGCGGCCTCGTCGAGCATGCGGACGCCGCCGCGCGGATCGCCCTTCTGCGCACGGACGATCGCGCGCACGTTGTTGCGGAACTGCTCGTCCTCCGGATAGCCGGTCGGAGCGCGGGTGAGGATCCGGTCAGCGACATCCGTCTCGCCCCGGAGGAGAGCGAGATGAGCGTGATCCTCCGCCGCCCCGGTCGCACTCTGCCGCGCGAGCCGATCGCCGTCGGCGATCTCGCCCCGCTCCATCCGCGCTCGGGCGAGGCAGAGGCACGTGTACCGCCAGACCGAGGAGCCGACGGCGCGCAAGCCGGCCTCGGCCTTCGTGAACTGCTCCACGGCCTGATCGATCCGCCCAGCGGACGAGTCCACGAACCCGCCGGTGTACGTTGCCCACGCGGCCTCCCACGGATCGTTCACCCGCGACGCGTTGCGGACGGTGGCCTCGGCGGCCGTGACGGCGTCGATGTAGTCGCCAGAGTGCGAGAGGAGATGCGCGAGCTGGCGCTGCACGCGTGTCGCGACAAGATCCCGCGACCGTCCCTTCGGGGCTCCCTGCAGCGCGTCCTCGCACCGCCGCGCGCGCGTGAGCGCCTGGCTGATCTCGTTCTGCGCGGTGAGGACGATCGAGGCCCCCAGGTGCATCTCCGCGAGCAGAAATGGGTCAGCCGCGGCGTTCTTCGCGGCGATCTGTTCGAGGCGCGGCGAATCGGGCCGACGGACGAGGTAATAAGAAAGGTGGAGCAAGTCGACCGCGACGCGCGCCTCGAGGAGCGGATCCCGGATCTGCGGCAGGACCTCGTTGAGCTCCGCCCAAGCGAGGTCGAAGGATTCGAAGTACTTCAGGCATCGCGCGCGGAGGACGCGGCGCTCCACTGTCTGGCGTCCGCTGGAGAGCCCGGGAAGGAGGCGCTCCGCGTCAGCGCGCGAGAGCGGCGCGAGGGCCTGCTCCCGCAGTGAAGGCACGTATGTATTACGCCATGACTAGGACTTGACCGTCCTGCGGCGACGTCAGGAGGTAGGCGGAAAAGCCTTCGCCAGCTCGCTCGTATGCCCGTGGGAATGGTCGGCCTGATACACGGCGAAGTGGCCGGCGTCGACCTCGCCCCACGCGCTGTGCACGCCCGGGCGTGAGGCCGTCCCGGGACGCTGCAATTGCTGGACGATGCGGGAGTGCGCCGCGGAGAGGCGGCGCGAGAGCTCCATCGGGTCGCGCTCGTTGTTCCGCCGCTCGGCCGCGAGCGCGTCCTGGTCGTAGGAGGCGAACTGGGGACGGTCCTCGGCGACGCAGCGCTGCACGCGGTCGGCGAAGATCTCCGCCGCATCTGCGAGATGGCCGATGATCTCGAGGGCCGTCCACTGATCGAACTTGGTCGCACGAAGGCGCTCGGGCGGGACGGTCCGCACGATTCGCGCGACCGTGGCCGCGTCGTCCGCCAGCAGGAAGGCCTTGTCTTCGTCATACGTGAGACGTTCGGTCATCACACTTTCTCCGCGACGAGGATCGTAAACCTCGAGAAGGTCGTCTCGGTCGTCACGCGGAGACCGGCCTGCCGGCAGAGCGCGTCGAGCTCCGTGCGCGTGTTGACGCGGTTGCCCCAAGTGAGCTCGAACCACTGCGCGAGCGCCGCGAAGCGCGTCGGCATCGTGCGCAAGGCCTCGTCCGTCTCCGGATAGGTCTCGTCGTAGATGACGAAGCTCCCACCGGGCGCAAGACACCGCGCGATCGACCGAAAGGCCTCCGCCTTGACCCGCGGAGGGATTTCGTGGACGACAAGGAAGCTCGTCGCGATGTGATACGCCGCGTCCTCGGCGAGCCGCTCGGCGCCCACGAGACGAGCTTCACAACGCGCCTCGAGACCGCGAGAACGAATGAGCGCGTTCGCGAGCTCGATCGAGCGGGGCTCGTTGTCGACGCCGACGTAGCGGCCCTTCGGGAAGGCTTCGGCGAAGTGGACGAGCGCCCATCCGCCGCCGCAGCCGACGTCGATCACGCGTGCGCCCTCCTCGAAGCGCCGTTGCAGCACCGGCAGCTTGGGGAGAACCAGGTCGGTGAAGATACGCGGCAAGGTCTTGAGACCGTCCGCGACGGACGTGATGACCTCCGCGTCGTGGGCCTGGTAGGAGAACGTCGAGCCGTCCCGGAACCTCCGCGGAGCGTCGGCGTAGTCTCGGCCGACGAGCATGTGGATGCGAGCCGCACCGCCGAGGTAGAACGTCGCGTCGGGCGTGCCAAGGATCTGATCGTAGTGCGGCGCCATGCGCCAGCCCTCGCGCTCGCACTCGAGGAACCCGAAGGCGAAAGCGGTCCGGCAGAGGACATCGGTGTAGAAGGGGTCCGTCCCGAGACGCGTCGCGAGATCGTCCGCCGTGATCCCTGGGGTCCGCGTGACGAGCTCCCAGACGCCGAGCTCGCGAGCGAGCTCGAGAAGGTGGGTCGCGTGATAGCCGCCGATGAGGTCGTAGAGCTTGGTGACCTGATCGGAAAGGCTCGGGTGCTGGCTCACGCGGCGTATGGTGCCCGCGGCACGAGACGTCCGCGCCCGGGCCGGCCCACGACGGTCCCGCGCTCGAACACGACGTCGCCCCGCGACAGAACGACGTCCGGCCAGCCGGTCACGTCCCAGCCCTCGTACGGGTCGTAGTCGCAGGCCGAGTGCAGCTCGGCGGCGCGGACTACCCGGCGCCGATTCGCGTCGAACACCACGACGTCGGCATCCGAGCCCACCGCGAGCGCGCCCTTGCGCGGGTACATGCCCGCGATCCGGGCCGGTGCGCTCGCGAGAACTTCGACGAGCCGCGTGAGCGTGAGGCGGCCCTTCGCCACACCCTCCGAATAGAGCATCGGGAGCAGCGTCTCGAGGTTCGACACGCCGGGTGGGATCCGATCGAAGGTGAGCCCAGGCGCGAGCTTCTCGGCCCGCCTGCGAGGGATGTGATCGGTACCGACGGTGTCGAGCGTGCCGTCGGCCAGCGCCGCCCACACCGCCTCGACATCTTCCGCCTCCCGGAGCGGCGGCTGTCCGACCCACAGCGCGGCATCGGGACGGCGGAACTGCTCGCGCGTCAGGTAGAGGTAGAGCGGCCGCGTCTCAGCGTGGACGCGATCGTCCGCCTCGCGAAGCGCCGCCAGCGCTCCGCGCGAGGAGAGGTGCACGAGATAGATCGCGGCTCCGGTCTCGCGCGCGTGAGCGACCGCGGCGCGTACGGCGACCTCCTCCGACGCCGGCGGGCGGCTTTCGGGGAACCACTCGACACCGGTCCGCCCAGCGGCGTGGAGCTCGGCAGTCCGCCTCGCGACGATCCCGTAATCCTCGGCATGAACGGCGACCAGGGCTCCGGCATCGGCCGCCGCGCGATAAACGGCGAGGTAATCGGCCATCCGCTCGGCGAAGCGCGGCGAGACCATGAAGACCTTCAGGCCGGCATGGCCTTCCCGCATCAGGCCCGGGATCTCGGCGCGCGCTTCGGCGCTCGGATCGGTCACGACGGCGTGGAACGCGAAGTCCGCGATCGCGCGCTCGGCGTCGCGCATCCCGCGCTCGATCCCGGCGCGGAGCGATCCCTCCTCCTGATAGACCATCGAGACGACTGTGGTGACCCCGCCCGAGACCGCGGCGCGGGTCCCGTGCTCGAAGTCGTCGAGCGGCCGGAACGTCGGCGTCGACGCGAGATGCGTGTGCAGGTCGACGCACCCGGGTAGCACGAGCCTTCCGCGCGCGTCGATCTCACGGTCCGCGCGTCCCACGGTGCCGATGGATGCGATGCGACCACCCTCGATCGCGATGTCGGCGCGACGTTCGCCATCCGGCGTGACGACGGTCCCGCCACGGATCGCGACGTCGGTCAGTCGGCGTCCTCCTCGAGACTCGAGAGACGCTCGGCCTCATCCTGGGCCGCGAGCGCATCGATCAGCTCGTCGATCTCGCCGTCCATGCGCCGCTCGATGTTCGAGATGTTGTACCCGAGGCGCCGGTCCGTGATGCGGTCCTGCGGATAGTTGTACGTCCGCATCTTCTCGGCGCGCTCGCCCCTTCCGATCTGGGCCCGCCGCGCCGAGGACTCCTCGGCCTCGCGCTCCTCCTGCGCGCGCGCCAGCAAGCGCGCGCGTAGGACGGCCATGGCCTTCGCCTTGTTCTTGAGCTGGCTGCGTTCGTCCTGGCAGGTCACGACCTCGCCCGTCGGCAGGTGCGTGATACGCACCGCGGAGTCGGTGGTGTTCACGCCCTGGCCACCGTGGCCACCCGCCCGGTACACGTCGATCTTGAGATCCTCGTCGTTGATGACCAGGTCCGCCTCCTCGGCCTCGGGCAGCACCGCGACGGTCGCGGTTGAGGTGTGGATACGGCCCTGCGCCTCGGTCGCGGGTACGCGCTGCACGCGATGAACCCCGGACTCGAACTTCAGCTTCGAGTAGGCGCCTTTTCCGGCGACCCGGAAGATCACCTCCTTGAAGCCGTTCTTTTCCGATCGGCTGGCGGAGAGCTCCTCGGTCTTCCAGCGATGGCGCTCGGCGTAACGGAGGTACATCTTGTAGAGATCGCCCGCGAACAACGCGGCCTCTTCGCCGCCCTCCCCGGCACGGATCTCGACGATGACGTTCTTCTCATCGAGCGGATCGCGCGGCACGAGCTGCGAGCGAAGACGCGCGCCGAGCTCTGCCACCTTGTCGGTCGCTTCAGCGATCTCCTCACGCGCCAGGTCGCGCAGATCGGCATCGTCGCCGTCCGCCAGGTCGCGCGCCTCGGTGAGCCGCTTCTCCGCGGCGCGAAGGGAGCGCACGGTGTCGACCACAGGCTCGAGCGCGGCGAACTCCTGCCCGACCGTACGCAGGCGGGAGGGGTCGGACGTCGTCGCGGGGTCGGAAAGCGCGCGGCCCAGCTCGTCGTAACGCTCCTCGACCTTGTTGAGCCGTTTGCGCAGCCCCGGCGTCAGCGTGTCGGTCATGCGGCGGCCTCCGCCTCGCGATCCCCGGCGATGGCTTCCTCGAGCGATGCGACCGCCACTTCGATCATCCGCGCGTCCGGACGCCGCGTGGTGATCCGCTGCAACAGCAGACCGGGCGCAATGAGGACTCGCATGACGGGGAGACGCTCGTGCGCCGCGCCGAGCCTCAGCACTTCGTAGGAGATCGATGCGACCGGGATGACCAAAACGAGCCGCGTGACGAGGTCGACGAGGAGATTGACCCGCGGCAGGAACGCGAACAGGGCGATCGCCACGACGGCGACGAACAAGAGGAACGCTGTGCCGCAGCGCGGGTGCGCCGTCGGATAGGGCGCGATGCGCTCGGGCACGAGCGGGTCGCCGTGCTCGAACGCGTGGATGGTCATGTGCTCGGCGCCGTGATACGCGAACACTCGCCGAACGTCGGGCATGAACGAGATCGCGATGAGATAGCCGATGAGGAGCGCGAGGCGGATCAGGCCTTCGGTGATGTTCAGCACGACGGAGCTCGGGATCGCGGCACGCGCCAGATTGGTCGCCACGTAGGGGACCCCAATGAAGAGCACGAGCGCGGCGAGGAGCGCGGCTCCGATGATCACGTTGTTGCCACCGGTGCTCGAGTGCTCCTGGCCTTCGAGCTGCACTTCCGCAGACCGCATCAGCATGCGGAGTCCGTAGCTCAGCGACTCCCACAACACCACGATCCCGCGCACGAACGGCAGCCGCGCGACGCGCGAGCGCAGAAGTGGCGAGCGCAGTGGCTCGCGATACCGGTAGATGTCGCCATTCGGCCGGCGGCAGGCGAGGGCGACGGTCCGTCGCCCGCGGATCATCACCCCCTCGATGACCGCCTGACCGCCGTATGTCGTGGGCTGCGGCTTCTTCTCTTTCACGTCGCTCACGCCTCGACTGCCGACCGGCGCGGCACCTCGTGGCAGCCACGGCACCGCGCCTCGTAGGCCTCCTGCGCGCCGATCACGATGATCGGATCGTCGAAGAAGGCCGGCACCCCGTTCACGATGCGCTGCGTGCGGGTCGCGGTTCGCCGCAGACGACGCAGATTGCCTCGAGCTTGTCCACGCGTTCCGCGAGCGCGAGCAACACCGGGACCGGACCGAAGGGCTCGCCGCGAAAGTCCAGGTCGAGCCCGGCGCAGATTACCCGTCGCCCGCTCACGACGAGCGAACGGACGATGTCGACGATGCCCGGGTCGAAGAACTGGATCTCGTCGATGCCGACGACGCTCGTCTCCGGCTCTACCGAATCCAAGATCTCCGTGCTCGAGCGCACCGGCCGGGCGACGAAGGAGTCCCCGTCGTGCGAGCGGACGACCTCCGCGCCGTAGCGGTCGTCCATGGCCGGCTTGAAGACCTGGACCGCGCGGCGCGCGATGATCGCGCGCTTCACACGCCGAATGAGCTCCTCGCTCTTGCCGCTGAACATCGATCCGACGATGACCTCGAGACCGGCGTGCCCGCCGGTCCCCACCGTCGGCACCTAACGGTGCGGAGCGGCCTCCGCGGTCGCGGACGGGGCCGCCTGTTCTTTCTTCGCGTACCGCTTGGTGAAGCGTTCGACGCGACCCTGCACGTCGAGGATGTGCTGCGTGCCCGTGAAGAACGGATGGCAGCCTGCGCAGACCTCGACGTGGAGCTCCGGCTTGGTGGAGCCCGTCGTGTACGTGCGGCCGCAGGCGCAGATGATCTTCGCCTGCATGTATTTGGGGTGGATCTTTTCTTTCATGGGATGACCTCTAACTCGCGATGACGCTCACGCGGCGGCGATCGTCGCGTGCAGGCTTGAACTCCACGGTCCCCGCGATAAGCGCGAAGAGCGTGTGGTCCTTGCCGACACCGACGTTGTTTCCGGGTAAAACACGGGTGCCGCGCTGACGGACGATGACCGTCCCCGCGTTGACGCGCGCGCCCGCGTATTCCTTGACGCCGAGCCGTTGGCCGGCGCTGTCTCGTCCGTTGCGGGTGGAACCCGCGCCTTTCTTGTGTGCCATTTCCTATGCCTCGATCTTCACGATTCGAAGTGTCGTCTCGTCCTGGCGGTGGCCGCGTGTCTTCCGTGACCGCGTCTTGTTCTTGTACTTGAACACCCGGAGCTTCGGGCCTCTTCCATGCCGGACGATCTCCGCCGTGACCTTGGCGTCACTCACGAAGGGCGTCCCGGCGCGTACGCGAACCCCGTCGGCAATGAGCAGCACCTGGTCGAAGGTAACCGTATCCCCGGGATTCGCCTTGCGGCGATCGACGGTGATCTGGGTGCCTTCCTCGACCCGGAAGCTCTTCGTGCCGCTTCGGACGACCGCGTACACGGATGGGGTGACCTCTCCGAACAGAAAAAGTCGCCGCGCATCACGCGCGACGTAAGAAAAGTATAGCGGACGGCCGTCCAACGACGACCGTCCGCTCTGTCGTTCCCGTAGGCCGGAGCCGGGGCGCGCATCGTCGCCTGGGCGGCCATGAGGCGCATCTCGTACGTCACGATCGCGAGCAGCGCCGAAAGACCCATGATCGGCGCGGTGAAAGCCACTGGGTGCGCGAACGTGGAGGAGCCCGCGCTCGTACCGATGAAGATGAGTACCGCGACAAATGAGGCCGCACCGATATTGAGGCCCCAGAAGATGACGTGATCGGCCCAGGGCCACACGCGTGGGCGGTCGGCCATCAGCGTTAGGACCGCCCCAAACAGCATGTTGGTCGAGAGGCCTACGAACATCGTGTGGTTGAGCGCGTTGATGAAGCCCGCAGGGATCTTCGAAAAGTCACCCTGCGCCGCGATGGTCATCTGGACCAGCATGACGAGTAGAACCAGCCCGAGGACCATGAAGGGGATCGTGATCGCGGCATGGCGGGCCCCGGTCGGCGCGCCCCATGGTGCTCCCAGAACGCGGTCGCCCAGTCGCGAGCGTGAGCCCGGCGAGGAAGAGGAGCCATGACTGGATCTCGCCGCCCCTCGTCCGCCTACCGCCCGGATTCAGGATCCATTCGGCGAGACCGGCCGCGACGAGAATCAGGTAGCCGCCGACCTGCGCGGACGCGTGCGCGCCAATGAGGACACCGTTCTGCTCGTTGAGGTTGTTGGTCGCGTACAAGATCTGAACGATCACGCCGAGCGTCGAGCCGATGACGAGAGTCGTGAGTCCAAGGACGATCGAGAGCTGCGGGTTGGTGAGACGACCGTAGCCGATCGTCGCGGCGCGGTAGGCCACCCATGCCCACCAGCCAAAAGGTCGTCGCAAGCATGACCACGCCGAACAGGGCGCGCGCGTAGAAGTTGCCAGACCAGAAGGCGAGGACGTAGGCCGCGGCGGCGAGCGCAGTCAGGAGGATGTTCGGCCCCACCGTCGATCCGTTGCGGCCGAAGAGAGCAAGCGCGACGCCGAAGACACCCATCGTGATCCACCCGAGCGTCCCCGAGTGAAGATGGTGAGAAGCGTGTTGCGATCGACATCGCCGATGATCTTGGCGGCGTTCGTGAGGCCGATCAGTGCCGTGAGCGCGAAGATGCCAAGCCCGTACTGGAAGGCGCGAGTGGCGCCTGCTGGATACGTCATGAGTCCCTCCCTCGCCGCGGGAGGTTAGCGCGCCCGGGAGTCCAGCGCGACGACCTGCACGTTCTCCGGGAGTGAACCGCGTGTGACGGAGAGCTTGGCGACCGGGGTGAGCTCCTTGACGCCGAGCTCGTGCAGCAGGCGGTCGAACGGCGTGTCCTTCTTCTTGTCGTCCGGGTCATACGACATCGGCACCACCACCTTGGGCTCGAGCTGATGGATGACCTCCGCGGCCTTCGCCGCCGTGAGGTTCACGTCCGCGCCGGAGATCGGCACGAGCACGATGTCGACGTCGCCGAGCCGCTCGAGGTCCGCGGCGGGGAGCTCGTGCCCGAGGTCGCCGAGATGGCAGACCACGAGATCGTCGAGGCGTATCGCGAAGACCGTATTTCGTCCGCGGGCGGTGCCCTTCTCATCGTCGTGGAACGCCCCGATGCCGGTGACCAGCACCTCGCGAATCTCGTATTCCCCGGGCCCCCGGAGGACGACCGGCTCGCCGCCGACGCTCTTGAGACTCGAGTGTCCAGGGTGCTCGTGCGAGATCGTGACGATCGCCGCTTCGGTCTTGGGAATGGCGTGCCCAGATTTGGGATCAGGCGGATCGGTCAGCACGACGCCTTCGCGGCCGCGCATGCGAAAACACGCGTGGCCGAGCCAGGTGAGGTCCATGAAGTGGGCCGAGAATACGCGAAACACGGCGCCGGACCACCGGGTAGAGCGAGTGACCGGGCGAGGTCCTGGCCGTGCAACGGAGGCTCGGCTGACCGGCACAGACCAGGACGTCGTACGGGCGTGCCTCGCCGGTGACGCGGACGCCTACGCGAGCCTCGTCGAGCGGTACGGAGGCCGCGTGTACAACATCGCACTGCGGATCACGGGCGACGCCGACGCGGCGAACGACTGCGCTCAGGAGGCATTCATCCGGGCCTATCGCGCGCTTCACCAGTACGATCCGGCGCTGCCCCTCGGGCCGTGGCTCTTTCGTATCACCACGAACGCCAGCTTGAATCACGTTCGCCGCTGGCACGCGCACGAGGCTCCCGTCGAGGAGCTGCCCGAGTCACCGGAGGAACAGGATGCAGGGCCCGAGGCCACCGCCCTTCGCCGCGAAGAGCTCGGAGAGGTGGTCGCGGCGATGGCCGAGCTGCCTCCGGCCTACCGCGCGGCGCTCACCCTCCGCCACATGCAGCAGCTCTCCTATCAAGAGGTCGCGGACGCGCTCGGCATCCCGCTCGGTACCGTGAAGACGCACCTGCATCGCGCGCGGGCCGCGCTCAAGGTACGCCTGGCGGCACGGCTGAAGGGTAGGTCCGTGTGAGCCGGTACGCGCCGTCGGATATCGAACCCGAAGAACGTTCCACGCATCAGCTCCTCGCCGCGGTGCCGCCGCAGGCCCTTCCGCTCGGCTTCCGCGACGCGGTCATGCGTCGCGTCGTCTCCGGCCAAGCCGTCGGATGGGAATGGATCGTCGCCGGTGTCCTCGCGCTACCGTCAATTGGCTTTCTCATCTACCAGCTCTCGCTACACGGCGACGAGTTCACCGCGGCGCTGAACAACGTCGTGACCGCGGCGTCGGCCGAGAGCTCGGACGCGTTCTTCTTCATCGACGGCACGACTGTGCTCGCGCTCGTGATCCTCGGTGTCGCGAGTCTCATCGCCGCACATGCGTCGATAGTCGCTCCCGTACGGCGGCAGGCGAGCCGATGAAGCAGCGCGACGCGATGCTCGTGCTCGCCGCGGTCGTACTCGCGGTCGGCGTCTCCGCGATCCTGCTCGCGGGATCGCTCGCCGGGGCGGCCAGCGTATCCGGCCGCCGGCCGGGGATCTTCTTCGATCCGCGCAACAGTCCTCCGCCTGCGCGAACGGTGATCGAGGCGCAACAGGACCTGCCGGTGCCGCTGCGGCCGATCCTTCCGGTACAACGCGGGCTCTCGGACGTCGCGCGCGATGCCGCGGGCTACCTGCTGATCCTGCTCGGGACGTCGGCCGCCCTCGTCCTCGCGCGCGAGCAGGTGGTAAGCACATACCGCGCGTCCCTCGGGGGCTGGCGCACGCAGCTGCGCGTACTCGGCAGCGGACTCGCGGTCATCGGCATCGGCGCATCCGCGGCGGCGCTCGCGTGGATCGTCCTTCTCGGCTCGGTGTCCAACTTCCGTGGCGCCGGTTTCATCGGGGTCCCAGCCGCGCTTCAGGTGGGCCTCGCCGCCTTCAGCGTGACGCTCGTCGTGGCCGGGCTCGCGGCCCTCGTGGGCTTCGCCGCGGCGTCGTGGCGATTGGGCGACGCCCTGTTCCAGCTTCGGGGGCTGCGCCGCTATGCGGCCAGCATCCCGGCCCCTCTCATCGCCCTCTTAGGCGCAACCCT
>MNEO01000013.1 GCA_001917735.1 Chloroflexi bacterium 13_1_40CM_68_21
AGGTCGGCGAAGTAGCCGAGGTCGTGAATGCCGAAGTGGTCGCGCTCCGCGACCGTCGTGAGGAGCCGATGAAAGCGCGCGAGATCCGTCGTTTCTTCCGTCGCGACGCCGGCGCGTTCGGCCTTGTGCACGTACTGACGCGTTTTCTTCCGCATGGCGGCCAGCATCGTCTCGGGATCCTGAGCGAGATCCATGAGGAGCGTTCGCCGAGGCTGCACGTACACCGGCGAGCGCCGCACTCCGGCTGCCTGCAGCGCGGCCGAAAGGACCGCACTCTCCGCGACTTCCGGATCGCAGAGCAAGCTCACCGTCCAGCCGCGCGCGAGCTCCTTGCGCAGCGCGCTGACCGCTTCGGCGAGACGATGGTCCTCGCAGAGGGGCCCTCGCGGCGCGTAGGCGACGGACATCGAGGGTCCGATGCGCTTGCGGAGAACCTGCACGCACCCCCGCCGGCCGCCGTCATCCTCGAGGATGTAGTGCTCGGCGCGCCAGCCGGTCGCCGCCTTCACCTGCGCCCAGCCGGCCGACTGCAGAAGGTGCGGTCGCGCGGTCTCCTGTATCAGCCGATCCCAGTGGCGCTCCTCGTTCTCGGTGACCGGCCGTGCCCTCACAGGCCCGGGCCTTTCAATCTCGGTGGATCCGCTCCCCCAGCACGTCGCTCACCCCGCGCCGTGTTCAGGCGGCGTCTTTCCCTGGGGTGGCGGCGGTCGCGGGAAGCTCGCGTGCCGTGAAGGTGCACTCCGGGTACCGCTCGCAACCGTAGAACATCGAGCGGCCCCTGCCACGCCGGCGCACGAGCTCGCCCTTCCCGCATTCGGGGCAGATCACGCCGGTCTTCTGCTGCGTCTTCTTGATGTACTTGCAGTCGGGGTAGCCGGTGCAGCCGACGAAGGGCCCAAACCGGCCGCGGCGCCTGGCGAGCGGCTTGCCGCACTCGGGACAGATCTCGCCCTCGAGGATCTCGAGCTGCGGCTCCTTCTGACCCTCGAGCGGCTCGGAGTAGTCGCACGCGCCTTCCGGAAGCGGCTCGCCCTTCTTGCCCTTCTTGAACCCGGTGCACGAGTAGAAGCGCCCGTACCGGCCGAGCTTGATCACCACCGGACGTCCGCACTTCGGACACACACGATCGGTCGGCTCCTCGGTCACGTCGGACTTCTTCACGCTCTTGTTCTTCTCTTCCACGCGTTTCGAGAACGGCTCGAAGAAGTCCCGGACGACGGGCACCCACGGCGTGTCGCCGCTCGCGATCCTGTCGAGGTCCTCCTCCATGCGCGCGGTGAAGCCGGTGTCGACGATGTCGGGGAAGTGCTCGCGCAGGAAGTCGGTCACCACGAAGCCGACGTCCTCCGGTACCAGAGCCCGTCCGTCCTTCCGCACGTACTTCCGATCGACGAGCGTCGAGATCGTCGGGGCGTAGGTCGAGGGACGCCCAATGCCGTGCTCCTCGAGCGTCTTTACGAGCGAAGCCTCGGTGAATCGCGCTGGCGGCTGCGTGAAGTGCTGCGAGGCGTCGAGGCCGAGCAGCTTCAGCGGATCACCCGCGGCAACCTCGGGCAGCGGGCTTATCTCCTTCTCCGGCTCCTCCGTCCCTTCGGTGTAGACGCGAAGGAAGCCATCGAAGAGGACGCGGCGACCATTGGCGCGGAGGACGTACTGCGCCGCTTCGATGTCGAGCCGCGTGTTCTCGAAGCGTGCGGGCGCCATCTGCGAGGCGATCGTGCGCTGCCAGATGAGCGTGTACAGCTTGAGCTGGTCTGGCTTGAGGATGCGCTTGACGCGATCGGGGGTGCGCGACAGGTCCGTCGGGCGGATCGCCTCGTGTGCTTCCTGAGCACCCTTCGAGCGCGTCTTGTAGTGACGGGGCTTCTCGATGGCGTACTGACCGCCGAACTCCGACGCGATCACATCGTGCGCCTGTCTGAGCGCGCCCTCCGCGACGTGCAGCGAGTCGGTCCGCATATAGGTGATCAGGCCGACCGGCGCATCGCCGAGCGAGACGCCCTCGTACAGCTGCTGGGCGAGCACCATCGTCCGCTTCACCGAATAGCCGAGCTTTCGCGACGCTTCCTGTTGGAGGGTCGATGTGGTGAACGGCGGCGCCGCGTTCCGGCCGCTCTCGCGCTTCTCGACGCTCTTGACCGCGTACTGGGCATCGGCGAGGGCGGCGCGGTGTTTATCGGCCGTCGCGCCGTCGTGGATCTCGAGCTTGTGGCCCTTGTGCTGGATGACCTCCGCCGTGAATGTCTGGCCTGCCGCCGTAGCGAGCGCCGCCTCGAGCGTCCAGTACTCCTGAGGAACGAACGCCTGGATCTCGCGCTCGCGGTCGACGATGAGGCGCAGCGCGACCGACTGGACGCGGCCGGCCGACAGGCCGTAGCGGATCTTCTTCCAGAGGAGCGGCGACATCGTGTAGCCCACCAGCCGGTCGACGACCCGTCGCGCCTGCTGGGCGTCGACGAGGTCCTGGTCGATCTCGCGCGGGTGCTTGAAGGCCTGCTGGATGGCCGCCGGGGTGATTTCGTGGAAGGTCACCCGGCGCAGCTTCGACTTCGGGACCTTGATCACGTCGGCGAGGTGCCAGGCGATCGCCTCGCCCTCGCGGTCGAGGTCGGTCGCGAGCCAGACGTGCGGGGCCGTCTTCGCTTCGCGGCGGAGGATCCGGGCGTGCTTCTCGGAGTCGTCGGGGACGATGTACTCGGGAGCGAACGTCTTGAGGTCGACGCCGAGCTTTGACTTGGGAAGGTCACGGATATGGCCGAACGAGGCCTCGACCTTGTAGGCCGGACCGAGCATCCGTTCTAGAGTTCTTGCCTTGGTGGGGCTCTCCACCACGACCAAGTCCCTCGCCGCGACCGCCAAATCAGATTCCTTTCACTTAGCGAAAGGCGCCCTCTCGGGCGCCCCTTCCTCTATCCACTGTAACCGCGACGTCCACCAAAGCAGGCACACAGGCGACAAACGGGCCCGCAGACGGCCGTCCTACAAGAGATCGTCCCGCTCTTCCCGCCTGAGCCGGTCTACGACCGTTTTCACGTCCGCGGAGCGCTCTTTGGACGTCACGAGAAGGGCGTCGGGGGTGTCCACGACGACGAGCCCTTCTACTCCTATTAACGCAACCGTCTTCCCGGGCGCCCAGACGTAGTTGTCGTGGGCGTCTTCGGCGACCTGATCGCCGGACGCCCAGTTGTCCGCCCCCTGGACGAGCGCGGCGAGGCGCGCCCACGAACCGATGTCGTGCCAGCCGATGTCCGCCGGAACGACGGCGACGTTGGGCGCCTTCTCGGCGATCCCGTAGTCGATCGTCGTCCGGTCGGTCTCCTCCCAGACCTCGGCCAGCACCGACTCGTAGCGGGGCGAGCCGACGGCGTCGCGGAGCGCCCCGATCGCCTTGGCCGTCGCCGGCAGATGTTGCTCGTAGGCGCGCAGGACCTCTTCGACCCGCCAGACGAACATGCCGGCGTTCCAGTAGTGCCCGCCGGCGGCCACCATCCGCTCGGCGTGCTCACGTTTGGGCTTTTCGACGAACCGCTTCACCGCGCGAACCTCGATGGGCGCTTCGACCTCGAGTTTGTCTCCCGCCTCGATGTAGCCGAAGCCGGTGTCGGGCCCGCTCGGCGTGATCCCGATCGTCACCAGATAGCCGCGTTCGCCCGCGGCGGTCGCCGCGATGAGCACCTTCCGGAACTCCGCACGCTTCTCGACGACGTGGTCCGACGGGAGCACCGCCACGACGGCCTCCGGGTCGAACGCGGCGAGCGCGGCCATCGCCAGGCCGACCGCGGCCGCGTTGCCGCGAGGGTAGGGCTCGACCACGAGGTGATCGCTCCGGAGCTCAGGGAGCTGCTCGTGGATGAGCGCGCGGTGCTCCGGTGGGGCGACGACGAAGATGCGTTCGGCGGGGACGGTCTCCGACACGCGCTCGACGGTGTCCTGCAGGAGCGTCCGCCCCCCGAGCAAATCGAGGAACTGCTTGGGGCGCTCGCGTCGCGAGAGCGGCCAGAGGCGTGTTCCGGCCCCACCGGAGAGAACGAGCACGTAAAGCCGGGGCAAGGCGCTAGCGCCCGAAGTAATCGAGATGCATGGCCTGACGGACCTCGTGGAGCGTCCCCGCGGCTTCCCTGCGCGCGCGCTCGCTCCCGGCCGCGAGGATCTCGTCCACGACTTTTGGCCGCGCCGCGATCTCCGCCCGGCGCTCCCTGATCGGAGCGAGGAACCGCTCGAGCGCCGCGAGGAGGCGGCGCTTCACCTCCACGTCCGTCACCTTTCCCTCGCGGTAGCGCGCCTTGAGGTCGTCGACCTCGGCTTTGTCGGGATTGAAGGTGTCGTGGTAGACGAAGACCGGGTTCCCCTCGACGCGGCCCGGGACGTCCGCGCGCACGCGGTTCGGGTCGGTGTACATGCGCATCACCTTGCGCTCGACGGTCTTCTCGTCGTCGGACAGGAAGATTGCGTTATCCAGGCTCTTTCCCATCTTGTCCCGTCCGTCGATCCCGGGCAGCAACCCCATTTCGGGAATGAGCGACTCGGGGACCGGAAAAATGGGCGCAAAAAGCTCGTTGAAGCGCCGCGCGATCTCGCGCGTGAGCTCGACGTGCGACTCCTGGTCTCGCCCCACCGGAACGAGATCGCCCTTCACGATGAGGATGTCCGCGGCCTGCAGGACCGGATACCCGAGGAGGCCGTAGGTCGGCTGTGCCAGCCCGTGATCGCGAAGCTGATCCTTCAGCGTCGGGATGCGCTGCACCCTTGGAACTGAGACAAGCATCGAGAAATAGAGGTGCAGCTCGGGGATCTGTGGCACCAGCGACTGCAGGAAGTAGTTGACCTTCTCGGGATCGACGCCGACTGCGAGGTTGTCGATGACATCGTCGCGGATGTTCTGCTCGATCTCGCTCAGGCCTTCGAGCTTGGTCGTGAGCATGTGGTGGTCGGCGACGAGAAGGAATGTCTCGTACGAGTCCTGGAGCTTCACGCGATTCGCCAGCGTCCCGACGTAGTTGCCGACGTGCAGCTTCCCCGTCGGGCGATCGCCCGTGAGGATGCGCTTCCGCGTCTTCTTCGCGGAAGTGGATGGCGCGGCGGTCGTGACTTCGGCGGTCATGGGAGATGCGATGGTACAGGCAGCGCCCGCGCGAGCTCGCCGGCGACGAGCCGTCCGACCTCGTCGCGCTTGCCGACGAAGAAGTGATCGACGCCGCTCACCACCGCGATGCGCGCGTGCGGGACCGCGGCACGCAGCTCGTCCGCGGTCCCGAACTGGTCTTTCTCGGCAGCCACGATGAATGTGCCCGCCGGGATCTTGGGGAGCTCGCGCGGTTCGAGATTCAGGTCTTTCGTTCCCACCCCGACAAGCGCAACGGCGTCCGCCCTTCCGCCGCGCGCGAGATATGCGAGGACCTGGAACGCGCCGAAGCTGTACCCGACGAGGCCAAGCGGCAGGGCCGGCGCGAACGAACGAGCGTGATCGACCGCCGCCGCGAGGTCATCCGTCTCGGCGTGCCCTCCGGTCCATTCGCCGGCGCTCTCCCCCACGCCGCGGAAGTTGAACCGCAGGGCGTACCAGCCGTGCTCGGCGCACGCCCGCGCGATCGCGGCCACAAGGGGGTTGCGCATCGTGCCGCCGTGTGTCGGCAGCGGATGGGCGATGACCACGATCGCGCTCGGCGCCACGTCCGGGACGCGGAGGGTGGCCTCCAGACGGTCGTCGATCCTGAGCGCTTCTTCGCGCATCTCTCGAGTCTGGGGGAACCCTTCGCTCCTCGCGGCTGTATAGCCTTGCGACATGCGACCGCCCGTCGCTCGTCTCGGCGCGCTCGGCGCATTCGCCCTGACCACGATGATCGCTTGCCAGGCCGCCTCGACGCCGCCATCGTCCGTCACGCCGGCCGCTAGCCCTGTTGCCGCCGGGACGCCCGCACCAAGCAGCGTCGCACCGAGCCAGGCCGCCGCGTTCCCGTCGCGCGAAGGCCGGTGCGCGATGCGCGTGAACGAGAGCTTCACCCTCGCGAATGACATGACGTGCCAGGGCGACGGCATGGTCATCGACGTCGACAACATCACCGTCGATCTCGGCGGTCACACGCTGACCGGTCCGGGGATGGGTCCCCAGACGTGGCCGCTGCCGCAGCTCGACAGCGTCGGCGTTCGGGTCGGGGGGCACACCGGCGTCACGATCCGGAATGGCAAGACGATCGCCTTTTCGACCGGCATCTACTTCATCGACATGGAGTCAAGCACGATCGAGAACGTGACGACGCAGAGGAACCGGTTCGGCTTTTACATCCACGCCTCGAAGAAGATCACCGTCAAAGGGTCCGACGTGGAGTTCAACATCTACGGTCTGCACCTGCAGAACTCCGACGATTCGCTCCTGCAGAGCAATCTGCTCGCGCGGCAGACCTACAACAGCCCGGGCGGCTACGGGCTCTACATGTATGCGAGCAAGGGCAACCGGGTGATCGAGAACACCATCGACTCGAACATCAACTGGGGGATCTGGTTCAGCGACGCAAAGGAGAACGTGATCTTCCACAACAACGTGATCGGCAACAACCCGCAGGTGAGCGACAACACCGAGGGATCCAACGTCTGGTACGACGCCCAGGCGAAAGAGGGCAATTACTGGGCCGACTACAAGGGCAAGGACGCCGACGGCGACCACGTCGGCGATACGCCCTACCCGATCCTCGGCCCAGGTGGCATGGTCGACCCCTACCCCTTCGTCGAGAAAGATGGCTGGACCAAGAAGCGGCGCGCGACGATCGACCACTACGAGTCGGCGGCGCCGCGCCAGCCGCGTGCCGTGACCATCGTTGCGCTCGCGGGCGGCGCGGTGAAGGCGATGCATCCCGACGCGAGCCAGGCTGGCGATCTTCTCGCGCGTGACTCCAAGAACGTCACCCAGATCGCTCTCGGCACCGACGGGCGAACGGTCTACTCCTACACGGACCGGTTCGTCGTGGCACAGGACATCGTCACCGGCAACGCCACCACGAAGCAGGCCCTGACCGTCGATGGAGTGGTCGCGGCGAACCGAGATGGGCACTCCCTGATGGTCGTCGGATCGGGTGGCGTCGAGCAGATCGATCTCGAAACCGGTCAGAACGAGTATTTCGCCTATCACGGCACCCCGCAGTCCCTCGCGCCGAGCTACAAGCACAACCACGTCTTCGTGGCGACGCCGCGCGGCATCGACCT
This sequence comes from Chloroflexi bacterium 13_1_40CM_68_21, assembly GCA_001917735.1. Next base: position 7,198 of record MNEO01000013.1, read on the forward strand.
TCTCTACCTCAACCTCGGCGGGCGCACGCCGTACACGATCCCCCTCGATGGCGCCCCCGTCGCGATGGCCATGGCCGGATCGGGCACGCGCATCTACGCGGCGATCGCCGGAAAGAAGGTGATCGACGTGGTCGACACCGAGCAGTACGCGGTCACAGGTCGCATCTCCATCGACGTTCAGGCCACGTCGCTCGCGATCTCCCCACGTGAGGACGTCCTCTACGTCGGTTCGGGCAACGGCGTCGAGGCGATCAACATCCGCGACGGGACCCTTGCGTCTTCGGCCGCCTTCCTCGGATCGGTCGTCGACATCGCGGCGTCACCGAACGGAGACCAGCTCTATGTCGCGCTCGCCGGGCTCACCCACGCCATCGCGGTGCTGGACGCGCCCCGCCTGCGTGTCGCCCATGTCATAGAGCTCGACAACGATCCGAGTCGCATCCTGGTAGCGAGCTACTAGTCGGCGCACCCCACCTCGCGCCGGATGCGTTACTACGTGCGCAAGTGGGGCGGACAGCCGCGGTAACCCAGGCTCGCGAACGTGCCCACTTGCTTATCCGTCTCGCGGCCATCGCCCTCGGCGGCACTCTCGTCCTTCTCGGAGGCGCCCGCGCGTTCCCACTCGCCGCGGGGGTGCTCCTTCTCTATCTCGCCGCAACCCTGGTACTTCGGTACCTCCCTGCGGCTCATCGGGTCGAGGCGCTCTCGCCGGCGCTCGACCTGGTCGCGGTCACGGCGCTGGTCTTCGCGTTCCCGCTCGAGCTCGCGCCGTGGATCCTCTACGTGTTCGCGATCGGGGCCGCCGCACTCGGGTCAGGGCCCGTCGGCGCGGTGACCGCGACCGCGCTCGCGGTCGTCGGTTACGACGCCGCGCTCATCCTTCGCGGGGACCAGGCCCGCGCGACCGATCTGTGGCCGGTCCAGGCGCTGATCGCGATCGGTCTGGTCACGGCTGAGATCGTGTGGGCGCTCGGCCGCCAGGATCTCGAGACCGTGTGGTCGCGGGTGCACGCCCGCGCGCTTGGCGGGCTGACCCGCCAGCGCGAGCCCGACGAGGTCGTGCGCACGCTCGTGACGGAGCTCGCGCACCTACCTCGTGTCCGCGGTGCGTGGGCATGGCGGCACGGTGCCGATCAGCGCCTGCGGACGACCTTCACCGCAGGCGCGACGCCACCCGGCGAGATCGTCGTGTCCACTGAAGCGCTCCGCGCGCTGCGCGGACCATCCGCCCTCGAACGCATCGTCCCTGACCTGACCGGCCTCGCGATCCCGGTGTCGACGGATCCGCCGCTCACGGTGGGCGTCGCACTCGACGCGTCAAGCCCTGAAGAGCGCAGCACGACAGCCGGCGCGATCCACGACCTCGTCGGCGACGCCTCGTCGCTCCTTGCGGCCGCGTTCGAGCGGGTCCGCCGCGACGAGGAGTCCCGCTCGCTCGAGGCCACCGTGCGCGCCATCGGCGTGATCGGCGCCGAGCGCAGCCACGCGGCCGTCCTCGCGTCGTGCCTTCTCGAGGCGGGCAACCTGGTCGGCGGCCGCGCCGCGATCTTCCGTCTCGCCGACGGGACCGTGATCGCCGGCGATCTGCCCGGTAACGTTCTCCTCGCCCTCGCCCGCGACCGCCGGCTTCCTGCCATCGTCAGGGCGCCGACTGGGGTGCCTAACGTGCTCGAGGCCGGCGCGACCGTGGCGCTCGTGAGCCTTTCCGAGGGTCGGGTCCTCGCGACGATCGGCCCGGTGGAGCTTCTCACCGCACGGCTCCCTCTCCTGGAGCGGATCGCACAGGCGGCGCGCGACCGTCTCGCGCTGATCGCGGAGCGGGATGAGCTACAGCGAGCCGCGAAAGAGCTCGGGCGCGATGTCGAGAGTCTCGGCGGCGCCCTGCGGGCGAAGGAGGACGCACTCGCGACAGCGGTGCACGAGCTCAAGAACCCGCTGACCGCCGTCCACGGATACGCCACGCTGATGTCGCGAAACCTGCAGGCAGTGCAGGGACAGCTCGCGCAGCTCGAACGTCTCATGGCGGACCTCCTGAGCGCGGAGCAGCGCGCCCCCGGCGCCGAGGGCGCCGTCGATGCGGTGACCGAGGCGCGCGAGGCCATCGCGCGGGCGCGCGTCCGCGGAGCGACGATCGACCTGGACGCGCCGCCGGAACCGGTGAGGCTGGGCATCGGTCAGGCACGCTTCGCTCAGCTCCTCGACAACCTGCTGGCGAACGCCCTCAAGTATTCGTCGCCCTCGGAGCCGATCGTAGTCCGCGTGAGCGCTGCGGACGACGAGGGCAAGGTCAGCGTCACCGATCGCGGGATCGGGATCCCGGCGGAGCACATAACGCGGATCTTCGATCGCTTTTACCGGGTGGGCGGCGTCGCCGACGAGGTCGCGGGTCAGGGCCTGGGGCTCACCATCTGCAAGGAGATCGTGGCGGCGCACGGCGGGCGCATCTGGGCGGAGAGCGAAGGCCCCGGCCGCGGCAGCATCTTCACCTTCACGCTGCCGCTCGCGCTGCGTACGCCCGCGGGCTAGTCAGTCGGCCAAGTACTTCTGAAAGAAGGCGACCACTTTGGGCCAGGCATCCGCTCGATTCTTGGCCTTTGCCAGGCCATGGCCTTCGTCCGCGTAGCGGAGGTAGTCCACCTCGCGGCCGCGTGAGCGCAGCGTCGCGACGATCTGCTCGGCCTCCTCGACCGGCACGCGCGGGTCGTTCGCGCCGTGGATGACCATGAGCGGCGTGCGGATGCGGTCGACGAAGTTCAGCGGCGAGATGGACTCGAGGAAATCCGCGTCCTTCGCTGGATCGCCGTACTCGGCGGCGCGCAGCGGCCGGCGCCACGGCGCGGTCTTCCTAAAGAAGGTGGCCCACGATGCGATGCCCACGATGTCCACCGCCGCCGCCCAATTTCGCTCGGGGCAGAACGTGATCGCGGCGAGCGTCATGAAGCCGCCGTACGAGCCGCCGATCACGCCGATGCGATCCGCCGGCGCGATGTCGGCATCGGCGAGCCACGCCGCCCCGGCGTCGAGGTCCTTCACGGAGTCCATCCGCAAGCGCACGTCATCGAGCGACATGAACGCGCGCCCGTAGCCGCTTGATCCGCGGACATTCGGCTGCAGCACGTTGAAGCCCGCCGCGACCAGCGCGACGGTGAGCGGGTTCCAGAGGGGACGCGCCTGGCCTTCGGGCCCGCCGTGCACCTGAACGACCGTCGGCCGCGGACCGTTCGGGGCGCCGCGCGGTCGAAGGAGGAAACCTGGGATCGTCCGCCCGTCGAACGACCGCCACGTCACGAGCTCCTCTCCGGGAAGCCCTTCCGGCGCGAGGCCAGCCATCTGCGCCGGCACGACGAGCTTCGCGGGCCGGCCGGGACTCGCGACGTAGACGGCAGAAGGCGCGTCGTACCGCGCCCACGCGATCGCGAGGGTGCCATCGGGCGCGAGCGCCAGGCTGTTGCCGATGAGGTCCGTCGCCAGATCGCCCGGCGGGAGACCCGCGACGACGGAATCCTTGCCGTCGACCACCAGGTGGACTTCGCTCCGGCCATCGACGTTGAGCCCGTAGGCATAGCCCGGGGCCGCGACGGCCAAGTCATCGACGACCCGATCGGGCGTGACGAGGTAGGCGAACGAGCCGTCCAGGCCGACTCGCGCGACCGCGGCCTTGTCCCGCCCGCGATCGGAGACGACCAGAACGCCTCCGTCGTAGGCACGCGCGTCGGCGTGCATCGCGGCGGGGCTCTCCGGCGTCAGCAGCCGCGTGGAGCCATCGCGTTCCACGAGTGTCAGGTGGTTCTCGTCGCTCCGCGAGCGGTTCGTCGTGACCACGACTCGACCGTCCCGTAGAGCGGTCGCGCGAAAGCCCGTGCCGTCATGACGGAAGACGAGCTTCGGTGTACTTCCGTCGAGTGGGATCTCATAGAGGTCGAAGTAGCGCTCGTCCCGGAGGTTCGCGAACGCCAGCAGGGCTCGGCCATCCGGCGTCCAGCCGGCGAGGTGATGGATCCGGTCGGGCCGGCCGGTGAGAGCGCGCGCCCCGGTCCCGTCGGTGTCCATGACCCAGATCGCCCAGCGCTCGTCGCCGCCCTCGTCCGCGCCGTACGCCAGCTGCGAGCCACCAGGCGAGACCTGGTACGCGCCCACGCGGTCGCATTCGTAGGAGAGGCGGCTGGGCACGCCGCCGGCGACCGGGACGCTCCAGAGCTGCATGGTGCCGGTGAGATCGCTCACGTAGAAGAGCGTCGCAGCGTCCGGCGACAGGGCGAGCCTCGCCGCGCCGCGCGCGTCGAGAATCCGTGTCAAAGAGGGGGGCACGGCCCGAGTGTGGCACGGCGAGGTGGACAATGTGACGCGGTGGGTGGTCGCGTCCTCGCCGCTGCCGCGGTCGTCGCGCTCATGGCGTGCGCCTGCGCACCGGGCGGTGGGATCGCCGCCGCGCCGCCAACTCCGTCGGCCGCCGCACCCGTGATCAGCGACATCGTGATCCAGTCCGGCCTCGTGGTGCCGTGGGACGTGGCCGTCGCACCCGATGGCCGCATGTTCGTGACCGAACGACCCGGAACGATCAGCGTGTTCGAGAGCACCGCGAAGATGGCGAAGCGGACGGCGACCACGCAGGTCGCCGGCATCCGCGCCATGGGCGAGGCCGGGCTGCTGGGCCTGGCCCTCGACCCCGACTTCGCGAGCAACGAGACCTTCTATGTCTGCGCGTCGCGCACCGACCAGGGCGAGTGGCGGAACCAGATCCTTCGCTATCGAATGTCGGGAACAACGCTCGCGCTCGATGCCGTCGTGATGCGCACCGGTATCGTGGCCGCGGGGGTCCACGACGCCTGCCGCCTGCGCTTCGGTCCGGACCGCAAGCTCTGGATCGCGACGGGCGATGCCGGCCAGGGGTCCCTCGCGCAGGACGCCGCGTCGCTCAACGGC
>MNEO01000033.1 GCA_001917735.1 Chloroflexi bacterium 13_1_40CM_68_21
GTGGGAAGTTCGTGGTCTTCGACCTCGACGGCGGCGATGCCTTGGTCGTCTCGCTTCGGATGACGGGGAAGCTGCTGTACGGCGTCGACGACGTGGATGAGCGGCACGTGCGGGGTCAGATCCTCTTCGACGATGGGACCGCGCTTCGTTTCTCAGACACGCGAAAGTTCGGGCGGATGGCGATCGTCGACGCGGCGGCGTTGGAGAGACGAACGGCGCTGCGCCGTCCGAAGATGCCGCTGCATTCCTCGCTCGGGCAGGAGCCGCTCGCCCGCGGCTTCACCGTCGCCTGGCTTCGTGCGCTCATCGGGCGCCGTCCGCGCGTGGCGATCAAAGTCCTGTTGCTCGACCAGCGCGCGATCGCCGGCATCGGCAACATCTACGCGATCGAGGCGCTATGGCGCGCGCGCATCCATCCGCTGCGAAGGGCGGGATCGCTCCGCGCCGACGAGATCGAGCGTTTGCACGAGGCCATCCGCTGGGCGCTCCGGAAGGGCATCCGCCTTGGCGGCGCGTCACGTCGCGATTACGTCGACGCTCGCGGCAACGAAGGCCGGATGCAGCGCGAGTTCCAGGTCTACGGTCGCGCCGGGGAACCCTGCCCGAGGTGTGGCCGCCCGATCGTGCGCACCGTGGTCGGCGGCCGCGGCACATTCCACTGCCCGCGCTGTCAGCGCGCGCCACGCCTCTAGCCCGTTCCGCGGCGCGGCCGCCGTCGCGCCGAGCGGTCTCGATGCTTTTCCATCAGATCGGACAGCCGCCCGGCCCGCGATATTTGTGCCCTCTCGAGCACGTCTTCAGCCACCCGACGGCGATCCAGGCACGAGAGTCGCTTGGCTTGCAGGGCTCGGTGCCCGGCCGTCCAGCATGATTTCCAGATGAGCGTCTCGATCGCGGTCCGTTCGCTCGTCTCGATCGTCGTCCTTCCTGGCGTGGCCGCGGCGCTCACCCCGTGGCTCTTCATCGATACACCGGCACGACCGGACGGCATCGCCTGGCTCGGCCTCCTGCCGCTCGGTTTTGGGCTCGCGCTATTCACCTGGTGCGTCGTGAGTTCGCAACGCGGGGTCGCGGGACGCTCGCGCCCTGGGACGCGCCGGGCCACTTCGTCGCGGCCGGACCCTATCGAGTGGTACGGAATCCGATGTACCTAGGCTTGGGCTCGATCGTCGTCGGAGAGGCGATCCTCTTCGGTTCGCCGTCGCTCCTCGGCTACCTCGCCGCGCTTGCCGCCGCGTGGCACCTGTTCGTCATCCTGTGGGAGGAACCGTCCCTGGAGCGGACGTTCGGTAACGAGTACCGCGCCTACCGAGCGAGGATGCCGCGCTGGATTCCGCGGATCCCATGAGCCCCGTTCTGTCCGGGCGCGGCGAAGCGCCTTGGCCGAAACGCGCGCGTCGCGAGCCCTGCCCGCCACTGTCCGGGCGGTAAGCGGCGCCTCGAAGCGTGACACCGCCGTAGACCACTCGACCAGGAAGAGCCGTCCCTCCGAACTTCGATAGGCAACAGCTGCGCGACCGACGAGGTCGACGGCTTTAAAGGGATGCGCCAACGCCCATCGAGCGTGAACGACAAAGGTTCCCGCCTCGAGGAGCGAAACCGTGTTCGACTCACGATCCGTCGCGACGATCCGGCCGTCGCCGTCCGTCCCGAGCAGGTGATCGACTGACGAGACCTCGGCTTTCCGCGAGATACGCCAGCCTCCGATCTCGAAGGCCGCGAGATGCCCCGTCGGGTACAGCCACATGACGTCTGCCCGAGGCGGCGAGACGCCACGCGCGACCTCACGCTCGGCTTCAAGAAAATAGAGCTGATCGCTTGATCGAACCGGGGTCAAGCCGAGAGGCAATTCGCGTCGGTCACGCGTTGGCCTGAGCTCGCCGTCGAACGCGCGGGCTTCGCCGGCCCAGAAGGACAGAAGCAAGCAGCCGCTCTCAAGCTCAATCGAGAGATCAGGCGTCGGCATCGTGATGGTGCCACGAAGGGTCCCTTCACCGACCGACAAGACCGGCGTTCGGCTTCGTTCAGGCTGAGACAGTGCGAGGAACTGCCCCGATCGCAGCGGTACGAAGCGATGCAGGTAAGTCGGAACCTTGATGGTCGTTTTGACCGCGAGATCCGTGGCGGAGACGCGATGCAGCGCATGGGTCGTTAGGACCCAGAGATCATTCCCGTCTCGCCACACATCGCGTAGGGAACCGCGGATGGTTCCTCCGCGCGAGACGGATCTGTTGTCGAGATCGACCTGCCGCAGTCGAGCTGAAGTCCCTCCAGTAGCGGCGCTGAACAGAAAAGCTGAGAACTTAGCCGCCCGGATCGCCGATAGAGCAGGGCCGTACCCCAACAACGTGGGAGGTTCTCCAAGCTGGATTTCGCGCTCCATGAAACGGATCGGCGACACGACCGGCGGATGCTAAGACTGCCCGACGTGCGCGAACATTGAGGCGTGAGCGTCCTTTCCGTCCAAGCGGTCGCGAAACGGTTCGGCGAACGGCTGGTCTTCAGCGACACCTCGTTCCGCCTCGCACACGGCGACCGGGTTGGGCTCGTCGGCCCGAACGGCGTCGGTAAGACGACGCTCCTGCGGATCGCGGCGGGTCTCGAGACGGCGGATGCGGGGAATGTCGCGCTCGCCCGGGGCACGCGCATCGGCTTCCTCGAGCAGGAGGTGCTCGCGGACGCCGCTGGGACTATCGGGGAGCATGCGCGGGGCGCGGCGGCGCACCTCCGCGAGCTCGAAGCCGAAATGCGTGGATTGGAGCCTCGTCTTGCTACCGGTGACCAGGATCTCCTGGAGCAGTACGCCGACGTGCAGCACCGCTTCGATCACGCGGGCGGGTACGACTTCGACGCGACCGTCGGCCGTGTCCTCGCCGGCCTGGGGCTCGGCGTGATGCATGACAGGGAAGTGCGCACGCTCTCAGGCGGGGAGCGCACGCGGCTCGGTCTCGCGCGACTCCTGCTCGAGGACCCCGATCTCCTGCTGCTCGACGAGCCGACGAACCATCTCGATGTTGCGGCGCTCGAATGGCTGGAGCGATTCCTGATCGAGCAGGACGAAACCATCTTGGTCTCCTCGCACGACCGGTGGTTCCTCGATCGCGTCACGAGCCGAACGCTTTCGTTCGAGCGCAACACCGTCGTCGAGTACCGCGGTGGTTATTCCTCGTACGCCCGGCAGCGCGCCGACCGCGACGCGGCGACGGAGAAGGCAGCGTCGCGGCAGGCGGAAGACATCGCGCGGACGGAGGAGTTCATTCGCCGCTACGGCGCGGGCCAGCGTTCGAAGGAAGCGCGTGGCCGGGCGAAGAAGCTGGCCCGCGTGGAGCGCATCGAGGCTCCGGAGCGTGCGCAGCAGCACGGCTGGAAGCTGGAGGCAGCCCACTTAGCCGGAGACACGGTCGTGCAGACGACCCCGCTCGCAGTCGGTTACGACGCGCCGCTCGTTCGCACGGGCATGTTGCGCATCGCCCGCGACGCGCGTATCGCGGTCGTTGGGCCGAACGGGGCCGGGAAGACCACCTTGGTGCGCACGCTCGTTGGCGATCTCACCGCGCTCGAGGGTTACGTGCAGTCCGCGCCGACCGCGCGCGTTGGTTTCCTCGCGCAGGCGCAGCTGGAGTTGGGCGGCGATGACACCGTGCTCGACGCGATGAAGGTGGCGAGCGGAATGAACGACGCGGATGCTCGAGACCATCTCGCGCGCTTCCTCTTCCGCGGTGAGGACGTGTTCAAAAGCGTCGGCGTCCTGTCGGGCGGAGAGCGTTCGCGACTCGCGCTCGCGCGACTGGCGGCACGCCACGCGAATCTTCTTGTATTGGACGAACCGACGAATCACCTCGATCTTCTCGCTCGCGAACAGCTGGAGGCAGTCCTGAGCGGATTCGAGGGCGCACTCCTATTCGTCAGCCACGACCGCTACTTCATCGACAAGCTCGCTACGGAGATCTGGCCCATTGAGGATGGAATGCTGAAGCGCTTCGAGGGCAACTGGTCCGGCCTCCAACGCCTCCGGGCCAGCGGCGGCGAGCTGCCCATGCCGAAGATCGAGGCGCCGCGGGAGGGCGGCGAGCCGGGTTTCGCGCGAGCCGCGGGCCCTGGGACCCGCGCCGAGAAGCGGGGTACGTCCCAGGAGGCAGAGCGGCGCGGGAGGGTGCGGCGAGCGCGAGGCCCCGAGCCGCCCAGGACCCGCGGCGCCGCCAGGTCGGGCGCGCGGGCATCGGCACCGAGGAAGCTCGAGGGGCTGCGGGCGCTGGAGGCCCGGATCGAGGCCATGGAGCTTCAGCTCCGCCAGCTTCAGGAGAAGGTCAGCCAGATCGCGCAGAGCGGGAATTACATGGAGACGCGGCGGGTCGGCGAAGAATACGCGTCGCTCGAGCGCGATCTGCGGTCGCTGTACGACGAGTGGGCGAAAGCGAGCGAGAAGAGCGAGTGACGGCGTTTGTGATCGGGCTCACCGGACCGATGGGGGCGGGGAAGTCCACTGTCGGCGCGATGCTGCGCGAGCTCGGCGCCAAGGTGCTCGACGCCGACGCGCTGGTGCACGACGAGCAGCTGCGCGGGACGGTGGGCTACAGCGCGATCGTCCAGCAGTTTGGAACCAAGGTCCTCGGCGAGGACAAGGAGATCGACCGAACGAAGCTCGCGGCCGAGGTCTTCGGCGACCCGATGAAGCTGCAGCGGCTCGAGCGCATCCTCCACCCGAGGGTGATCGCGCGCGTCCTCGAGGCCCGATCGATGCTGCCGGACGACGCGGTGCTCGTCGTTGAAGCGATCAAGCTCCTCGAAGGCGATCTCCGAAAGGCCTGCGACCGAATATGGGTGGTCGTCGCGCCGCGCGAAGCGATGATCGATCGTCTTGCAGCCCGCGGCATGCGCCCCCGCGAAGCTGAGCTCCGACTCGCCCAGCAGCTCAGCGAGGATCGCTTCCGCGCGGCCGCGGATACGGTCATCGTGAACGACGGCGACCGCGATCGGACTCGCGAGCGAGTGCGCGACGCCTGGACCGAGCTCAGCCGCTCTAGGGCGAGATCTTCTCCGGGATCTGGATCTTGAACTCCGGTTGGATCGTCCGGAACGTCGCTCCGGTTGTGCCCGTCGCGCGGTCGTCCTTCGGGCCACGCAAAAGCAGCTGCAGCTGACCGCCGGACGCGGTGAGGAACCCGATCCGTTCCGCCGTCGCCGCATCGGTGCGGATGACGTACACGGAAAGGGTCCGTGCCAGGATCGGCACACGCTCGAGAACGATCCGCGCGGACACGTCCGCGCTGTTCCGCTGCGGCTGGGGGTTGACCAGGTACTTGTCGGGCGTGAAGGTGATCGTGTACAGGACGTCGACGATGTCGCCGGGCAGGATCGCTCCGCCGGCGGCCTGGGCGTCAGCGACCGTGATCGACATCGCCCGGTAGTTGGGCGAGCCCGGGTTGGGCGCGCCGTTGGCCCCGATGGCCTCCGCGGGAATCACGACGAACGCGGCCCCGTTCGGGCCGGCCAGTCGGCTGGGCAGGATCGGCTCCCCAGCGGAGATGGACACGAGTGTGATCCTGCCGACGACCTGCGCACTGTCCTGGATCGCCGTCGTCGGCACCGCGTCGGTGTTCATCTTGACCAGCTTGATGTCCGCCGGAGTGATCTGCGTCTTCCCCGGGATGTCGCGGGCGGCGACAACGACCTGGCTGGTTGGGATCGGGGCGGGGGCTTCGGACTTCTGGGTCTGCGCATAGAAGAAGGTCGCCACCCCGGCGCCTAGCGCGAACAACATCCCCACGATGAGCACGAGCCGGGCACGGCGACGCGAACGATCTTCCACTCTTTCCTTCCTCTACCGCGCGACTGGCCGCGAACTGTAGCAAGCGATGACAAGTGAACGGGAGTCGAACCGGTGTTGATGCGCGACAATGGGACTAGGTTCGGGGAGCGCGATGGTACCAGAACGTCTGTTCTAGAATGAAGGCAGGTATGCCCGACAGCGGCACCCTTCAAGTCCCTCTCGATCGGCCGGCGGCAAAGGCGCCGTTCCGGCTGGTTCTGCCATGGGGTCTCGCCGGAGACCAGCCTGGAGCCGCGGCGGGCCTGCTCGGAGCGTTGCAAAGCGGCGAGCGACATACGACGTTGCGGGGTGTAACAGGCTCGGGCAAGACGGTGACGATGGCGAAGGTCATCGCCGAGTCCGGACGGCCGGCGCTCGTCCTCGCCCACAACAAGACTCTCGCCGCCCAGCTCTACGGCGAGTTCAAGGAGTTCTTCCCCGAGAACGCCGTCCAGTACTTCGTCTCCTACTACGACTACTACCAGCCCGAGGCGTACATCGCGCGGAGCGACACGTACATCGAAAAGGACAGCTCACGCAACGACGAGATCGACAAGATGCGCCACTCCGCGACGAGGTCCCTCTTCGAGCGACGCGACGTGATCATCGTCGCCTCGGTGTCCTGCATCTACGGCCTCGGCGCCCCGGTCGACTACGGTGCGGTCACGGTCCGACTGAACAAAGGCGAGCGCGTACGGCGCGACACGGTGCTCCGGCACCTCGTCGACATCCAGTACGAACGGACCAACACCGATCTCGTCCGCGGGAAATTCCGTGTGCGCGGCGACACGCTCGAGATCCAGCCGGCGTACGAGGATCTTGCGGTCCGCATCGAGTTCTTTGGCGATGACGTCGAGCGGATCACGGAGCTCGATCCGCTCACCGGCGAGGTATTGGCTGAGCGCGACAGGATGGACATCTATCCGGCTCGGCACTTCGTCACCCCACGCGAGAAGCTCCTGGAGGCGATCAAGGACATCGAGGCCGAGCTCGTCGACCGCGTGAAGGAGCTCGAGGACGCGGGCCGCCTTCTCGAAGCGCAGCGCCTGCGCCAGCGGACCAACTTCGATCTCGAGATGCTCCGGGAAACGGGCACGTGCGCGGGTGTCGAGAACTACTCGCGACACCTTGCGCGCCGGCCCGCGGGAAGCCGGCCATGGACGCTCCTCGACTACTTCCCGCCGGACTTCCTGGCGTTCGTCGACGAGTCGCACATCTCCATCCCGCAAGTCCGCGGGATGTACTTCGGCGACCGCTCACGCAAGGAGATCCTCGTCGACTACGGGTTCCGCCTCCCGAGCGCGCTCGATAACCGGCCGCTCACGTTCCAGGAGTTCGAGCAGCGCCTGGACCAGGCGATCTACGTCTCGGCCACACCCGGCCCGTACGAGCTCGAGCACTCGCCGCGAGTTATCGAACAGATCATCCGGCCCACTGGGCTCATCGACCCCGAGATCGAGGTTCGCAGGACCGAGGGCCAGATCGACGATCTCCTCGCCGAGATCAATCTGCGCGTCGAGAGAGGCCAGCGGGCGATCGTCACGACCCTGACCAAGAAGATGGCGGAGGACCTCGCGGACTATCTGCGCGAGATGGGCGTCAAGGTCCATTACCTCCACTCCGAAATCGAGACTCTGCAGCGGGTCGAGATCCTCCGGGATCTGCGACTCGGCGTATACGACGTCGTGGTCGGCGTGAACCTGCTCCGCGAGGGCATAGACCTACCCGAGGTCACGCTCGTCGCGATCCTCGACGCGGACAAGGAGGGCTACCTGCGGTCGGAGGGGTCGCTCATCCAGGTCATCGGTCGCGCCGCGCGGCACGTCGAGGGCCGCGTGATCATGTATGCCGACCGCGTGACGGCGTCCATGAAGGCGGCGATCGAGGAGACGGACCGGCGGCGTGAGATCCAGGTCGAGTACAACCGTGATCACGGCATCGAGCCCCAGACCGTGGTGAAAGCGATCCGCGACATCGGGCTGCGGCTGCGGGATGTGGCCGAGGTGGAAGGATTCGCCGAGAAGGCGAAGCGGCCGATCGCGGCGGGCGAGGTGCCGAAGGACGAGCTCGCACGGCTCATCAAGGATCTCGAGTCGCAGATGAAGCAGGCCGCGAAAGACCTCGAGTTCGAGCGCGCGGCGGCGCTGCGTGACGAAGTCGTGGAGCTACGCGGCCTGCTCGTCCTCGAGCGAGGGCCGGAGAGCCTCGACGCCGCCGCGGAGCCGGTTCGGACGACCACGCGCGTGGTGCGCGCCGGTGGCCGGCGGCGGCGCGGCCCCTAAGCCATGCTCTTGGGCGTGCTCACGGGGCTTGCGGTCCTCGGCGGGATCGCGCTGCTGGTCGTGCTCCTCGTGCAGCGCGGCCGCGAGGGCGTCGATCTCTCTCTGGGCAGCCTCCTCCGGGTCTATCTCTACCTCGCGTCGCTCGCGGGGGTCATCGCGTTCTCGATCGGTCTCGCTGGGATCCTTGCGTTCGTCCTGGCCGCCGGATTCGGGCTCGACGTGATCTATGGGGGCCCGACGCCCCAGCCGTACCCGGCGATCGCACCGGCGTGCCCTCCGAACACCACGTGTCCGCCGTTTCCGCAACCGTTCCCCCCGATCGTGAAGGACGACCGCGAGAGACGCATGGGCGAGGACCTCGTGCGGGGTGTCACGTTCGTGATCTTCGGGGGCGTCTTCTGGGGCGCGCACTGGCTCGCGCGCCGATCGCTCGCCCGGCCGGACGAGCACGAGAGCGGTCTCTATCGGGCCTACCTCGTGCTCGGGACCGCGATCTTCGGCATAGCCACGATCGTGCTTTTGCCGATGGGCATCTATCAGGCGCTGTCGTACGCGCTCGTTCCAGCGGCTCCCTACTCGTTCCGGCCCGGCGCCGGCGAGGCGCTATCAGGCGGACTCGCTTCACTCCCGCTCTGGCTCGCGTATCTCTGGCTCGTGATGCGCGCGCTCCGGACGACTCCTGCGCCTCCGGCGGCCTGATTTCCATGCCGGTCGATCACATCCACGTCAAAGGCGCGCGCGAGCACAACCTGAAGAACGTCGACGTCCGCATCCCGCGCGACAAGATGGTCGTGATCACCGGGCTATCCGGATCCGGCAAATCGTCGCTCGCGTTCGACACGATCTATGCGGAAGGGCAGCGCCGGTACGTCGAGTCGCTCTCCGCCTACGCGCGCCAGTTCCTCGGTCAGATGGAGAAGCCCGACGTCGACTTCATCGAGGGCCTCTCGCCCGCGGTCTCGATCGACCAGAAGGGCTCGACGCGGAACCCGCGGTCGACCGTCGGCACCGTCACGGAGATCTACGACCACCTGCGGCTGCTCTTCGCGCGTGTCGGCGTGCCGCATTGTCCAAACCACGGCGTCCCGATCGTCGCGCAGACCGTGCAGGAGATCGTCGACCAGATACAGGCGCTCCCCGAAGGGTCGCGCATCCTCGTCCTCGGGCCGCTCGTGCGCGACCGCAAGGGCGAGCACCAGCAGCTCTTCGCAACGGCCCGCCGTGGCGGATTCGCGCGCGTGCGGGTCGACGGCATCGTGCGCGACCTGTCGGAGGACATCACGCTCGACAAGATGAAGAAGCACAGCGTCGAAGTGGTCGTCGACCGCCTCGTGGTCCTGCGCGGAGCGGAGGCCGAGGCGGAGCGCTCCCGGCTGACCGACTCCGTCGAGACGGCTCTGCGGCTTGGCGAGGGCCTTGCGCTCATCGCCGATTCCGATGGGAAGGGTCCGGAGCGCCTCTTCTCGGAGCGGCTCGCATGCCCGGAGGGCGACTTCTCGATCGGCGAGATCGAGCCGCGCACCTTCTCGTTCAACTCGCCGCACGGCGCATGTCCGGCCTGCACGGGCCTCGGGACAAAGCTCGAGCCCGACCCGGACCTGGTGCTCGGCAACCCGGACCTCTCGCTGAATCAGGGCGGCGTTCTTCCGTGGCAGAAGTCGAGCGGGACGGCGCAGTACCGCATGGCGATCCTCGAAGGCCTGGCCCGCCGCTTCAAGTTCTCGCTGGACGCGCCGATCAAGACGCTGCCCAAGAAAGCGGTCGACGCGATCCTTCACGGAACCGACGACGCGCTCAAGCTCACGTACGAAAACCGAAGCGGCCAGCGGCGCTCATATGAGTACGAATGGGAGGGCGTGCTGCCGTGGCTCGACCGCCAGTACCGTGAGACGACCTCCGATTACATCCGCGCCGACATCGAGCGCTATATGAGCGAGCACCCTTGTCCGGTCTGCAAGGGCAAGCGCCTCAAGCCCGAGGCGCTCGCCGTCACCGTCGCGGGGCGGAACATCGCCGAGGTCACCGCGCTCACCGTCAGCGAAGCGCTCGAGTGGGTCGGGACGCTCGAACGGGAGCGCGGCGGGCTCGGGGTTCGCGAGCGGAAGATCGCGAAGCAGGTGCTGAAGGAGATCCGGACGCGCCTCGGCTTCCTCGTCGACGTCGGGCTCGACTATCTCACGGTGGACCGTTCCGCGACCACGCTTTCCGGCGGCGAGGCGCAGCGGATCCGCCTCGCGACCCAGATCGGCTCAGGGCTGATGGGCGTCCTGTACATCCTCGACGAACCCTCGATCGGCCTGCATCAGCGCGACAACGCGCGGCTCATCCGGACGCTGCTCGGCATGCGCGACCTCGGCAACACGATCCTGGTCGTCGAGCACGACGAGGAGACGATCCGCACCGCCGACTGGATCGTCGACATCGGCCCGGGCGCGGGCGAGCACGGCGGCGAGATCGTCGCCGAAGGGACGATCGAGGACATCTTGAAGGAGCCTCGCTCCATCACCGGCGCCTATCTCTCCGGCCGCCGGCGCATTCCTGTCCCGACGCGGAGAAGAAAGCCCAAGCCCGAAGCCATCGTCGTGCGGGGCGCGCGCGAGCACAACCTCAAGGACATCGACGTGCGCATCCCGCTCGGGATGTTCGTCGCGATCACCGGCGTGTCCGGATCCGGAAAGAGCACGCTGGTGAACGAGATCCTGTACCGGCGCCTGGCGCAGATCATCTCGCGGGCCAAGGATCGCCCCGGGGCTCACGACCGCATCGAAGGCGTCGAGTTCATCGACAAGGTCATCGAGATCGATCAATCGCCGATCGGGCGCACACCGCGGTCGAACCCCGCGACGTACACAGGACTCTTCACCCCGATCCGCGAGCTGTTCGCCGCCGTTCCGGAGTCGCGCCTCCGTGGCTACACCGCCGGTCGCTTCTCGTTCAACGTCAAGGGCGGCCGGTGCGAGGCTTGCGCCGGCGACGGGATCATCAAGATCGAGATGCAGTTCCTGCCGGATGTCTACGTGCCGTGCGAGGTCTGCGGTGGCAAGCGCTACAACCGGGAGGCGCTCGAGATCCATTACAAGGGCAAGTCGATCGCCGACGTTCTCGAGATGACCGTCGAGGAAGCGCTCGGGTTCTTCGCGAACGTCCCCGCGTGCGAGACGAAGCTGCGCACGCTGAACGACGTCGGCCTCGGGTACATCCACCTCGGTCAGCCGGCGACGACGCTATCGGGTGGCGAAGCGCAGCGCATCAAGCTCGCGACCGAGCTCTCGCGGCGCGCGACCGGACGAACGCTGTACATCCTGGACGAGCCGACGACGGGTCTCCACTTCGCCGACGTCGAGCGCCTGCTCGAAGTGCTTCATCGCCTCGTAGACGCGGGCAACACCGTCGTGGTGATCGAACACAACCTCGACGTCGTAAAGACGGCGGACCATGTCATCGATCTCGGCCCCGAGGGCGGGAAGGCCGGCGGCGAGGTCATCGCCGAGGGCACACCCGAAGCGGTCGCTCGTGTGCGTCGCTCCTTTACCGGACGCTACCTGCGCGATCTGCTCGCGACC
>MNEO01000074.1:0-11510 GCA_001917735.1 Chloroflexi bacterium 13_1_40CM_68_21
GCGGGGACATCGCGGCCGTCGTGACCGAGCCATCGCGCCTGATCGTCCGGCTCCGCTGTCGATCGTGCGGGCAGGACGGCCTCGCGATCCTCGACTTCGGTGCGAAGGCGGTGACTCCTGACCCCATCACCATGGATGACGTGCTGGACGCGCATGACCTGCTCGCCCGCGCGAGCCGTCCGCCTGGCGACCTCTTCCCCGCCCTGACGGTCTAACCGCGGGCGGCACGCCGCCGAGCGAGAAGCACCCGCGCCACGGGCTCGTGTGAGGAAATTGGGGCTCAGCTCGCAGGCCCGGCCGGAAAGCACCCACGCGACGGGCCGTCCGCGTCAAATCAACACATTGACTTCGTTACCTCACCGTGACAAAACTCTCCACGCGAGCTTGGGGAGGCGCGTGATGTCGACGATCGTCCACTACGAGTGCCGTAACCCGGATCACCTTCGTCGAGGATCGCGCCGCGGTGTCGGCGGGACCGTCATTCACCACGGATCGGTCGGCTACTGCGACGGGATCCACGTCGACGGGGCACACCGCTGGGTCGCAACGGGCGGGGTCCCGATCGAATATCTCTATGACGGGAGCCTGGCCATCGACGGACCAGGGACGTACCGCGCGGACGACGGAGTGCTCGTGCATGTGCGGCCGTCTTCGAACGGCAAGCTCCTCGTCGAGGTCGACGGCGGACGGTTCGCCGCCCGCACGGACCTCCACCTGGGCGTGAAGCTCTCCGATGATCCCGACTGGCCGGACGCCGCGCCGGCCCGTATCGCGCTTCTGCCCGCGGACTAGCTTCTCCGTACAGCGGCCCCTCTCGAACCGCGACATCGCGGAGCTCCTCGCGCTCGAGTCCGAGCGCAGCGAAGGGCGCAAGCAGCGTGCGCTGCGTCGCGCCTCACGCGCCGCGCTCATGTGGCCCGAGGAGGCGGCGGCGGTCCATGAGACCGGACGCCGTCTCACGGAGCTCCGGGCCGTCGGCCCCTTCACCGAGAGCTTTATCTCGCGTTGGCTCAAGGATCGACCGGAGGTGGCGGCACCGCCGCCGATCCGCGACGGATTCATCACCTACGCGCACGCGCGCGCGGTCGTCGCGGCTCATCCCGAGTGGGCTGGCGCGGCGGTGGCGGACCATCAGATGCACACCGACGAGACCGACGGCAGCGCGACGATCGACGAGATGGCCGAGGCTGCCCGAACTCTCGGCCGCGGGCGCATCGCCATCACGGACCACTCGAAGACCCTCCGCATCACCAACGGGATGGATGAGGCGCGCCTTGCCGCGCAGGGTGAGCGCATAGATACCCTGAACGCGCAGGGCACGAAACCGCGCCTTCTCAAGAGCATCGAGATGGATCTCACGCCCGAGGGCGCGGGCGACATGGACCCTGCGGCGCTCGCGCGGCTCGACCTGGTCCTCGGAGCGTTCCACTCCAAGCTCCGACTGCGCGACGACCAGACCGAGCGCTACTTCCTCGCGCTCGCGAATCCGGACATTCAGATCCTCGCGCATCCGCGCGGGCGCGTCTACAACTTCAGGGCGGGACTCGCCTGCGACTGGGAGCGCGTCGCTCGCCGCGCGGTCGAGACCGAGACGGCCCTCGAGATCGACGCGTATCCCGACCGCCAGGACCTCGATGTCGAGCGCCTTCGGATCGTCGCGGCCGAAGGCGCCTGGATCTCGATCGGGACGGATGCCCACGTTCCGGACGAGCTCGTCTTCCTCGAGCTCGGGATCGCCGCGGCGATCCTCGCCGGTCTTCCGCGGGACCGAGTGCTCAACCTTCTCACCGACGACGAGCTCGCCGCGCGAGTCGGTCTCGTTCGTGCAACGAAGGGAGCGAGAAGGCCGAAAGGAGCACGATCAGCGAGTGACAAGCGCGAGGCCGGCAGCCGCGGCGACTAAAGAGCGGGCGCGCTCGCTCCGCGAGTACCAGCGCAAGCGCGATTTCGCGACCACACCCGAACCGCAGGGCGGGAGGCGCAAGAGCACCGAGCGCCTATTCGTGGTGCAGAAGCACCGTGCGAGCGCGCTGCACTACGACTTCCGCCTCGAGGCCGGTGGCGTCCTCGTGTCGTGGGCCGTGCCGAAAGGGCCGTCCCTCGATCCGAAGGAGAAACGACTCGCGATGCAGGTGGAGGACCATCCCCTGGATTACGCGCGCTTCGAGGGCGTCATCCCCGAGGGCGAATATGGCGGCGGAACGGTCATGGTCTGGGACATCGGTACATACCGGCTCGAGGACGATGAGACCTTCGACGACGCGATGCGCAAGGGGCGCATCGTTTTCACCCTGAACGGCAAGAAGCTCAAAGGATCGTGGGCGCTCGTTCGGACGGGTGAGCGCAGGTGGCTACTCATGAAACGACGAGATCGCCACGCATCGACCGTCGATGTCACCGCCGCGAAGCCGCGATCCGTCCTCACGCGGCGGCTCCTCGCCGGGATCGCGCGAGACGAGGGAGGCAACGTAGCGAAGGCCGCGACCGGCGATCCGGCGTGAGGCTCATTCGCCCGATGCTCGCGACCCTCTCGCCGAGCATCGTCGAAGGACCGGAGTGGGTCTTCGAGGAGAAGTACGACGGCATTCGCGCGCTCGCCGGCCGCGAGCGCGGGCGCGTGAAGATGTGGTCGCGCATGTTGCAGAACCTGACCGCCGGGTTCCCGCACGTGGTCGACGCGGTGGCCGCGCTACCCGGGGGGGACCTCCTGCTCGACGGAGAGCTCGTGGCGCTGGATGAGAAAGGAGTCTCTCGCTTCCAGCTGCTCCAGCGGCGCGGCGCTGCCGGCGCATCGCCGACGCGGTACGCGGTCTTCGACGTGCTCGAGCTGGAAGGAAGCTCGCTCATGAAACGTCCGCTCGGTGAGCGCCGCACGGCACTCGAGCGTCTATTGGGTCGCCGCAGCGATCCCTTCTTCGTCTCTCGACGTCTCGTCCGTGATGGAAAGGTGGCCTACCGCGAAGCGAAGCGCCTCGGGTGGGAAGGGATCATCGCGAAAGACGAGCATTCGATCTACGAGCCGGGCGTCAGGTCGCGCCACTGGCGCAAGGTGAAGGTGCGCAAGGAATCCGAGTTCGTCATCGGCGGATTCACCCCGCCAAAGGGTGGACGGCAGCACCTTGGCGCGCTGCTCGTCGGCCTCTATGACGGACCGAAGCTGCGGTACGTCGGCAAGGTCGGTACGGGATTCACGCAGGAGACGCTCGAGATGTTGGCGGTGAGGCTCGGGCGCCTCCGGACCAGCCGTTCACCGTTCGACCCTCCGCCGCGCGAGCGCGACGCGACCTGGGTGCGACCGAAGCTCGTCGCCCAGATCGCGTACGCCGAGTGGACCGCGGACGGCAAGCTGCGGCAGCCGGCCTTTCTTGGGCTTCGCACCGACAAGGACCCGGCGGAGATCACCTGGAGCCAGCGTGAGCCCTGATGTTTTGAAGATCGCGGCAGTCGCGATCAGCAACCCGGACAAGGTGTGGTGGCCTGACGAGGAGATCACTAAGGCCGACGTCGCCCGGTTCTATGACGGCATCTGGCGGCACGTCTCGCCATGGCTGCGCGACCGGCCGCTCACGGCGGAGCGCTGTCCCGATGGGATGCGCGGCGGCTGCTTCTACCAAAAGGACTTCCCCGAGGACAGGGCGCCGGCGGGGCCACGCCTGGTTCTGCGCGCGGCGAGCACGGGGAAGGATGTCCGCTACATCGTCGGCGGCTCACGCGCGACCCTGATCGGGATGGTGAACCTCGGCTGCATCGCGATCCACGTGATGAGCTCGCGCGCATCGCACATGGATGAGGTCGACTGGTTGGCGTTCGACATGGACCCGCAGAGCGGCGAGTTCGCCGACGCCGCGCGCGCGGGACTCGCGCTGCGGAAGATCTTGGATGAGGTCGGGCTCGTCTCCTACCCGAAGACCTCAGGCAGCCGTGGCCTCCACATCTTCTGCCCGCTGCGAGCGGGCGTCTCACCGCAGAGGGCCGTCGCGGCCGCCGTCTCGCTCGGTCACGAGCTCGCGCGTCGCGAGCCAGACCTCGTGACCGTCGAGTTCTCCAAGAGCAAGAGGGGCGGTCGCGTCTTCGCGGACGCGATGCGGAACGCATACGGGCAGACGATCGTCGCCCCGTACAGCGTTCGCCGCCGCCCGAAGGCGCCGGTGTCGACGCCGCTCGCCTGGGACGAGGTCACAACCCGGCTCGACCCGGCGTCATTCAACTTGAGAACGTTCGAACGCCGCATCGCGCGATCCGATCCGTGGGCCGATTTCTGGCGGCGCCGGCGGTCGCTCCCTCGTCAGATCGCGACGTGAGCAGGGCGGAGCTGGTCGCCAAGGAGAAGCAGCCCATCAAGAAGGCGGCTCTCCTCCTTGGCCCGGGTTTCATCACGGGAGCCGCGGACGACGACCCGAGCGGCATCGGGACGTACGCGGTGGCCGGCGCGTCTCTCGGCCTCGCGACGCTCTGGACCGCCTTCCTGACATTCCCGTTCATGGCCGCGGTCCAAAACATCTGCGCGCAGCTTGGCCAGGTCTCCGGAACCGGCCTCGCGGGCATCCTGAAAGAGCACTACCCGCGCTGGGTGCTTTACCCGGCGGTCGCGCTGGTCGTGATCGCGAACGTCGTGAACGTCGGGGCGGACCTCGGTGCGATCGCAGATGCCGGGGGAATCGTCGTCGGGAGGCCGGTCCCATGGCTCGTGGTACCGATCGCGCTCGGCCTCGTTGCGCTGCAGATCTTCGCGCGCTATCGAGTGATCGAGCGGACCTTCAAGTACCTGACCCTGGCGCTGCTCGCGTATGTGGTCGACGCGTTCCTCGTGCATCCGTCGCTCGGCGAGACGCTCCGCGCCACGATCGTGCCGACCATCGCGTTCGACCACGACTACATCGCGGTGGTCGTGGCGATCCTCGGCACGACCATCTCGCCGTACCTGTTCTTCTGGCAGACGAGCCTCGAGGTCGAGGAGGAAAGGTCCGCCGGGCGGCGCACCCGAGCGGAGCGCCGCGGCGCTTCACCGTTCGAGCTGCGCATCGCGACGATCGACGTGACCGTCGGCATGTTCGTCTCCAACCTCGTGATGTACTTCATCATCCTGGCGACGGCCCTGACTCTGCACGCGAACGGCACCACCAACATCGACACCGGCGCGGATGCCGCTCAGGCGCTCCGTCCGCTCGCGGGCGACCTCGCGGGCCTCATCTTCGCGTTCGGCATGATCGGCACTGGCCTTCTTGCGGTGCCGGTGCTCGCGGGCGCATCCGCCTATGCCGTTTCAGAGACGTTCGGCTGGCGCGAGGGGCTCGACGAACACTGGCGGAGGGCGAGGCCCTTCTACGGCGTCGTCGCGCTCGCGACGATCGTCGGACTCGCGATCCCGTTCTCGGGGGTCAAGCCGATCGACGCGCTCTTCTTCACCTCCGTCCTGAACGGGATCGCGGCGCCACCGCTCCTCGTCGTGATAATGCTCGCCGCGCGGAACACAAAGGTCATGGGCGATCAGACCATCGGCACGGTCCTCACCGCGCTCGGCTGGATCGTCACGGTCGCGATGTTCGCCGCCCTCGCCGGCCTCGTCCTCACCTCGTTTGGGGGGTGAACGTGCCTGACGACACATTCGCGGTGTGCGCCGACGCACCCGCGCGGCCACGCGGTCACGCGACGCTAGCTCCATGTCGTCCCGCATCGCCCGGCTCATCGTGCGTGGCTTCTTCGCGGCGCTCTTCCGGATCCGCCGCAGCGGGGATCTCCCCGCGCACGGCCCGCTCATCGTGGTGGCGAATCATCAGGGCTGGGCGGATGGATTCCTCCTCGTCGCCTCGTTCCCGCTTGCGGCGCCGATCCGGCTTCTCGGAGACCGCGATGGGACGATGGGCGTCTGGTGGCACCGGGCGATCCTGCGCCTCGTCGGGCTCGTCATTCCGATCGACCGCCGCTCGGCGAGCGCCGACCGCGGCGCGATCGCGGCGACGCTCAGAGCGCTCGCCCGCGGCGAGATCGTCGTCGTTTTCGCGGAAGGCCGCGTGTCGCGGGCGGAGTCGTCGCTCGGTCCGTTCGCTCGTGGTGTCGGCTACCTCGCGCTCCGTTCACGCGCGCCGGTCGTCCCGGTCTGGCTGAGCGGCACCGCCGAGCTCTACCTCGGCCGTGAGCTTCGGGTGATCGCCGGCCGGCCGCGGACACTCAGCCCCGCCACGCCGACGAAGGAGCGGACGCTTCAGATCGCCCGCGCGCTCCATGACGACCTGGCCTCGCTCGCACCCTCGTACCCGGACGACGAGCCCGCGCAGAAGCGCTGGCGCTGGCTCACGAATCTGTTCTAGGCGCGGACCTCCCGCAAGAGCGAGCTCTCGTCGAGAACGCGAATGTTGCGGCGTGCCACTTCGATCAGGCCGCGACGCTCGAAGTCGGCCAGTAGCTTGTTGACCGTCATCCGCGTCGAGCCGATCGCGGCGGCGAGGTCGTCCTGCGTCAGCGGCATCGCCTTCCCCGCCCGGCCGACCTCCACGAGATACTTCGCGAGGCGGCTCGCGACGTCGAGGAAAGCGAGGTCGCCGACCTGTGACTCGAGCTTGCGGATGGTCCGGGTGAGTCGCTCGAACATATAGCTGCGCGCGCCGTCGTTGCGGCCGAGCACGCGAAGCGCGCCGTCGCGGGCGATCTGGAGCGCCGTCGTCGCGACGACGCACACTGCGGTCCCATCGCGGGGTGCCTGCTCGAAGAGCGCGAGCTCACCGAAGAACTCGCCACGCCGGTGCAGCGAGACGAGGAGCTCGCGCCCGTTCTCGTCCAGCAGGAGCACCTTCACCAGACCATCGACGATCACGTAGGCGTGCGAGGCCGGATCGCCCTGGTGGTACACGACCTCGTCGGCCTTGAATTTGCGCACCGCCATCGAGTTCCCGAGCTCGAGCTGGTCGGCGTCGGGAAGGATCTCGAGCGGAAGAACATCGCCCAGCGTGCTGGCGAGAGCGAGGATCTCCTCGGGCCGCATCAGTACCGGACCTGTCGGCGCAGGATGTCCTGGTCCTTCACTTCGATATGGCGGCGGCCCACGGCGATCGCGCCCAGGCCCTCGAGGTCCGCGAGGGCGCGGTTGACCGAGACGCGCGTCGCACCGACGAACGCCGCGAGGTCGTCCTGCGTGAGATCGACCTCATTGCGGTTGCGCGCCGTCGCGAGATCGAGGAGGCACTTGGCAACGCGGCCAGGCACATCGAGGAAGACGAGGTCTTCGATCCGGCCCGACGCGCGGCGCACCGTACGTGCCAGGAGTCGAAGGATCTCGCGGGTCGCACGCGGGCTACGCTCGATGACCCGCAGGAAGTCGTCCCGCGCTATGGTCACGACCTGTGTGTCGTCGAGCGCGGTGACGGTCGCCGATCGCGGAGCGTCGTCGAAGAGCGCGAGCTCGCCGAAGACCGCGTCCTCGCGCTCGATGGCGACGACGACCTCGTGACCCTCCTCGTCAGGGATCGAGACCTTCACAGAGCCCGACACGATGACGTAGAGGTGCCCCGCCGGGTCGTCGCGATGAAAGACGACCTCGTCGCGCGCGAACCGTCGCGGCCGAATGTGCGCGGCGACCTCTTTGCGCTCCGCATCCGTCAGCGCGGCGAAGATCGGCACGCCGGTCAAGACGCGCGCGACCGCGTCGGCGTCCACGGCCTCGGAACGATACGCTCCGAATGGTGGGCGCACGCATCCGCGTGGTGGGTCACCGCGGCGCCGCGGCGCGCGCTCCGGAGAACACCATCGCATCGCTCGCGCGCGGGATGCGGGACGGCGCGGACGAAGTGGAGTTCGACGTACAGCGGACCAGGGACGGGGCCGCGGTCCTGCTGCACGACGGGACGCTGGACCGAACGACGAGCGGCCGCGGGCCGTTGCGCGAACGCACGCTATCGGAGCTTCGGCCGCTCGACGCGGGTAGCTGGTTTGGCCCCGAGTTCTCGGGCGAGCGCATCCCGTCGCTCGCCGAAGTCTGCGCGTGGGCGACCGGCACCGGGGCGGATCTCTCCGTCGAGCTGAAGCAGCCCGCACCGGCCGAGGGACTGCCGATGGACGACGGTCTAGCGGAAACTGTCGTCGAGCAGCTCCAAGCGGCAAAGATGCTGGCCAGGGCGGTCATCCACTCCTTCGACCATCCGACGGTCGCGCGCGTGCGCGAGATCGCGCCGGAGGCACGCGCCGCGCTCCTCTACACCGGGCCGAACCTCGTCGATCCGCTGGCCATCGCGCGCACGGTGCCCGGGATCGTCGCAATCCACCTGCGGTGGTACTGGGTCTCGCGCGAGCTCTGCGCGGCGGCGCACGCGGAGGGCCTGCGCGTCCATGCGTACGGAATCCCTGAGCCGCTCGAGCGCGAGACGGTCCTCCGCATCGTCGACTTCGGCGTGGACTCGCTCTCCGCTGACGATCCCGGCAAGCTCGTGAAGCTCCTCGCGGGCGAAGGACTGCGGTGACGGTGCGTCGCCTCGCGTGACAAAACGCGCCGCGCCAAGCGTCGTCCCGGCCGCCAAAGGTACTGATGAAGTGGTACGGCACCGACCGCAGGCTCGGCAGCTTCGCTGCTTGACGCGACCGAAACACGCCCGAACACTTTCACGTTAGCCAAGCGAGTCCGGTTCGGGAAGGGAAAAGCTGAAGCTCGTAACGCTCGCTGCCGTCTTCTGGTACATCGCCAGCTTGTTCGCTTCGATCCCGCAGGAAGTCAGCCCGAGCGTGGCTGCCGCGCCTGCCGGGCAATTCCGCGCGTTCTGGGCCGATGCGTTCGGCGAAGGGCTCTTCGACCAGGCTCAGATCGATTCGCTCGTGGCAGCGACGAAGGCCGGGCATGCGAACGCGATCGTCGCGCAGGTCGTGCGTCGCGGAGACTGTCTCTGTCTCCGCGCCGGGCTCCCCCTCACGGATGGGATCGCGACCGGATTCGACCCGTTGCAATCCTTGATCAATACGGCGCACGCGCAGGGCGTCGAGGTCCACGCATGGGTGATCGCGACGGCGATGTGGAACAGCACCACGGCTCCGCGCGATGCGAGCCACATCTTCAACGTCCACGGCCCCGCGGCGATCGGACGCGAGAACTGGCTGATGACGCGCTCCGACGGAGTCTCGAAGCTCAACGACGACTGGATGCTCGACCCCGGCCACGCGGACGCGGCCGCGTGGGTCGTGAACGTGGCGACGAGCATCGTGCGCAACTACGACGTCGACGGGATCAACCTCGACCGGATCCGCTACCCGGACGGGAACCTCGGCACGAACGTTCCATCGTGGGGCTACAACGCGACGTCGCTCGCGCGCTTCCGCGCGGAGACCGGTCGGAGCGACACGCCGGGCAACACCGATCCCCAGTGGACGCAGTGGCGGCGCGATCAGATCACCGGGATCGTGCGACGCATCTACCTCGAGTCGACGGCGCTCAAGCCGGGCATCCGCGTCAGCGCGGACACCATCACCTACGGCAACGGTCCCCAGACGCTCGGCGCGTGGGAGTCGACGCGCGCGTACGCCGAGCAGCTGCAGGATTGGCGCGGCTGGCTGCGCGAAGGGATCGTCGACACCGCGATGCTCATGAACTACAAGCGCGACAGTTTGGCGACGGAACCGGGTAACCAGCGGCGCATGTACGACGAGTGGAGCGAGTTCGGCAAGGACAATCAGTACCGCCGCTCCACCGCGATCGGGACCGCGCTCTATCTGAACGACATCGCGTCGAGCGTCAGCCAGGCCCGACGAGCGGTCGCACCGAGCGGTTCCGGCAGTCCCTCAGCCGGCTGGGTCGGCTACTCGTACCGCACGCCGGACGCGCTGGCGAACGCCGGAACGCGCAGCGGAGCCGCAAGTCGCAACGAGCTTATCCGCGCCCTCACGCAGCCTTCGCAGTACGACACGGTCGCGCCGCCGGTTTTCGCCGATACGCCGTCCGTTCCTGCGATGACCTGGAAGACACAGCCCATCTTCGGCCACCTGCGCGGCGTGGCAGTGGCGACCGACGGGACGCCGCTCGCTGGAACGGTCGTCCATCTCGTCGACCCCGGGTCGGGCATCGTCGCGCGGAGCGCGACGACCGATGGCACAGGCTGGTTCGGTTTCGTCGACCTTCCGGTCGGCGCGTATCGCGTCACCACGGACTCGCCGCGCGTGACGGGCGGGGAGCTCGGTGAATCGACGGTCGCCGCCGGGCGCGTCAGCATGCTCGGCGCTCCGGCTCCGGCGCCTTCGCCTGCCCCGAGTCCGACCCCGTCGCCTTCGCCCTCGGCTTCGCCCTTCCCCTCACCCGCCACCTGCCAGGGCGCCGAAGGTCCGGGCATCGCGCCGCCGGCGAAGGTCGCATCCGGCGTCACCGGCTTCCATGCGTCGTGGTTCGGGCAGAGCGGCTACCCCACGCTGTGTGCCGGGCAGATCTCGACCGCCGTGGTGGCGTTCTACAACAGCGGTACGCGCGGCTGGGTCGCGAACAAGATGGGCGACGTCGCCTACCTCGGCACCTGGGAGCCAGAGCCCGGCCAGGACAAGGCGAGCGCTCTGGGTGGCGACGGCGCCGCGGGCTCGCCGGTCACCGGATGGCCTCGCTACAACCGCGTCGCTGTGCAGCCCGCGGACTGGGTCGGCCCGAATCAGGTCGCGTGGTTCCAGTTCACCATCCTCGCGCCGGCCGTCCCGGGCACGTATCGCCTCGCGATCCGCCCGCTCATCGAGGGCGCGCAGTGGATGGAGGACTACGGCGTCTTCTGGTACGTGACGGTGCGCGCGAGCTGACCCTAGCCGGTGATGCGGAAGCTCACCGTCTTGATCACGTTCCCCGCGCGGATCGTCATGAAGTAGGTATCGGATGGGAAGGACCCACCCTGGGTCCGCAGGTCGAGGTTCACGGTCCCGTTGAGCGGGACCTCGCCATTCGCGTACCCCGTTACGACCGAACCACGGGTGTACGTCGTCTTGTAGGTGACGGACGAGGGCAGGCCGGTGAACGTGAAGTGGAAGATCGTCCCGATCGGGCCGGCGACCGGTGAGACGAAATCGGGCGGTGGCGTGGCAGGTCTCGGCGTGGGTGCGGGCGTGGCCGGTCGCGGTGTCGCCGGACGTGGCGTCGCGGCCGGACCGCTGCTCGGCTCCGCCGTGGGATCCGCGCTTGGGGCGGGCGACGCGCTCGCGTCCGGTGCCGGCGTCCCGGCGGGATTCGGCGGGGTGCTCCCGTTCGCCGCGGTCGGTCGTGGTGCGCTCGGAGCGGCCGAGGCATTTGCCGCCGAGCCCATGAAGCCCGGGGCGGCGACCGCGACGCCTCCGATGAGCGCGACGAGGACGGCGCCCGCGACGAGGAACACGAGCGGGTTGCGCTTCTGCTGAGCCTTGGTCTTGCGCACGACGGCCATCTCCGGCACGCGATACGCGCCCTTCCATTGCTCCGCCAGCTGCCGGCCCATCGGGCCGAGAACGGTCTGGATCCACTCGTTCTCATCCGGATCGAGGAACCAGGTCTGGATGGCGTGTACGTCGTGCGGTGCCGGGGGTGGCTTCGC
>MNEO01000074.1:11642-12749 GCA_001917735.1 Chloroflexi bacterium 13_1_40CM_68_21
GGCGCTCTCGCAGCTCTCTCCGGGTATCCATCTCGTAGCGCTGGCCGGGCTCATCGGGCAGCGCGTCGCCGGATGGCGCGGCGCCGCAGCATCGGTTTTGGGGATGATGATCCCGGCCGCCGCCATCACGATCGCGCTCACCGCAGCGTACGGACTGATCGCAGTGTCCCCGCTCGCGAAGGCGGCGCTCTTCGGGCTCGCTCCGGTGACCGGCGGCATGACCATCGCGACCGCCGCCCTCCTGACGCGCGCCGCCGCTCGCCGCGGTATGCGGCACGTCATCGTCGACCTGACGGTGACCGCCGCTGCGCTCGTCGCGGCGCTCGTCTTCGCCGTGCCGACGATCGCGGCGATCGCCGCAGGCGCGGTCGTGGGTGCGCTCGCGCTCGGGCGAGAGCGGTCTCCATCACGCGAAACGCCGATGGGCTAGAAGCGTGGAGCCGCTCGCGCTTCTTCTGGTCTTCATCAAAGCATCCGCGCTTTCGATCGGCGGGCTCTCGTCGCTGCCGCTCCTCCGCGCGGATCTGGTCACGCCGGGGATCGCGAGCGATGAGCAGGTGGTGCAGGCGATCGCGATCGGCCGCCTCTCGACCGGCCCGAATGGCCTGTACATCGTCAGCCTCGGTTACCTCGTCGGCGGGATCGCGGGCGCGGCGATGGCGCTCGTCGCGGCGATCATTCCGCCGCTCGTCGTCGTGCCCGTCGCGGCGCTCGCGCGGCTCGTCGCGACCGGGCTCGGGATCGTCAACGCGACGGGCGCTCCCGCCTGGTGGCAGATCGCGATCGCCGCGATCGCGACCGTGCTTACATATCGGGGAACGATCCATCCCGCCTTCGTGATCGCGATTGGCGCCGCCACAGGGCTTGCGCTCGGTCGTTAGCGCGCGGGAGCGGCGCGGGTGACACGGGCGAGCGGGTTGTGCGCGAGCCGCGGGTGCCCCGGGGACCCGCCACGCGGAATGAGCGAAGCGAATGGCGCGGAAGGCGGGGAGGGTGCGGCGAGCGCACGGCCCCGAGCCCGGGACAGGACCCGCGACGCAGGACCCGCGACGCAGGACCCGCAACGCCGGACCCGCGACGCAGAAACGCTCGGGTCGCTATCCCTCC
>MNEO01000085.1 GCA_001917735.1 Chloroflexi bacterium 13_1_40CM_68_21
AAGTCGGCGGCCCCGAGCAGTTCCGCTTTGACGGACTGATCCGACGTTTCCTCGGCGCGCGGAACGACCCGCGCGAGGTAGTAGCCGATCCTGAGGCCCTCTACTTCGGCGCGGTGCTGTCTGAGCGAACGCTCGTGCCCGAAGGAGACGCGATGCTCGGTGAGACCCGTTTCGCCGACTGGCTGAGCCAGTCGGCGACCGGAAAAGGGGTAGCGGCCCAGCCGGTTTGAGCACCTCTCCGCCGCGCTGCGTCTCCTATAGCCCGCTGTCAGGCCCGCGCTTAGCGGACCGCGCAGAACTTGGGTAGCGTTGCTCCGTGAGCCGGGGAGTCGAGGACCTGAACCGGCGCCTGCTACGCGCCCGCGATGCCATGGACCGCGCCTACGCCGAGCCGCTCGACGTCCGCGCCGTCGCCGCGGTGGCCTACCTCTCCGAGGCGCACTTCATCCGCAGCTTCCGCGCCACCTTCGGGGAGACGCCGCACCGTTACCTGCAGCGGCGGCGGGTGGAGCGCTCGATGTTCCTGCTGCGCGAGACTGACCGCAGCGTCACCGACATCTGTCTCGACGTCGGCTTCACCAGCCTGGGGACCTTCAGCCGCACGTTTCGGGAGATCGTCGGTGAGACGCCTTCGGACTACCGCCTCGGTCATGGACCCGTCATGGCGCCGAACTGCATCTGGATGGCGGCCACGCGGCCGGTCGCCGCGGCGCGGGTCGCGATGCGATCGAGCAGTTTTGGAGAAGCGGACGCGCCGGCGGCTCCGTAGCGTGAGCGTCGTCCACATCAAATCTCGACGAGGAGAGAACAAGAGATGATCACCAAGCTGAACGTCACCTCCGTCAAGGTCCTCGACCAGGACCAGGCGCTCGACTTCTACGTGAACAAGCTCGGGCTGGAGAAAGGCTCGGACATCAAGCAGGGGGCGTTCCGCTGGCTGACAGTGCGCGTCCCCGGCGACGTTACCGAGATCTTCCTGGAGGAGCCGGGCCCGCCGCTGCACGACGAAGCCACCGCCGCGCAGCTCCGCGAGCTGATCACCAAGGGCGCGATGAGCTCCCTCGTGTTCAATTCGGACGACGTTCGGGGTCTATACGAGACGCTCCAGGCGCGCGGAGTCACCGACTTCACCCAGGAGCCGATCACGCACGGCTACGGCACCGACATGGGCATCCGGGACCCCTTCGGCAACGCCATCCGGATCCTCCAGCAGGGGAAGGTCACCCAGAAGGTGACGGCCTGACCATGGCTGTGAAGAAAGCTGCGAAGAAGACCACGAAGTCATCCGTGAGGGGCATAGGACTCACGGCGGCCGAAAAGGCCGCGCTGAAGGAGACGATCGAAGATCAGAAGGCGGCTGCGCGCGGCCTGGAGGGTGAGAGCGCCTTACTCGCGAAGATCGCCGCGATGAAGGAACCGGACCGCGGCATGGCCAAACGGATCCACGCGATCGTCAAGGCCAACGCGCCTTCCCTCTCATCGACGACCTGGTACGGGATGCCCGCGTACGCCAACAAGGACGGCAAGGCCGTCTTCTTCTTCCAGGACAAGGCCAAGTTCAAAGCGAGGTACGCGACGCTCGGCTTCAACGACAGCGCGCACCTCGACGACGGCGCGATGTGGCCGATTGCCTTCGCGCTGAAGGAACTAACGCCCGCCGCAGAGGCAAAGATCGCCGCGCTCGTGAAGAAAGCAGTGAGCTGAGGACTGAGCTGGGCACCCATCCGCTGTGTGGTGGCTGCCATACCGGGGCACTGGGTGCCCACGGAGCGGAAGACCGGACTCAAGACTCGTGATGTTGAAACAGTTCGACTCCAGCGTGACAACCGCGGATGGCTCCGGTTGGCTAGTTCGAGACGCTGAGCGTCAAGTCAATCATTTCGGAGATCGGACGCGCTGCCCGCGTATGAGGCGAACTACAGCGGCCGCCTGGGATCACCCGTGCCTGCGTCTATTCGAGCAGCTTTCGCTTCACGACGCGGTGGTTGCCGGTGTCGGCGATGTAGATGCCGTCGGGGCCCACGATCACCGCGTTCGGGTGCTGCAGTTGCCGCGTGCCGCCGTCGCCGGCGATCGTCGTGATCGTCCCCCCCGCCGACAGCAGCCGGATGCGGTTGTTCGCGCTGTCGGCGATGTAGAGCTGACCGGCGCCGTCCAGCCAGAGACCACGCGGCTCGTTCAGCTGGGCGGCCGTGCCGGGGCCACCGTCGCCCGCGAAGCCCGCCGCGCCCGTGCCAGCGATCGTGGAGATGCGCCCCGCCGTGTCGACCTTCCGAACGCGATGGTTGTAGGTGTCGGCAAGGTAGAGCGTCCGGTCGCGCGCGATGGCCACGTCGTAGGGCGCGAAGAGTTGGGCACCGCTCGCCGGTCCGCCATCGCCCGCGTACCCACTGTTGCCCGTGCCGGCGACTGTCGAGATCGTGCCGCTCTTGTCGATGCGGCGGATGACGTGGTTACCGCTGTCGGCAATGTAGATGTTGCCGATGGCATCGACCGCGAGCCCGAGCGGCCGAGCGAGCGAGGCCGCGAGGGCAGGTCCGCCGTCGCCCGCGTAGAGCGCTTTCGAGCACGTCCTCTCGGCCGAGCAGGACACCGACCCGGCGATGAGCATGAAGCCACCGCTTTGGTCGATTTCTCCGACGACGTCGGGGGAGGCCCCGTACGCTCCCGCGACCTTTGGATTCCCGTTGGTCACGTAGAGGCCTTTGGGGCTGGCGGCAATGTGCGATTCCGCAAGGAAGTGGATCTCGGGCGCCTGGCGCGATGCGCTCGGCAGGGCAGGCCCGCTCCCGGCGATCGTCGTGATCGTCCCTTGCGCGTCGATCCGGCGGATGCGCGTGTAGTAGTCAACTGTGGGCGCGATGTCCTGCCCACTGTCGGCGAGATACAGGTAACCGCCCAGGAAGACGAGGCTCACCGGTCCGTGGAGCCGAGCGGCCGTCGCCCTACCGGCGTCGCCGGAGAACCCATCCTCTCCGGTGCCCGCCACGGCGGTCAACTCGGCGGACTCCGGCGCAGTGACCACAATCGGTCCGGGGACGCATCCCGCGGCGATGGCCGCTACGACAAGGAGCCCTCCGCCTGGTGCGCGACCCATCTCACGCCACGACCTCGATCATGGCGAGAACTTGCTCATCGCCGAAGTCGAGATCGTGTGCGTCCTTCGCGTGCCGCTTCACTGCTTGGATCAGATGCCGTTCCGCTTCGTTCGCGCGGCCCGGCGCCCTGAATTCGAGGCCGCACGAGCAGCGCACCACCTTGCTGGCGCCTACCGCTTCCTTCGTGCTCACGTTCCTTCCTCCCAGATGTCTTGCGCTCCCTTGCGGCGAGACCATACGCCCGCAACCTAAGTCGTAACCTTGCAGGAACCTTGGAGGAGCTGCGAATCCAGATCTGCGGGCGCTTGGCGATCGCGCTGGGCGATCTCGTCGTCGATGAATCCCGCCTCGGCAACCGCCAAGCCCGGCGTCTCTGGACGTATCTCGTCCTGAACCGCGCCCGGGCGATCGGTCGCGACGAACTGGCTGGTGCGGTGTGGGGAGACGAGCAGCCGGAGGCGTGGGACGGTGCGATTAGCGCGCTCGCCAGTCGCCTTCGGTCCGGCCTCCGGCCGATCGCAACGGTCGAACCGGCCTTCGACATCGAGAGAGGCACCGGGCGCTACGCGCTCGCGATTCCCCAGGGTGCTTTCGTCGACCACGAACGGGCCCGCGCGGCGCTGCACCGCGCCGAGCTCGCGTACCGACAGCTCGACATATCGGGTACCTGGACCGAGGCCCGAGTGGCCCTGCAGATCTCGCTCCGCGGCCTCCTGCCGGGTGATGAAACCGCGTGGGTCGTGGGCCAGCGGCGCCTGCTCGCGGACAGCGCATACCGGGCGCTCGAGCTCATCGCGGAGGCGGACCTCCACCGGAGCCGGCCAGAGGACGCAGCCACGGAGGCACGGCAGCTCGTCGAGCTCGATCCGGTGCGCGAGACTGGATACCGGACCCTCATGCGCGCGCTCGTCGCGCGCGGCGACCGGGGGGAGGCGGCTCGTGTGATGGAGGAGTGTCGGGCTAACTTGCGTCAGATCGCGTCACTTGCCCCGTCACCCGAGACGGAGCTCCTTTACCGCGAGATCAGAAGAGCGTAGCGCTGGCGCTCGCGAGCGAGGCCGATAGCCGCCTCAACCGACGCGCGATGCCGATCTGTCAACGACGAACTGAGCGGAAGTACGGGACTCGAACCCGCGACAAGTACCCGGAGGGTCGGGGCGACGTCCGAAGGTCGCCTTCGCGTCGGTCGCCCGCATGACCCCATTGACGAGGCCGCCGAAAGGCGACCTCGTGCGCCTGCCGTGATGGATTGAGGCCGCCCTTTTGGGGCGGCCTCATCGACCTACCGCTTCGACCGTCGAGCTATCGCTTCGAGGCCATCTGTTGCGCTGTCTCCATCATTGCGGCGTCCATTGGGCTCATCAGCTGGAAGTAGTTGCCGTCGGGGTCCGCGAAGGTCGTGATCAACATTCCACTGTTCTCGGCCGGGTCGTAGGGCTCCTTGACGACGGTCGCGCCTTTTCCCTTGAGCTTCGCGAACTCACCTTGCACGTCGGGCGTCTCGAGGTTCCAGATCACGCGGCCGGGCTCGCGGTTGTTTCCTTTGACTTCGCTGTGCGGGCCGAAGCTGATCCCGCCTTCGCCGAATTGCCACCCGAAGTACGCGTTGTCCTCGAAGGTCGGCTTGCCGAAGAGCTTCGTGTAGTACTCCTTGAGCCGGTCAGGGTTCTCGGAGCCGACGAGAATTCCGCTGAATTTCATGGTTCTCCCCCTTGTCGAAGACGTCCTTCGAAGCCTAGTCCTCCGTGAGGCGGCCGTCTTCGCTAGCTCGGCGGTTCAGTCCAGCGGGTTGCCCATGTGGCAGCAGGTGGGGATGGGATTCGAACCGCGGAGAGCTTGCGCCCCCAGTGTGGACGCCTGGCCGCATATGGGGTCTGACCAGCGCAAGCGACTGCGTCGTCGGTGTTCGGAGGAGATAGTCGTCGGCGACGAAGGCAGCGCTGGAGACGCCACGGGTGCTAGCTGAGCGAAAGACGGGACTCAAGGTCCGTGACGCTGAAACATCCGACTCGTTTGTAACGAGCGCGGATGGCCGTGACTGGCGGTTAGGAGGAACTCTATTTCGTAGAGGCGAAGAGGAGTCGTGGCGCAGCCCAAAATGAGATCGAAAGAAGCGGGTCGTTTATGAGTCGAGGCTTTGCCCAAGTCGATCGCAAAGTCCGCTACTTCATCGCGCCGATCTGACGGAGAAGCGTGGCCGTGTCGAGATACGAGCTCCACCGCTTCGCTTTTCCATTTTCGTAGTCGACGATGAAGATCACCGGCACCTTCACCCACTTGTTCGTGGCAGGAACGCCCGCGAGCTCGCCGCGCTGAGTCCCGGTTACTGTGCACTCCCCCACGACGGTATCGCCCTCCGACACAGTCCGCTCGACCTTGTAGTTGATGTCGGGCAGTCCCGTCCAAAGAGCGGTGTGGAATGCGCGGAACCCAGCCTTGTCCACGGTTCCGACCATCGGGTTGACGAACGTCACGTCGTCCCTCAGGTGCGCCTCGAAGCTGGCGTGATCGCGAGCGCTTGCTGACGCCATCGCCGCTCTGAAGTCGTTCGCATTCGAGGTCTGTGTGTCCGCCGTCTTCTGCTGCTGTGCGATCGCCATGTGACTCTCCCCTTCTGGATCACGGGCCGCGCTCTGGCGCGAGCCGCTGCTACGGCGCGCCCTCCCCTCGCCTGGTCAGGCAGGCGCACGCTACGCCCGCCGACCGTGCACACGCGGCCAAGTGCTCGACTGACCCCTACGTGCCGCGTTCATCGCGAGAACTTCTGCTCCTGAATCTGGCGGCAGTACGACACGAGCGTCAGTGATCCTGTAACAACCCGACTCGTTCATGACAAGCGCCGGTGGCTCCGGTCCTGCCAGCCAGCCACGAGTAGCAGGGGCTCGTCCGCTTCGTCGTCGGCGGGTTCAGCAGTGGCGACCTCGTGACCTCGCCATCAGCGCGAGCAATCACTTCGCTGAGTAGTCGATCACGATGTGGTCGGCAAGCTCCGCCGGAACCACGAAGTACTCCTCGGCTCCTCTAAGACCGAGCACCCGGGCGTGACATCATGAGCCATCGCCAATACGCCGAAACGATCTCCGCGACTCCCGCCTCGCTGGGTCGTTGTCTCGGCCTGGGTCATTCACCGCGCGATCTATCGGCTCAGTCGGGGCCGTAAGGGCCTGTGGTCGCCGAAGCCGAACCGATGGGGGACGATGCGCCTCACCACGGTGGGCCGCCGATCCGGCAAGAAGCGCAGCGTGATCCTCGGCTATTACGAGGATGGTCCGAACCTGGTCACGATGGCGATGAACGGCTGGAAAGACGCCGAGCCCGCCTGGTGGCTCAACCTGCAGGCGCATCCCGACGCCACGGTCGAGCTTCCCGATAGCACGCGCGCCATCCATGGGCGGGCGGCGCAAGGCGAGGAGCGCGAGCGCCTCTGGGGCCGATGGCGCGAGATGGGGGACGACGTCGATGGCTACGCGACTCGCCGCCCGTCCGGGACAGCGGTCGTCGTCCTCGAGCTGCGATCCCCATCCGGGTGAGCCGTTAGCCCTGCGGAGCCCGTCGACGCTTGGGGTCCGCGAAGAGTGGAAGCTTTTCGCGCAGGCCCTTCTACGCGCGTCCGTCGCCCTACCGGTGGGTTACGGAGCGGAAGACGGGGGTCAAAGCTCGTGATGTTGACACAACACGGCTCGTTGGCGACGGGCACGGGTGGCTTCGGCTGGCGAGCTGAGGACCCGGTGATCTATCGGGGCGATCGTCCCCTCCGGCTAATCTCACGACTCAATGGGGAGCGACCTCGTCGGGCGAGACGAGGAACTTGCGGCACTCACGCACTTGCTCGCTCGTGCCGCGGCAGGTGGCGGCGGATGCTTCCTCATCGAGGGCGCGGTCGGGATCGGCAAGACGGCCCTCTGGGCCGCTGCCCTCGAGCGCGCCGCAGAGCGCGGCTACCTAGTCCTCAAAGCGCAGCCGGTCGAAGCCGAGACCGCCTACTCATTCGCGGCGATTGCTGACCTGCTCCGACCAGCTCTGGATGAGGTTCTCAAGGGGCTTCCGGCCCCGCAGAAAGCCGCACTTGAGACGGCCCTGCTGATCGACGCGGGAAGCGGTCGCGCTCCCGACCCCCATGCCGTGTCGGTAGCGGTCCTGACGTCTCTCGAGCTGTTGGCGAGAAAGAGGCCGGTGGTCGTGGCCGTCGACGATGTGCAGTGGCTCGACAGCCCTTCGCGGATGACGCTCCAATTCGTGGCCCGAAGGCTGACCGCGCGGATGGTTCTTCTTATGACAGAGCGGACCGAAGCGCATGGCGAGCCAACGATCCGACTCGAGGGCGAACGCCTCAGGCTGGGCCCGTTGAGTGCGGGCGCGCTTCAGCAGTTCATCCACGAACGCATCGGCGTTGCCCTTCCTCGCCCGACCCTGCTGCGCCTGCACGAGGCGAGCGGCGGATATCCGCTCTTCGCGCTCGAGATCGCGCGCGCCCTTCGCGCACGGTCGAGCGACCTCGCGGTCACAGACCCTCTCCCGGTGCCGGGAAACCTGCGGGAGCTCGTCGCGCGCCGGCTTGGCGCTATCTCGCCCGAGACACGGAGCGCGCTCCTGGCCGTCGCTTCGAGCGCGCGTCCCGTACCCGAACTCCTCTCGCCCGAAGCGCTCCGGGAAGCCATCGTCGCAGAGGTCGTCGCGCTGGAGGAAGCGCAAGTCCGATTCACGCACCCGCTTTTCGCTTCCGTGCTATCGGCGGAAGCGTCCCCCGCCGAACGGCGAGCGGTCCACAGGAAGCTCGCCGATCTTTCCGCGGATGAAGAGGAGGCTGCACGACACCTCGCGCTCGCGGCGACCGGGCCCGACGAGCACGTCGCGGCCCGCCTCGAAGGCGCGGCGGCACGCGCTCGCGGGCGGGGAGCCCCGACGGCGGCGGCGGAGCTCATGACGCGGGCGCGCGAGCTCACACCCGAATCGCGGACGGCCGACAGACTTCGTCGTGCCGTCGATGCCGCCGAGCTACTCGTCGCCGGACGTGCACCCGGCGCTGAGCAACTGCTCGAGGCTGTGCTGCCGGCGACGAGTGGAAACCTGCGCGCCCGCGCCCTGGAGCTGCTGGGGTTCCGCCGCGGTCTCGGCGACACCCGCGCGGCCCCCCCGCTGCTCGAAGAGGCCCTCGAACACGTCGACGATCCAAGGCTCGAGCTTCGGATCAGGCTCGAGCTGTGCGATCCGATCGTTCGCGGCGTGAGCGACGGTTCCATCGCGCACGCCCGACGTGCCGTCGAGCTCGCCGAAAGAAGCGGCGATCGAGCGCTTCTCGCCGCGGCCGCCGCGTCACGCGCCGCTCTCGAGGGCAAGCCGATCGAGGACCTCGAGGCTGCAGCTCGGATCGAGCAGCTGGCGCACGGCGGCGTTCAGGCCCGGCTCGTGCTCGCATGGGCGCGTCTGGCCATGGGATCGGACGCGGGACGGCTCTTGCTCAACCCTCTTGTCGATGAGTCTCTGGCCGCCGGCCTCCGGACGCACAACTCGGTCATAGCGATGCTGGCGTATGCCGAGAGTCGGGCGGGCAACCTTCGTCACGCGAAGCTGCTCGCGAACGAGTTCCTTCTGTACAGCGTTCCCGAGCACAACAAGACGGGTGAATCGGGCGGACTGGGCATACGTGCCTACGCGGAGGCGTGCCTCGGCGAGCTTTCGGATGCGCGCCGCGACGCCGACGCGTCGATGCGGATCGCCGATGCCGCGGGCTTTGCGGGTCGCTCGATCCAGACTCGAGGAGTGTTAGGTTTCGTCGATCTTTCGCGGGGCGACGTCGATCGCGCCGCGGCGTACTTTCGCGACGCGGTCGCTCGCCTATTCACCGCCGATGAAGGGCGATGGCCTCCGCTCGCCCACACTCGGCTGGCGATCCCGACGGTACTGACGGACGCCGTCGATGCCTTTGCCAAGCTGGGCCGCATCGAGGAGACGCGCCCCCTCATCGACTGGCTCGAGCGCGATCGCACAAACCCCTGGCACGGCGCTCTCGCGGCCGTTTGCCGCGGGCTCACCGCGGCCGCGCGAGGAGAACATGACGGTGCGCAGATCGAGCTCCGGGACGCCGCCGAGCGACTCGAGCCGTTGTCACTTCCGCTCGACCACGGGCGCGCGCTCCTCGCGCTCGGCTCCGCGCAGCGGCGCGGGCGGCATAGGGGCGAGGCCCGCCGCTCCTTCGAGCACGCGCTCGAGATTTTCGAGAGGATCGAGGCGCCCCTCTGGGCGGCGGCTGCACGGCGCGAGCTCGCCAGCATCGGTGGTCGCCGGCGCGGAGCATCGGGTCTGACCGCCTCCGAGGGGCGGGTCGCCGAGCTCGTCGCCTCGGGGCGCACCAACAAGGAGGTGGCCGCGGCTCTCTTCATCTCGGCGAAGACCGTCGAGGGCCATCTCGCGAACGTCTACGAGAAGCTCGGCGTCCGCTCGCGAGCGGAGCTCGCGCGCAAGGTCGCGTCCGAGGAGATCGCCGCACAGTAGCCAAGGGTTTCTCAAGGGTTATCCCGCGTACCAACGACCAATGCGCGGGATGAAAATCTCAGCGTGCCAAGCTTTCTGGCCGAGACATATCTGGCCCGTCCCGGCAAAGCGCGCCTCCGGAGCGCACAGCGCGCGCGAGGTGCGGCGAAGAAACTCGCCGAGCACGGCACCCGTATCCGCTTTGTGCGGTCCATCTACGTCCCGAACGACGAGATCTGCTTCTTGGTCTTCGACGCGATCTCAGCGGACGCGGTCGAGGACGCTTGCGCTCGTGCAGGTATCCGCTTCGAGCGCGTAGTCGAAGCGGTCGAGTCGCCACTCCCCACCAGCCGAACGGTCCCGACGTTCCGGCACAACAGCCCAGTAGGCGAAAGGAGACGCAGGTGAATCCTGGACACGAGATCACACGGCGCGAGATCCTCCGTCGAGGCACCACCTTCGCCGCCGGCCTCATGGTCGTTCCGCTGCTCGAGGCATGTGGCCAGGCCGCCGCACCCGCCAGCACGGCGACCGCCGCGCCGACGCCGACACCGCTACCGGCGCCGGAGACGACGACCTTCCGGATCCAGTGCGCATCGTGCGACGCGCCGGTCATGGCCGCCGAACGGTACTTGCGCGATGAAGGATTCACCGACGTGCAGATCACGGACACCGGTGGCGCGGCGGCGCTGGCGGCGGGCAAGCTCGACATGACGATCTTCTTCCCGCCGTCGATCGCGAACGCCGTGCAATCCGGAACGAAGCTCGTCGCGCTCGGCGGCATGCATCCCGGATGCGTCGAGATCTGGGCGCCGCAGAGCGTCACGGCCCTCACTGACCTGCGCGGCAAGACCGTCGTCGTCCGCTCCAAAGCTCTTTCCGAGCTCGGCTACAGCTACCTCGCGCTCGTTCTGAAGCAGGCAGGCGTCGATCCGACGGCGGTGAACTTCGTTGTCCAGGCGGACGCCGATCCCGTGAAGCTCTATCTCGAGGGCAAGAACGACGCGGTGTTCGTGGCCACGACCTCGGCGGCCGCACTCAAGGCCAACCCGGCGAACAAAGGCCATGTGATCCACTCGCAGGTGATGGACGAGCCGTGGTCGAAGCTCGACTGCTGCATCCTCGCCGCAAACGCGGAGTGGTACCGCGCCAATCCGATCGCCGCGAAGCGCGCGCTGCGCGCGATCTATCGCTCTGCCGACGCGCTACCGGCGGATCGCGCGGACGCGGCGAAGCTCGCGACCGACAAGGGACTCTTCGGCGGCGCGGCGAACGTGGCCCTCGTTCGCGAGGCGGCCAACATGGTCCCGGTGGCCTGGCGCATGTCGGATGTCGAAAAGAGCATCGGGTTCTTCGCGCCGCTCCTGAACGACACGGGGTTATCGAAGCTGACGGCCGGCGAGATCGCGAACGTGGTTGACCTGCGCATCTTCAAGGAACTGAAGAGCGAGCTGAAGAACTAGCGCGCTGCCCAGATCGGAATTAGCGACTAACGGAGGAGGGCATCCAAGCTGACAACCAAGCCGGAGTTCGCACAGAAGTCACTCGTCCTCGCGGCGTCATTCGTGCTTCTAGCCGCGACCCTGCCGACGACAAGTGCGGCGAGCGAGGGGCCCGCGGTCATCGCGACCATCAGTCTGGGGCCGAACGTGGATGCCACGGCGTTCGCTCTGGCAGTCAATCCGAACACGAACAAGACTTACGTGACTCCGGGATTGGAGCCGCTTGGTTGCGAGTCGCACATCGTCTCGGTCATAGATAACCGAACGAACACGGTGCTGGCGCCCATCACGGTGGGCCTTAGCCCATTCGGCGTCGCCGTAAACCCGAAGACGAACAAGATCTATGTCGCGAACGCGGGGGGCGCTATCTGCACCGACGAGTCATCGAACACCGTTTCCGTCATCGGGGGTTCAACCGACGCGGTGCAAAAGACGATCACCTTGAACGGCATCGGTCCGGCCTTCGTCGCCGTCAATTCGAAGACGAACAAGCTCTACGTCACGATGAGCGGCGGCTGCTGCACCGATGGGAATACGGTCGCCATCATAGATGGGTCGACAGACACGGTTTTGGGTTACGTCGACGTTGACCTCAACCCCTTCATGGTGGCTGTCGATCCCCGCACGAATCTCGTTTACATGACGCACGGTGGTCAAGACAAGATCACCGTGATTGACGGATCGACAGACACGGTCAAAGCGACGTTCTCGATTGGCGGCGAGGCGCGAGAAATCGCCTTTGATTCAAACGGAAACGTCCTGCATGTGGCCGCTCGAAATACGAATCAGCTCGCCGTCGTTGACGCCAGAACCAACACTCTGGTGCAAACCATCCCGGTGGGCCGTCGTCCACATGGCGTGCTGTTCAATCCCGACAACGGCAGGATCTACGTCACCAACCGCGGGAGCTGCGACTCGACGCCTGGCACGGTCTCCGTGATCGACAGCGGTACACGGACCGTGGTCGCGACCGTCCAGGTGGGTTCCTGTCCGCGCTTTCTCGATCGCAACCCACGGACTGGTCTGCTGTACGTGCCTAATGCATTCACGAGTCGTTCGGTGTCGGTGATACAAGACAACGATTGACCGAGGCGGCGCCGCCCTCGGAAGTCACGTGAAGGCCGGGCACATCGCCCGGCCTTCACGCAGCTCGCCACATGGACGGCTAGCGCAGGGCTGTGGGCTCTCGGCCGCGAGGGCTGGCCGACGGTCGACGACGGCAGCTAGACGAGACGAATCACAGCTTCGCGAGGTCAGACAGGGAGCCAGCATCGCGCCATAGCCTGTCGTCGGTCTGAACTCGGAGCGGAAGACGGGACTCTATGTCTGTCATGTTGAAGCACCCCGACTGATCAGGGACGAGGACGGGTGGTTGCATCTGACGCCGGGATGTTTGCGCCGCGGGCGGAGAATACGCTGCGAGTGAGGGCTCGCCGCTGGGCGAGAGAGAAGCAAGGGGGAGCGACCATGGATCAAGTCTGTTTCGCGTTGCCTGTGATCTCCGGCAAGACTGAAGACGCCCGCGCATTCTTCAAGGAGCTAGAAGGGTCCCGCAAGGCTGAATTCGCCAGGTCCGAAGAGCGCATCGGCATTCCGAAAGAATCCTGGTACCTGCAGAAGACACCAATGGCCGACCTGCTGATTGGTTATATGGAAAGTCCTGACTTCGCCCGCGCGTTGGATCTCTTCGCGCGGTCGCAGGACGCGTTCGACGTCTGGTTCAAGCGGCGTCTTGCGGAGTTGACCGGCGCCGATCTGAACAGCCCGCCACCAGGGCCGATGAGCGAGCAGCTATCGAGCTACGAGGCCAGGGTGCCAGTCGCCTAGATGTTGAGTCGGTGACGCGGCCCGTCTTCCTCACTTGCCGGGTCCGCGTCGCCGGGAATGAGTTTTGGTCAGATTCCGGGGGGGCGATCCGCATTCCGAGAGCGGAAGACGGGACTCTATCTCCCCCATGTTGAAAACAGTCCGGCTGGTGCGGGACAAGCACGGATGGCTCCGGCTGGC
Organism: Chloroflexi bacterium 13_1_40CM_68_21; assembly: GCA_001917735.1. Next base: position 13,079 of record MNEO01000085.1, read on the forward strand.
CACCTAGACAGAGTGCCTAGTCAGAGCGCTCCTGTTGGTCGCGGCCGTTGAGGGCAACAAGCGTCAGGAATTCGTGAAGCAATGTGCCAGCCAGGAGCGAGGTGACCTCGCCGTGGTCGTATTGAGGCTGAACCTCAACCAAGTCAAAGCCGATCAGGTTGAGGCCCCGTAGTCCGCGGACCAGCCGGAGCGCATCGCGG
>MNEO01000042.1 GCA_001917735.1 Chloroflexi bacterium 13_1_40CM_68_21
TGGCTCCGATGCCGGATCCGCGGATCGTGGTGGCTCCGATGCCGGATCCGCGGATCGTGGCGGGTGCCATCCTCGCTTTCTTTCTCGCCGTCGGCGTCGCCGCCCACTCCTTCGACGAGTTACGCGGCCGCCCGCTCGGCACTCGCATTCCGTCCGGTGCCCTCGTCGCGCTCGGCTCGATCGGACTCCTCGGAGCGGTGGCGCTCGGGCTGATCGCTGCTTCGATGCTCGGCCCGTGGTTCCTTGCGCTCGTCGCGACAGGCGCCGCGCTCGTCGTCCTCTACGCGTTCGAAATGCCGCTCGTGCATTCCGACCTTGGATTTGCTCTCGCGTGGGGTGGCTTCCCTGTCATTGCGACCGCTGCCGCGGCGGGCGCGCCGGCCATCCCGACGGCCGCCGCGGCCATCGGCGCGTCGCTCCTCAGCCTCGCGCAGCGCCGACTCTCGACACCCGTCAGGCGCATCCGTCGCAGAGCGGTCGAGGTGCGCGGCGAGGTTCGCTACGCCGACGGATCCACCGAAGCGCTCGGCGCGTCGTGGCTCATCGCGGCTCCCGAGGCCGCGCTTCGGCTGTTATGGCTTGCGATGCTCGCGATCTCGATCGGGGCACTCGCCGCGCGCTGGTCCGGCCTCTAACAAGCCGCCTAGCATCTCTGCGAGACACCCGTCTCGCGCAGGAGGGGACATGGACGCCTTCACGATCTTCGGACTACAGACCGCCGCGACCATCGTCACGTACGCGCTCGCCGCGAAGTGGTACGTGTGGCCGCGCCTCGCGGTCCTCCCACGCGCGGCAGCGTTGGTGCCGCTGCTACTCATTCACACACTCAGGACATTGGGACTCACGGTCATCGTGCCCGCTGTGACCGACCCCAACCTTCCGCGATCGTTCAGCGTGCCGCTGGCGTATGGCGACCTCATCGCAACGGCCCTCGCGTTTCTCGCGATCGCGGCGCTCCGTTTGCGCTGGCCGTTCGCGATTGCGCTCGTCTGGGTGTTCAACCTCGAGGGCACGCTTGACCTCCTGAACGCCGTCGTCCAAGGGATCGCGGCGAACGCCACGCAATATCAGCTCGGCGCGGCCTGGTTCATCCCCACCTACGCGGTGCCGCTGCTCTGGGTGAGCCATGCGCTCATCTTCATCGTTCTGCTCCGGCGCGAGCCGGTGTCAGCGACGGGTGCCTCCGCGTGGCAAAGCCGCGTGAGCGCGTGATCCCGCTCGAAACGCTGCGCGCCGTGCCGAAGGTCCTGCTGCACGACCATCTCGATGGCGGCCTGCGTCCCGCGACGGTCGTCGAGCTCGCCCGGGATATCGGCTACGCGGGCCTTCCGACCACGGACGCGAACGAGCTCGGTCGTTGGTTCCATGCGAGCGCTGCGTCCGGGTCGCTCTCGCTCTATCTGCGTGGCTTCGACCACACGATCGCGGTCATGCAGACGGAGGAGGCGCTCGAGCGCGTCGCGTACGAGTGCGGCGATGATCTCGCGCGCGACGGGATCGTGTACGCGGAGGTCCGCTACGCGCCGGTGTTCCACACGACGCGCGGCCTCAACCTCGAGCAGATCGTTCAGGCCGTGGAGAAGGGGTTCGAGCGCGCCGAGCGCGAACACGGCGTCACGCTCCGCCAGATCATCTGCGCGATGCGCGACCGCACCGATTCGCTCGAGATGGCGGAGCTCGCGGTCGCGCACCGCGAGCGCGGGGTCGTCGGCTTCGACATCGCGGGCGAGGAGGCGGGTCATCCGCCGAAGGCCCACATCGAGGCGTTCCAGCTATGCCGGCGCGAGAACTTCTCAATCACGATCCACGCGGGCGAGGCGTTCGGCCCTCCATCGATCTGGCAGGCCCTCCAGTACTGCGGCGCGCACCGTATCGGGCACGGGGTGCGACTCGTCGAGGACATGGCGATCAGCGAGGGGAAAGTGGTGAAGCTCGGTCCGCTGGCGGCCTACGTGCGCGACAAGCGCATCCCGCTCGAGCTCTGCCCCTCATCGAACGTGGATACCGGGGCTGTACCAACGCTCGGCGAGCATCCCATCCGCCACTTCCTGGCACAAAGCTTCCGCGTCACCGTGAATACCGACAACCGGCTCATGTCTTTTGTCACGCTCTCCGAGGAGCTCCAACGTCTGTCGCGCGCATTCGGGCTCACCCTCACGGACGTCGAGCGCCTCTCGATCAACGCGATGAAGAGCGCGTTCGTCGGCTACGACGAGCGTGTCGCGATCATCTACGCGCGTATCAAGCCTGGCTACGCGCGTCTTCGCGGCGAGCCCGCGATCGCCGGCTACCCATTGCCGCCGACCGCGTAGCGGGCGCTCTTTACCGTCCATTCACCACCCCTCCGTTGACGTGTCCTGCGACTGCCTCGACACGATTCTTCGCCGCCGTCCACTCATCCTCCCTGCGTACTCACTTCGTACTGATCGCGCGAACACTCGTGGTGCATTTTGGTGGGGGTTGGTTGATGAGGCGTCTTCTTTCTGGCAGGTTCTGTTCGGCCCTTTCGTTCTCGATCTGTCTCGTGATCTCGACGTTGGCACTCAGCGCGGGCGCGACCGCGAGCCCGCAGTGGTGTGAAGACGACCCGGTCTTCGTGGTCAACGGGGCGCTCGTGGACGTGTCGACGGCCTTTCCCGCCGAATACCGCTCGACGATCAAAGGGCCAGTCGCCTTCGAGCTTCTCGTGCCCTCGAACGCCGTCGCGGCGGTCGTGTCGCTTCCGGGCGAAACTCCGATGACCGCGAAGATCACGAGGTCGTTGCCGGCGAATGGGCTTCTCTCAATCGGGGTGCCGGTCATCGTCAGGGTCACAGTGCCGGCGAGTGAGTCCTTCGACACCAGGACCAGCGTCAAGGGCACGTATCTCTGGCTCAGCTCCACGGCGTATGGGAAGTCGAACGTCACGACCCAGGTGAGATACACACTCGTCGGGCTCTAGCCCGTGTCTCGTCTTCGCAGGCCGCTTCGTCTCTACATCCTCGCTGTCCTCGGCGCGGCGCTCGCGGCCCTCCCCGCGGGCGCCGCGTTCCGCGCCGAGCTCCGGACATCGGACACCCTGCTGCTCGCACTCGTCACCGCCATGGCGGCGGTCGGGCAGCTCTGGCCGGTGCACCTGTCGGTCAAGGTGAAGATGACGGTCGACGAGACGGCGACGTTCGCGGCCGGCCTGCTGCTTGGCCCTTTCTACGCGATGGTCGCGACAGCGGCGAGCACACTGATCGCCCTCCATTTCCGGGGCGTTCGGCAGCGCTGGTACAACCGAGGCTTCAACACCGCGTCGTCGGTTCTCGCGACCGGCGCGGCGGCGACGGTGTACGTGGCCATCGCCGGCCCGAACTCGACGGTGGTGCGCGAGCCGTGGGCGATCCTGCTCGCGGCGGTGACGAAGTACGTAGTGCACACGGCGCTCGTCGACGTGGTCGTGGCGCTCCAGATGAGGCGCAATCCGCTCGGTGGATGGTGGCGGTTGCACCGCAGGCCCTTGCCTTACCAGGCCGCGCTCCTGCTGCTCGGCGCCCTCGGTGCGATCGCCGCGCAATCCCAGCCATGGACGCTCCTGCTCTTCGGCGTTCCGATGGCCGTGGTGCTCCTCACCCTCCGCGACAGCGCAAGAGTGCGCGAGCAGACCAAGTCCGCGGTCCTCGAGCTCGCCGACCTCATCGACCTGCGCGATCCATACACCCATGGTCACTCTCAGCGCGTCGCGGATCTGGCCGAGCGACTCGCGAAGCGCCTCAAGCTCGAATACACCCAGGTGGAGCTCATCCGCGACGCCGCGCGGGTGCACGACATCGGCAAGATCGGGACGAACGACGTGGTCCTCCTCAAGCCGGGCCCGCTCACCGAAGACGAGCAGAGGGAGATGCGCCGGCACACCGAGATCGGCCATCGCCTGCTGAAGCGGCTGCCCGAGTTCTGGGAAGGTGCCGAACTGGTCCTCTCGCACCACGAGCGACACGACGGGATGGGCTACCCCCGTGGGCTCAAGGGCGACGAGCTGCCGGTCGAGGTCTCGGTCATCTCGGTCGCCGATACCTACGACGCGATGACCACCGATCGCCCGTACCGCAAAGGTCTCGCGTGGGATGCCGTGCGCGCCGAGCTGCTGCGACAGCGCGGGAAGCAGTGGCGTGAGCGCGCCGTCGACGCGTTCATCGAGATGATTGACGAGGAGCTCCGCGCCCTGACCATCGGTCGGCCGGTGCTCAGGCCATCCTCGATCTTGCGCGCGAGTCACAAGGCGAGCGGGTCGTGATGGTTCGCCTTGTATCTAAGCGGTCTCTCCGGTCAGGCGGCGGGCCGTATCGAGCCGGCATCGAACCCGGCGAGCGCGATATGGCATCCCGCCGGGCGCTACCGTAACGAGCGCGGTGGCGGAGCGCCTCGAGCGAACGTTCAACTGGGCACGCCTTGGCGGCGCTGCTCTCATCTTTTTCCTGGGGCCGCTCTTCCCCAACATCGGCCCGGTGTACCTCTACGGGTTAGGTGCGTTCGTGCTGGTCTATTCGGCGATCGTGTACTGGCTGATGCACAGCGAGCGCGCGCTCGCGACATTCGACCGACTGACCCGAGCGATGTTCGTGATCGATATCGCCGTCGTCGCGTTCGGCATGCTCGTCTTCGCCGCCGATCCGAGCTGGACCACGTTCGTGATCGCGACCCTGATGATCATCGCGGGTGGCTTCCGTTTTGGGACGGCGGGGGCATTCACGGCGGCCGGCGCGCTCGCGCTCGCGTACGTCGCCATTGCCGCTTACCGCGCGGACACCTATGGCCTCGTAGTCGAGCCCCCGCGCCTCGCGTTCCACGTTAGCGTTATGGTCCTGGCCGCGTACATGATGTCCGGCGTCCTGCGCGAGCTCGATCACCTGCGAGCGCAGCGCGAGAAGTTCGTGCGGCAAGCCGCCGAGGCGACAGCGCTGCGGCAGGCAGATCGCATCAAGAGCGAGTTCCTTGCCGCGATGTCGCACGACTTCCGCAGCCCTTTGACCGTCGTACGTGGCGCGGTGGAGCTACTCCTGGGCGAGCGCCCCGGCGCCCTCACGGCGGCGCAGCGCGAGCTGGCCGAGAGTGCCGAGCGCAACGTGCGACGCCTGGAGGACTTCACCTCACAGCTCCTCGAGATCGCGCGTCTCGAGGAAGGACAGATCGCACTCGAGAAAGAGGAGATCGACTCGGTCGCGCTCGTCCGGGACGTCGTGGCGGATCACGCGGTCCTGGCGAAACAGAAGCGTCAGTGGATTTCGCTCGACGTGGACCCCGACCCACCGATCGTCGTCGCCGACCGGAGCCGCATGTCGCAAGCCCTCGCGAACCTCATCGTGAACGCGATCCGGTACGCGCCCCAGGGGACTCCGATCCTCGTCGCAGCGCACCGGCGGGGCGACGCGGTCCGGATCGAGGTGCGGGACCACGGACCGGGGATCGCGAGCGAGGATCGGCAGCGCATCTTCGAGAAGTTCTTCCGCGGGGAGAGCGCCAACGGGACGCCCGGCTCAGGACTCGGGCTCGCGATCGCGCGATCCCTGGTCACCCTTCACGGTGGCACGCTCGAGTACGAGGAGAATCCTGGCGGCGGGGCCGCGTTCGTCACGTCGCTCCCGCTCGCTACCTCTTGAAGGTCCTCATCGTCGACGACGAGCCGGACGTCCGTGCCCTGGTCCGGAGCTCGCTCTCCTTGGCGCACCAGGACTTGACGCCGCTCGAGGCAGCGGACGGAGACGAGGCCCTCGCGATGATCTACTCGGAGCGGCCCGACCTCGTGGTGCTGGACCTGGCTCTCCCGCGCCGCGACGGCTTCGCGCTGCTCGAGCAGGTGCGGCAGAAGACCGACCTCCCGATCATCGTGCTCACCGCCCGCGGTCTTGAAGAGGACAAGATCAGAGGGCTGCGTCTCGGGGCGGACGACTATCTCACGAAGCCGTTCTCACCTCGCGAGCTCGTCGCGCGGATCGAGAGCGTGCTGCGCCGCTCGGCTCCGCGCGCCCCGCGGAGCGGCGTCATCGAAAGCCACGATCTGGTGATCGATCTCACGGCACGCCGCGTCCGCCGTGCGGGTAAGGACATCCACTTCACGCCGACGGAGTTCAACCTCCTGACGGAGCTCGCGACCCACCCCGGCGAGGCGCTCCCGCACGACGCTCTGCTTACGCGGGTGTGGGGACCCGAGTACCGCTATGAGACGCAGTACCTCAAGGTCTACGTCGGTCGGCTCCGCGACAAGATCGAGCCCGACCCCGACGAGCCCAAGCTCATCCAGACAGTTCGCGGCGTCGGGTACCGGTTCGCCCGCCCGGACGAATGACGATACGGGCTATTTGAGCCAGACCAGGTCGCCGAAGAAGAAATCCTGACCCTGCGCGATCGTGCGTACGTTCCCGGTCGCGAGTGTCAGGATGAAGAACGCCCCCGTTCCGACGTACGCGACGCGCGTCGCGTCGGGTGACCACGCCGGTACGACGTCGTCTCCCGTCTGGCCGATCGTCCTGACGCTCGTGCCGTCACAGGGGGCGACATACAGCTCGGACGGAATGTTGAGATGCGCGAATCCGGCTTTCGCCCCGCTTGGCAGCGACGAGACCGTGTGGCCGGCCGCCGAGAAGATGATCTCGCAGCCGCTCGGCGAGAAGCGCGGCGCCTGGAGGTACCACCAGGTGTCCTTCGTCTTGAAGAAGGGCCGGGCGTTCGAGCCGTCGATGCTCGCCGTCCAGAGACCGTCGGGCTGCCCTTGCGTGAGATGGACGTACACGATGAGCTTGCCGTCCGGCGAGAGCGCCGGATCGGCGCCGTTCATGAGGATGCGCTTGCGCTCGCTGGTGCGCAGGTCGAGCCGCTCGATCGAGTCCTCGTTTCCGACGAACGACCCCGCCTGGATGATCGCGGCGCGGCGGTGGAAGTAGAGGACATTTCCCGTGCTGTCGAACCGCGGTGACGCGTAGAACACGTTGTCGCCCTCGTGTTGCACGACGGGCCGGAAGCCGGTGCCGTCGAGGTTCACCGAGTAAAGGTCGGACCCGAACCCCGTCTTCCTGTCCGGCTGCTGCGTCAGCGCGAACACGACCGCCTTGCCCGTGGGGTGCAGAGTCGGCGTCGCGGGCGCGCTCTGCGCCGGCAGGTCCACGATGCGACCGAGCGCACGCCCAGCGTCGTCGAGCGCGAGCAGGCCCGCCGGGTTCGCGAGGACGAACGTCGCTCGGAGGCCGACACCCTGCGTCGCTGGAGGCGGAGGCGGTGCGGTCGTGCAGAGGACGAGCGCCGTCCCGGCGAAGACGATCGCCGCCGCGTACGTGAACCGTCCTCTCATACGATCACCTCGCCCGCGGTGCGCACCTTTTCGCGCAAGCGGTCTTTCATCACCGCGGATCGTCTTGCGTAATGCTGCACCGCGCTGACAAATGCGGCGTGCGACCAGGTGAGCGGCGACACCGAGAGCGGCTCGCCGGTGTACGGATGGACCTGCTCCGAGAGGATTCCTGAGGGGAGCGCGCGCCGCGTGCACCAGTCGAGGTACGCTCGCGGGCGCTCGAGGTCCTCGGCGGTCTTGGCGATCGCGATGAGGTGCTCCGCGACCCAGAGCGTCGCCACGAACCACGGATTACCAGGCACGTTCGTGATGTCCGGCGAGACCTGAAAGTAAAAGTCGTTCTCGTACCGCGCGATCCCGCCGACCGGCGTCTTGACTGAGAGCCGCTCCTCGATCGCGTGCATCGTCGAGATCACGCGCTCGTCGCTCGCCGGCAGGAGTCCGAAGAGGAAGATCCCGGCGAGCGAGATGTCGATCGTCGCGTCCTTCACGATCGTGCCGTCGGCGAGGACGCTCACCGTCCGAACGAACCTGCCCCGGTCCGGATCCCACAGGTGCGTGAGCGCCGCATCGCGGATCTCCTGCGCCGCGACGGCATAGCGCTTGGCCAGCTCGTGCTGTCCGAAGGCGACCGCGAAGTTACGCGCAGCCGTGAGGCCTGCCCACACCGCGGCCGTGGTGAAGGCATGGATGCCGCGCCGCTCCTCCCAGAGGTCGAACGACGGGGCCGGCAGCTTGGTACGCGGCTCGCGGTACGTGGCCATGAAGTCGGCGCCAGTCCGGACCAGCTTTCGGTAAAGCGGTCGGATGAATTCGATGTCGCGGTCGCGCTCGTAGTGCTGCCAGAGCGCCCAGATGGGCAGGCCGGTCTCGTCCTCCTGGATCGGCAGCTCGAGCCGCCCGTCCGGCGTCGACCAGGCGTGCCAAGAGGAACCAAGCGACCCATCAGGGTTGTACTTGTGCAGCAGATAGCCCTCGCGCGTGATGAGCTCGCCGCAAAGAAAGAAAAACCGGCGGGTGACCTCACCGTACCCCGCGAGGTCCAGCGCGTCGGCGACGAGGGCCCCGTCCCGCGGCCATAGATAGGAGTACGTGTCGCGGTTGAACCGGAGTACGTCCGAGTCGTTCCCGGCGATGATCGCGCCACGGTTGTCCACCTGTGTGCGGATCACGAGCGTCGAGCGCTTGTAGAGACGGCAGATCTCGTTGGGCAGGTGGTCGGTGATGGATTCGTCCTTGTTCGCCCAGAGGCGCCAGTAGTCCTTCGTCCGAGCGAGGAACGCGGCGGGCGTCCGCTCGCGGACGAGCTTGTCGAGCTCGCGGACATCCTCGTAGGCCTGGCCCGCGGCGATCCAGAAGACCGCGGTGGCGCTGCCTTTTGCCGGGACCGAAACGGCCACCATACCCACGCTATCGATCGAGCCTTGCGCGACCGGATTGCGGGAGAGTTCGCCGTCCTCGGCGTCGCGCCAGGTCCCTTCTTTCCCGGGCGCGTCCTTCTGACCGATCGCGAACGAAGAGAGGCCGTACGCGCTCCCACCGCTCGATCCCGAGATGAGGAAGTAACGGCGTCCCTTGTAATGGACGACCGCCTGGGAACGCGGGTCGTAATACGCGGAGTCGCCCGTGTCGTTCCCCAAAAGGTGCGCATCGAAGTGCTGGAAGAGCCGGACTTCGCGCTCGCGCCCGGTCGTGTCCTCGACGGTCACCTCCTTGAAATAGAGATTCCGGTCGAAGTCGACGGCGTCGCGGAAGTGCAGGCTCAGGCCGAGCTTCGCATGAAGGAGCTCGGTGTCGCCGACGAGCGTTTCATGCTCGTAGTTGATGTGACGCTCCCAGCCGTCGTCGCCGGTCCACGCAAACTGTCCGTCCGTCCAGATCCCGAAGCGTGACGGCTCGCCGACCGTGTGGTTCTCGAGGCCGACGTTCGGATAGAAGATGTCGCGAAGCTGATAGCGCGCGTCGAAGGTGACGAGGAAGTCGCCGTTGCCGAGCGGAAGATCGCGCGGCATGGCGGGCTAGTTGGTGGCGGGGCGCCGGGTCGCGGCCAGGTAGCGCTCCGCGTTCGCGATCACGCTCGCGACGTCGCCGCGCTCGAGGAGATCGGGGCGGATGAGTGGACCACCAACGCCGAATCCCACCACACCCGCCCGGAAGTAGTCCGGGATGTCTTCGAGCTCGATGTTGCCTGTGGCGACGAGCGGCAGATGGATGAGCGCACGCCGCACGTTGCTGATGAAGTCAGGTCCGCCGATTGCGGAGACGGGAAAGACCTTGATGAAGTCCGCGCCGAGGTCCGCCGCTTTCACCATTTCAGTCGGTGTCATGGTCCCGGGCATGCTCATCGCGTCGCGAGCGCGCGCGGCCTGGATCATCTCGGGGACGAGGGCGGCGGATACGAGAAACCGAGCACCCGCGAGCAGCGCGTCCTCGGCCTGCCTGCCCGAGAGGACGGTCCCGGCGCCCACGATCGATCCGCGCGCGGCGAAGGCGTCGTCCGTCGCGAGCTCCTCGATCACTTCGAAGGCGTCCGGAACGGTCAGCGTGATCTCGACCAGCCGAACGCCCGCCTCGCTCATGGCGCGGGCCGCCACGCGCGCGAGATCCGGCGTCGCGGTCCGGATCACCGCGACGAGGCGGTCCTCACCGAAGATCCGGACGAGGTCCCGGCGCAGAACGAGCGGGCGCTGGGTGATCGCCATCTAGGCCATGGTACGGGCCGGGGCGTCAAGCCAGAGCACGCGCTGCAGCTCATTGACACGGGTCAGATGAGGACGTTCGACCTCCAGCTACATCTGCGTCAGCCGACGCGACCGAAACCCTCTCAACGCGCCGGGGTCCCCCCGGCCTTGGCGGCCGGCTCCCCGTCGCGCGGGGTCCCTCGGTCGCATCGGCTGAGCATCAGTCGCCGCTCCAGATCCCGCCGCCGGCGTGGTGGCACGTAATCGAGATTCGTACGGACGAAATCGAACCGGAGCGGCGGGACCCAGGTCAATGCGTTACCAACGAAGATACGGTCGGCCCACTGAGGTGAGCGGGACCGCGCGATCGCCGCGAGCTCGGCCACGATCTCGAGCCCGTACGGTCTGATCCTGAAGCCCTTCGTGGCGCACCAGTCGACGATCGTCTCCATCAGCAGACCGTTCGCGCAGCCCGCATCGAGAAACGTGCCATCGCGATCGATCCCTTCGGCGATGAGGCTGCGAGCGTGCACCCACGCCAGCGCGCTTCCGGAAAATCCGGACTGCGCCTGCGGTGTGGTCGCGGCGAGATACGCGGGCCGGACGATGTCGGCGACGCGGTCATGCCAACCGGCTTCGTCGATCTCGCCTCGGTCGAGTGCGGTATCGATTTCAGCAAGGAGGTGGGCCGCGCCGTCGCGGAAGCGGTACTCCGCCCCCGGGTCGCTCACCGCTCTATGAGGAACACTCGCGCCGGCGCGCCGTCTCCGCCCAGGAGCTTGATCGGCGCGCAGACGAGGTCGTACTCGCCGGCTACGACGGAGCGCAGGTCGAGGCCCTCGATGATCACCACGTTCGCGCGGAGCAGCGTGTTGTGGACCGGATAGCCCTGCTTCTCAGGACCCTGCGGCTCGATCGAGAGGTAGTCGACGCCGACGAGCTTGACCCGGTGATCGACACACCATCGGGCGGCGCTCGCGTCGATGGCCGTGAAGTCGCGCGTGAATGGCGCGGTCGGATCCGACCACCGCTCGCTGTTGCGAGTCTTGAAGAGGAGCCTCTCCGCATCTGTCGGGATGTTCGCGCCGTCGAGCCACGTTGCCGATACGTGACCAGTCTCGGGAAATGCGACCACCCGGCACGGGCCGACGAGCGCATCGATCGGCAGCTTATCGACGGTGTTTGCGCGCTCGATGAAGTGGACCGGCGGATCGACGTGGGTCCCGGTGTGATTCCCGAAAGTGATCAGCGAGACGTTCGCCGTATCGCCCAGCGCGATCCGGCGAAGGGGCATGAATTTGGGTCCAGGCTCGCCGGGCCAGGTGACCATGTCCGACCGCAGGACGAGCGAAACGTCGTAAACCTTCACGGACGGATCTCCACCACCTGCTTTATCTGTGCCGGATCGTGCCGCAACGCTTCGGTGGCCCTCTCGAGGGGCACGCGCCGCGTGATCAGGGACAGGAGGAAGCCGGGCCAGCGCCGCTCCGTCGCCGCGAGGTCCGCGAGGCCCTGGCGGAAGTCCGCCGCGTTCGCGTTGACCGTCCCGAGGACAATCGCGTTCGAGAGGACCAGGCGCCTGTTGATCTCATCGGCCGGCACCTCCAGCGACCGCGTTCCGCCGGTGACGCTCGTGAGGATCAGCACGCCGTTCGGCCCGACGAGGTCCATCGCCGCGAACGCCACCTGCGCGCTGCCCGTGGCCTCGAGGATGACGTCGATGTGCCCGTTTGGACCGACGACCTCGTCCAGTGACGTGACGGACGTCGCCGCGTAGCTCGCGCCGATCTTCGCGAGGAGGGAACGGCGCTCGGGCTTCTCGGTGCGCTCGACGACCGTCACGTCGAGCCCGCGGAGCCGGAGGAGGACCGCGGCAAGGATCCCCACCGGCCCGGCGCCGGTGACCAGCGCGCGCCGTGGTTCCCACACGGTCATCCGCCGCTGCGCGAACGTGACGTGGCGCCAACCTTTCTCGCTGATGGTCAGCGGCTCGAGAAGCACGGCGACATCGGCGATCTCCTCGGGCACGGGGAAGAGGTATTCGGGCCGCTCGGCGTAGCGCTCCGCGCAAAAGCCGTGCAGTCCCTCGATGCCGCGCTCGGTGTATTTGCCCCAGAGGCACATGTCCGCCTCGCCGCGCGAGCAGTTCGGACAGCCATCGGGCCTACGCACGCTCGCCACCACGGCCGCGGATTCCGAGAGCTGCGCCATCTTCCCATTCGCGCGGCGCGCGGGCCGGCTCACTCGGCCGAAGCTCTCGTGTCCGAGGATCAAGAAGTCGGAGCCGGGCGGTGCGAGCCCGTACTCGCCGCGGTCGATCTCCGCGTCGGTACCGCAAAGCCCGACCCGGACGACATCGACGACGACCTCGTCGTCGTTCGGCACCGGATCCGGGACCTCGCGCACCACACTCGTTCCAGGCTTCCTGGGTATCACGGCGAGCGCGCGCATCCGCGCAGAATACGTCGCGATGCCGATCACGCCGGCCGAGGTCGAGCGCATTTTCCGCGGATCGGGCGCACTGCGCGACGGTCATTTCGTGCTCGCCTCGGGACGGCACTCGCCGACGTATCTCGAGAAGTTCCAGGTGCTTGGGCGCCCGGTCGAGACCGAGAGGCTGTGCGGCCCTATCGCGGACTGGGCACGTCCACTCGACCTCGCGACCGTCGCGGGTCCGACGACCGGCGGGGTCATCCTCGCGCACGAGGTCGCGCGGCAGCTCGGCCTGCGCGCGGTCTACGCCGAGCGGGGTGAGAACGGGACTGGTCGTGAGTTCCGTCGGGGCTTCCCGCTCGATCGCGGGGAGCGCGTGCTCGTGGTCGACGACATCATGACCACCGGAGGCTCCGTTGAAGAGACGATGGAGGCGGTGAGAAGAGCGGGCGGGACCGTCGTCGGTGCCGCCGTCCTCGTGGACCGGTCGGGCGGAGCGGGTCGTCCCGATGTGCCGTTTCATGCGCTCTGGACCATCGCGATTCCGACCTACGCCGCGTCGGAGTGCCCGTTGTGCGCGAGGGGGTTGCCCGCGACGCACCCCGGCACCACTCCTGCTCCTGCTGGGGCCGCGCGATGAAAGACCTCTACAAGCTCGCCCGCACGCTGGTCTGGGTCGCGTTCTTCGCCGCGCTCTATCAGGAGCTCCGCAAGCCGGACGCCGAACGCACCTGGCATGGCAAGGTCGCGGGCGTCGTCCCGTACGACTTCCGCCTGCCCACCATCGAACGCCTGCGCAAGGCCTACTGGGATCCCGAGAGCGAGGTGATCTTCAGCGACCACGTGTTCGGCGTGGGCTGGGCGGTGAATATCCCGGTGGCCGCGCGAAAGCTGGCGGCGGTGGTGGATCAGTACGCCGACGCGAGCCGTTCGCTGCGCGCGGGCCGCCAGCCGTCGCGCCGATCTTCCGCGCGCGAAAACGAATGAACGCCGGGAGCTGACGCTCCAGGTCTGCCTCGGAGCCTGCCGGGCCGCCGTCGTAGCTCGGCGAGTATTCCCAGAGCCCGTCGATGACCAGCCCCGATCGCACGCACGCGTTGACCAGGTCTCCCGTGCGGTGCCCGTATTCGAGGGTCGGCGCGCGAACGCGGACCCTCCCGAATTCCCAAGTCGGGTCGGCGATGGGGACCGCCCCGTCGTCGAAGTAGCGCATCTTGAGCCGCCACCCGGTGCCGGTCCAGCTCTCGTACATACGGATCGTGACCGGATGCATCGTCGAGAAGATGTAGAGGCCGCCGGTCGACAGCACGCGCGCGACCTCGGCGATCACGCGGGCGGCGTCCGGTACGAAAACGATCGAGTGGTTGTGGTAGACGAGGTCGAACTCGCCGTTGCCGAGCGCGGAGAGGTCGCGCATGTCCCCGCGCACGTAGGCGAGCTCCGTACCGCGACGCCGCGCGAGCCGTCGCACGGTCTCGAGCTGGCGCGAGCTGATATCGAAGAGCGTCACCTCGGCCCCGAGCTCGGCGAAGAGGATCGCGTGCCATCCACCGCCACCGGCGAGACAGAGGACGCGCTTGCCCAGAGTCTCGAACGCGCCGAGCGTGCCCTCGGTCAGCTCGTCGAGGAAACGGCGCTTTCCGGCTTTGCTCCGCGGCGGTGAGCCTTGCGGGCGTGTGTACGGAATGCCTGCCTTCGCGAGGCGCTCCCACATGCGCTCGTTGTGCGCGGCGACCTCGTCGACGGCGACGCGTTTCGGCACGGTCGAATTGTGGCCGCAATATGCTCCTCGGCGCTCGTGAAGATCGTCGTGACACGGCCCGTCGCCGACGAGGCGCTCGGGATGCTGCGGCCGCGCGGCGACGTCGTCGTCGGACCCGGCGAGCCACCGATCCCGACGGCCGACGAGGTCGCGCGGATGATCGGCGACGCGGACGTCGTCTACACACTTCCCGCGAATCCGGTGAACGCGGAAGCCATCCGCGGGGCGAAGCGCCTGCGCATGATCGCGACGATGGGCACCGGTTACGACAACATCGACGTCGCCGCCGCCAAGGAGCGCCGGATCCCCGTCACCTTCGCGCCCGGCATCCTCGATGAGACAACCGCGGACGGCGCGTTCGCGCTGCTGCTGGCGGCCGCACGCCGGCTAGGCGAGGCCGAGCGTTTCCTGCGCGCCGGCAAGTACCGCGGATGGACGCCGTTCATGTTCACCGGGCAGGACGTCAACCATGCGACGCTCGGGGTCGTCGGCATGGGTCGCATCGGCAGGGCGCTCTCTCGCCGCGCGAAGGGCTTTGCGATGACCATCCTCTACCACGACGCTCGGCGCAACGAGGACGCCGAGCGCGAGCTCGGAGCGACGTTCGTTCCGACACTCGACGAGCTGCTCTCGCGGAGCGACTTCGTCTCGCTGCACGTGCCGCTCCTGGCAGAGACGCGTCACCTCATGAACGCGGAGCGGTTACGCAAGATGAAGCGCACCGCGATCCTCGTCAACACCTCGCGCGGGCCGGTCGTGGATGAAAAAGCGCTGGCCGACGCGTTGAGGGAGGGCGTGATCGCCGGGGCCGGTCTCGATGTGTACGAGCGTGAGCCCGCGGTCGAGCCGGCGCTCCTCGTGCTCGAGAACGTCGTGCTCCTGCCGCATATCGCCTCAGCGTCGGAGCGAACGCGAACCCGGATGGCCGTGCGCGCCGCCGAGAACATCCTTGCCTTCCTCGACGGCAAACCGCTCCTCGATCCGGTGCCCTGACGATGAAGGCCGCGAGCGCGTTGCCGACGCTTCTGAGCTTCACCAGCGATCGAGAGACGATTCAGGCGGAGCTCTACGGCGATATACCCGCCCCGCGCGTGGCGATCCTGGTGCACGGGCAGAACTGGGACGCATCCGGCTGGCGAAACGTCGCGCCGCGATTCGCGGCGCGGGGCGTCGCGGCTCTCGCCGTGAACCTGCGCGGCTACGGCGGCTCGAGCGGCAAGACCAACCGGTACCGGCCTCCGACACCGTGGACACCGGTGACCGACCTTCGTGCGACGAAAGCCGCGCTCCGCGACCGCGGAGCCGGTGAGATCGCGCTGGTCGGCGCCTCGATGGGCGGAAGCGCCGTGCTCGCGTCGACCTTCGAGAACGATGTCGAATGCGTCGTCGCCGTCTCGGCGCCGGTGGCCGCCGTGCCGGAGGACCTCGCGAAGAAGATCAGCGGTCGGAAGCTCTTTGTCTGTGCCGACCGCGACTCTCTGCGGGCGGCGCCGAACGTCCTGCGGTGCTTCACCGAGGCGAACACCCCCAAGACACTCATCTTCTTCGGCGGAAGAGAGCACTCTCGCGCGATGTTCACCGCGCCGTACGGCGACGAGGCGGTCAGCGCGATCGTGGAGTTCGTGTGCCGGCGCGCGTGAACCCCGACGTCCCGGGCGAACCGCTTCTCCTGCGGAAGGTCGGAAAGCGCATTCGGACGCTCCGCGAGAAGAAGGGGCTGACCATGGCCGAGCTGGGCGCGAGCGCCAAAGGGGTGGTCTATTTCCAGCGGCAGTACGTGTGGAAGATGGAGACCGGGCGCGTCGCTCCCTCGCTCGCCGCGCTCGCCCATTTCGCGCGGCGATTGGACGTCCCGCTCGCTGAGCTCCTGCGAGGCATCTAGTCGCTCGCTTCGCCCCTCGCCGCTGGCGCCGGCTGTAGACGAGTGACACCATTGATCGGATGAAGCCGCCCGTGAAGCGGCGCGTCCTCGTCGTCGAGGACGACCCGGACGTGCGCAAACTTATTACCGACTCCTTACGAGCTGCGGGTCTTGATCCCGTGCCCGCTGTCGATGGAGCTCAGGCATTGCGCACGGCGCTCGCGCGCAAACCCGCGGCAATCGTCCTCGACATCGGTCTGCCGGACTTCGACGGCGCGCAGTTCGTCGCGCGCTGGCGCGAGCGACGGCCCGACTCCGGCGACGTACCGATCGTGGTCGTGAGTGGCCGCGCCGATCGGCGCGAGGTCGCCGGCCTCCTGGGCGCGGCGCGGGTCTTCGGCAAACCGTTCGAGGTCGACGAGCTCGTCGGAGCGGTGGACCGCGTCCTGAACTAAGTCGCTCTCGGGTAGAGGACAAGCACGGCGCCGCGAATGCTCCCATCGGGCCGTCGAAGCGGAGTCGCGCGTCCGTGCATGGCGAGATGCTCGTTCTCGGTGCGCGCGTAGGTCACGTCTAGGTCGACCGTCTCGCCGTTGAGAGCCCGCGTGCTCGGGAAGTCGCCGATCTCGAGCGTCCGACCGGATGCGTCGCGGAGCGCTCCGTTTTGGCGCCGATCGGCGGGCGTGCTCCCGAGCATCTCCGTTCCGACGAGAAGGCGTCCCGCCTCGTTAATCTTGATCAAACGCCCCTCGTTGTTGAACACCAGCACCGTGCTCTGGATCTGATCCAGGATGGCGAGGTGCTCCGCGGTGAGCTCGGCGAGCTGCTCTCGGGCGCGCACCTGTTCCGTCACGTCCAGGCAGAACACCATGACACCGTTGACGTTCGTGTCCTCGCCACGGAGCGGCTGGAAAATGAAGCTGCCGAAGCCGGGTTCGGGGGTTCCGTCGCGTAGGAACTTCGCCGGCATCTCATGGCGGACCGCGGGGATCCCGCTCGCGTAGACCTCGTCGTACGTCGCGAGCATCTCGCTCGAGATCTCCGGGAAGACGTCACGTATCCGGCGACCGAGGAACTCGCGTCCGGCGCACGCGCGACGGAACGCTTCGTTCGCGATCTCGATCACATGCTGCGGACCTCGGAGCATCGCGATCATCACCGGCGCTTCGCTGAACAGGTACTGCAGCCAGGCCGGCTCGATGGCCCGGTGGCCGGTGATCATGCGCTGCGTTCCGGCCTCGGCGAGCGCGGCGCGGTTCGGCACGCCGAAGCGCTGCAGCAGGAGCGAGACGTGTTCCTTGACCGCCTGCTCGCTGACGCCAAGCTCTTTCGCGATCTGCTTGTTTTCGAATCCGCGGACGACGCGCTCGAGCACTTCCGACTGCCGCGGCGTCAGGCGCATATCGTTCGCGGAGGGGGTCCGGCGTCTGCGTTCGCTCATTCCCTCGGATACGGCCTCTTCGCCAATGCACCGACCGAGCGAGCAGGCACCACCTATACGTAAATATATCTGTCCGCCTATGGCTTAACCCCGTAGAAGCGACCTGGGCATCGACTGGAGTGTGGTGGGTGGTCCTGGTCGGCGTCCCGCGAAAAGGAACCTTCTAGTCGAGGACAACCCCGACGACGAGGCGCTGGCACTCCGCGCCTTCCACAAGTGAGCCCGCCGGGATTCGAACCCGGAACCAAGGGATTAAAAGTCCCCTGCTCTACCGTTGAGCTACGGGCCCCTATGAGGATCAATTTTCGCACGCTGGGGCCGAGGAGATCGGCTGGGGCTACTTAGCGAAACTGTTCAAGATCTGCGCGCTCATCGAGATCGAGGAGCGGCACGCCACAGAAGGACGCTGACCAGCGCACCTGCCGCGAGCGCGGCGAGCGCGAGCAGCCGGATGACCTCGAGCTGACCCTCGAACGCGAACCAGGGCGGCGTGAGGATGAGAACCTGCGCCACCCAGTACGTCACCGCGACGGCGTTCGCGACGATCCATACGCGGCGCGAGCGGCGGCGAAGGTGCCGGAACAGGATCGCGATCCCCGCCGCGGCCGCGACGAGATGGCCGATCCCGGAGGCGAACTGTGTCTCGGTCGCATCCGGGATCGCCGCGTGGAAGCGGACGAGGATCTCGGTGGCCAGCACCATGCTCCCGATCCCGAAGTACACGAGCACCATGGCGAGCGACGGCGCGGCGACCCGCAGCGCGAAGCCTCCGCGGGGAACCAGCGGCATCGCAACAGCGCCGATGAGGAGACCGGTCGTCATCACGGTGCTCGAGCTGATGAAGAGGAACGGGTTGCCGAGGACGTAGCCGAATAGCGCGGCGAGGTCGGTCGCGGTCGGTACGAGCGACGCGTGCATCTACGAGTGTCAAACGCGGCGCCCCGCGCGGAATCTCGTCTGGCTGCGCGCTCTAGGGCCGCTCCGGCGAGTACAGATCGGTCTCACTCCGCGACGCGCCGCGGACAAGGTCCGCGATGAGCTCGCCGGTCGCCGTCGCGAACGCCATCCCGTGCCCCGTGAAACCCGCGTTGACGAAGACGCCGCTCGCGAGCCGACCCGCGTAGGGGAGCGCGTCATGCGAGAACCCCATGATCCCGGCCCAGCGGTGGGTGACCCTGGCCTCGGGCGCGCGCTCGCGCAGGAAGCGCTCGAGCTGGTCCTGCACGCGCGCCGTCGTGGTCTCCTCTTCGCCGACCTCTTCCTCGACCGCCGTGTCGCGCCAGCCACCGATAAGAAGGCGCCGGTCGGCGCGCTGCCGCCAGTACCGGAAGCCGCGGTGCGCGTAGGCCGGGCGATCAAAAACGCGGCGCGCGACCGGGCCCGTCGCCAGCATTTGCCCGCGAACGGGACGAACGCGGAGCGGCACGAGGTGTCGTGAGTACGCGTTCACGCAGACGACGATCGCGCCGGCGCGCACCCGCCCGCGCTCGGTCCGCACGCCGTCCGCGCTCACGGCGGTGACGCGGGTGTGCTCGTGGATGCGTGCGCCAGCCCTGACGGCGGACCGCGCGAGGCCGCGCACGTACTTCACCGGGTGGAGCTCGCCGTCCTCTTCGTAGATCGCTGCGCGCTCCTCCGGAACGAGGCGAACCCGGACGCCTTCGCGCCTGAGCCGCTCAGCGCTCGCGCACGCCTCCACCCACTCCTCGTCGTCGCCCGCGATCTGCTCCGATCCGTTCCAGGCGAGGTCGCATTCGATGTGCTCTCGGGCGACGACCTCACGCACGAGCTGCTGGTTATGTTTGGTGAAACGCCACACGCGAAGCGCGCGCTCCTCGCCGTAGCGCTTGGTCGCTGCGGCGAAGTTCTCGGCGACGCCGGCCAAAAGGAAGCCCGCGTTTCGCCCGCTCGCGGCTTCGGCGACCGTACGAGCATCCACCACGACCGCCTTCGCTCCGGCGCGAGTCAGGTGGTACGCGGTCGCGACCCCAGCGATGCCTGCGCCGACGATCGCGACGTCGGCCATGGTCTCCCCCTCGAGGCTCGGATGAACGTCGGGCAGGGTCTCGTCGAGCCAGATGCTCGTCATTTCCGGTACTCTGCCCGAGGCGCACCGGTCCGCGGAAACGGAGTGAGGGTGGGGATGGTCCGCCGGCGTTGCCTGGCATTGCTGGTCTTCTTCGCCATGGTCCTCGCCATGCTGCCGCTCGCGCGGCCTGCGGCCGCGATCTCCGCCGGCATCGTCATCAGCCAGGTCTACGGCGGTGGCGGCAACTCGGGCGCGACGTACAAAAACGACTTCATCGAGCTCTTCAATCGCGGAACGTCGGCCATCAACGTCGCCGGGTGGTCGGTCCAGTACGCGTCCGCGGCCGGAACGAGCTGGCAGGTCACGAAGCTCTCCGGCTGGATCCGGCCGGGCCGCTACTACCTCGTCCAGGAGGCGGCCGGTGCGGGAGGGACGGCGTCGCTCCCGGCGCCGCATGCGATCGGGGCCATCAACATGTCCGCCACGGGCGCGAAGGTGGCGCTTGTCAACACCGCCACCCCCCTGACCGGCTCGGGCTGCCCGTTCGGGGCCTCGGTCGTCGACTTCGTCGGCTACGACGGCGCGAACTGCTCCGAGACAGCGCCGACGGGCGCTCTGACCAACACCACCGCAGCCATCCGCACGTCGGGCGGAGCGCAGGACACCGACAACAACAGCGCGGACTTCGAGGTGTCGGCGCCGACGCCTCGCGCGACGGCGGATTACGAGCCGGCCGTCATGTCCACGGCCCCGGTGGGCGGCGCCGGCGGGGTCGGGACCGACGCGAACGTCACGATCACGTTCAGCGAGCCAGTTGCCGTGACCGGCGCGTGGTACGCGATCTCGTGCACGGTGAGCGGCGCGCACACCGCTGCTGTGTCCGGTGGGCCGACCACGTACGCGCTCGATCCGAACACGGACTTCTTCGTCGGCGAGAAGTGCACGGTCACGCTGACCGCCGCGTTCGTCACCGACACTGACCCGGACGATCCGCCGGACTCCCTTTCCGGGGACTTCACATGGTCGTTCACCGTCGCGACGCCCAGCACCAGCGCGCGGATACACGACATCCAGGGGGCGGCCCACAGATCGCCGCTCGATGGCAGCACCGTTTCGGGGGTCCCCGGCATCGTGACCGCGAAGCTCTCGAACGGCTTCTTCATGCAGGACCCCTCGCCCGACGGCGACCCCGCTACGTCGGAAGGGATCTTCGTGTTCACGAGCCGAGCGCCGTCGGTGGCGGTCGGCGACAGCGTCCTGGCGACCGGGTCGGTGAGCGAGTTCCGACCGGGGGGCGCCGCGACGAACCTGAGTCAGACGGAGATCGTCGCCACGGCCGTCAGCGTCATCACCACCGGCAACCCGCTGCCGGCGCCCACCGTGATCGGCATCGGCGGGCGCGTCCCGCCCACCATGGTCATCGAGGACGACTCGACCGGCGACGTGGAAACGAGCGGCGTCTTCGACCCGGCGAACGACGGGATCGACTTCTACGAGTCGCTCGAGGGCATGCTCGTCCAGATCAACGACGCGCTCGTGGTGGGTCCGACAAATTCATTCAACGAGATCCCCGTGCTACCTGACGGCGGGGCGGGCGCCGGCCCACGCACCGCGCGCGGCGGGATCCTCTATGGAAGCTACGCGGACGGCAATCCCGAGCGGATCATCGTCGACGACGCGCTCGTCTCGTTCCCCAAGGTCAACGTCGGCGACCACTTCGCCGGCTCGATCGTCGGCGTCATGGGATACAACTTCGGCAACTTCATGGTCGAGTTGACCGCGGCCCCGACCGCGGTCGCCGGTGGACTGGCGCGCGAGACCACGAGGGCGCCCGGCATCACCGATCTGGCCATCGCGACCTTCAACGTGCAGAACTTGGACCCGACCGATCCGCCGTCGAAGTTCGGTCAGCTCGCGGATCTGATCGTGAACAACCTGCGCGCTCCGAACGTCATCGCGGTCGAAGAGATCCAGGACAACTCGGGGCCTGCCGACAACGGCGTCGTCGACGCCTCTCTCACGATCGGCAAGCTCGTCGACGCCATCAAGGCCGCGGGTGGGCCGACGTACCAGTCCCGCGAGATCGATCCGGTGAACGACCAAGATGGCGGAGAGCCGGGAGGGAACATCCGCCAGATACTCCTGTTCCGCGCGGGTGACGGTCTGACCTTCGTCGACCGCCCCGGCGGGACCTCGACGAATCCGACGTCGGTGGTGACCGTCGACGGATCGCCCGAGCTCACATTCAGCCCGGGTCGCATCGACCCCTCGAACGGGGCGTGGAGCAGCAGCCGCAAGCCGTTGGCGGCCGAGTTCACCTACTACGACAGGCATCTCTTCGTGATCGCGAACCACTTCAACTCGAAGGGCGGGGATCGGCCGCTCATGGGTCGCTTCCAGCCGCCGACGCGCCCGTCGGAGGTGCAGCGCCTGCGCCAGGCGCAGCTCGTCACCGATTTCGTCAAGAGCATCCTCGCGATCGATCCGCAGGCACAGATCGTCGTGCTCGGCGACCTAAACGACTTCGAGTTCTCACCGACCATCGCGATCCTCAAGAGCGCTCCGCTCTTGGACCTCATCGAGACGCTACCCGCGAACGAGCGCTACACCTACGACTTCGAAGGTAACTCGCAGACGCTTGATCACATCATGGTCAGCAGCTCGCTCGGGCCGGCCTCGGAGCTCGACGTCGTGCACGTGAATGCGGAGTTCGACGCGACGACGCGGGCGAGCGACCACGACCCGCAGGTCGTGCTGATCCACGATCTGACGCCGCCCACCATCACCGCCAACGTGCCGGCGCCGAACGCCAACGGCTGGTACGGCGGCAGCGTCGGGCCGACGATCACCTTCACGTGCGCGGACAACATCCCGGTGGGGCTGGACTGTGCGCCGGGCGTCACCCTCCCCGAGGGCGCGGATCAGACCGTGTCCGGGAGCGCGACGGATGCCGCCGGGAACACCGCGATGGTCGTCGTCTCAGGACTCGACGTTGACCTGACCAAGCCGACGATCGCGTTCGCGGGCAACCTCGGCGCGTACTCGGTCGATCAGACGGTCGCCATAACCTGCACGGCGACCGACGCGCTCTCGCAGATCGATCCGTCCCACACGACCTGCCCAGCGGCGAGCGGACCGGCCTACACGTTCGCCGTCGGCCTCAACGCTCTGAACGCGAGGGCGACCGACAAGGCCGGAAACGTCACGACCGCATCGACGACCTTCTCGGTGGAGGTCAGCGAGTCCAGCCTCTGTGTCCTGGCGCGCCGCTTCGTCGTGAAGGACGGCGTCGCGAGCTCGCTGTGCGCGAAGCTCGACAGCGCTGCGGCCGCGCGCGACCGCGGGAAGCTCACGACCGAACGCAACATTCTCAACGCGTTCGCGAACGAGGTCGGTGCCCAGCGCGGGAAGTCCATCACCGAAGAGCGCGCGAACCTCCTGATCGATCTGGCGGCGAAGATCTAGTTGTGCCGCGGCGGCGCGAGCTGCCGCTGGACGGCGATGATGTCGAACCACGCCGTCTCACGAGCGATCAGCCCGTCGCGGAATTCGAAGACGCGAAGGATCCGGAAGCGGACGGGCCGGCTGTAGCCCTCCATGTCGAAGGGGCGTCCCTGCGCGTAGCCATCGACGAGTGACTCATCGATCACGAAGTCGTCGCCGTATAACCGACGAACCGGCAGCACTTTGGTGTTCTCGAGGTCTGGGAGCGTTGCTCGGTAGAAGGCCCCCACCGCGTTCTTGCCGTGCAGCGGATTGGGGTCGCGCCCGACGGCGTCATGTTCGATGTCGTCCGTGTACGTCGCGAGGATGCCGTCGACGTCGCGCTTCTGCTGCGCCGCGAAGTGGCGCTGGAGCACACGATCCATCTCATCCTTGGTCATGCGACGAGATGCCTGGGACGGCGGCTGGCTCGAGCGGCGTCGCCGGCGCGCGATCCTCGGGCGGAGCGAAGACGTAGCGGTACGAGAGTCCCGCGAGCGCCGCGCCGGCCAGGGGGCCGATGAGATACACGAACCAGTTGTCGTAGAAGTTGGCCGCGACAGCCGGGCCGAGCCACCGCGCCGGGTTCATCGACGCGCCGGTGATGCCGCCGCCCGCCAGGATGTCCGCCGCCACGACCAGACCGATGCCGAAGCCGGCGATGCGGGGGGCGAGCGGCGAGACAGCGGTCCCGAAGACGGCCCAGAGCAGAAAGATCGTGAGGATCGCCTCGACAACGATGCCGGTCAGCACCGTCACGTTGACAGCGAGCTCGGGCGTCCCAACGTGCGTCCGGGCGAGCGCGCTCGGATCGAAGTCGAACGCGTAGCGCAGCGCGAAGCCGGCGACGAGCGCCCCGACGATCTGCGCGATCCAATAGGTCGCGACGCGAGGCCATGGGTGCTTCCCCGCGACCGCGAGCCCGAATGTCACGGCTGGGTTGAAGTGCCCACCGGAGAGGGCGCCGAATGAGGACACGGCGACCGCAAGCCCGAGACCGTGCGCGAGCGCGACCGCCACCAGGTCCTCGCCGTTCGTCGCCACGATCGCGCCCGCGCCGATGAAGAAGAACATGAACGTCCCCGCGGCTTCCGCGAGCAGCGCGCGCATGTGGCCGGTCATGCGGCGGCTATTCTGCACACGTGGCTGACTTTCGCCCGGTCGAGGCCAACAAGGCGCGCATCCTCATGGTCCGGCCGGCACCGGCCGCGCTTCCGATCGAGGACGCGAACGCCGAGTGGGTCGAGGTGATCACCGAACTATCGAGCGACCTCGCGAACTGGCGCCTGCAGCACCTGCGGGGCCTCTGGCGCCCCGATGTCGCGAAGCCCGTGGAGTGGGAGTGGGTTTACACGTGGGGCTCGCCAGCCTTCGTCCGCGCGGGCGAGATCTACCGCATCCATTCGGGATCGCGTGCCCGCGCCGCGCTGCATCCGCTTGCCGACGACCTCGCGCCCGGGCGCAAGCACGTCTATGCCGCGGGCCCCACGGGAGCCGCGAAGCTCCTCTGGCTGCGAGGCGACTACGTGCGCCTCGTCGACGCCTTCGGGACGGTGATCGACGAAGTCGTGGTCTGGCCGGAAGAGAAGCCCGAGCCCAAGAAGGAAGAGCCCGCTAGGGCCGCTCGGGCCTGAGTTCCTTTCGCTCCAGCGCGAGCTTGCGGACCGTGTCCTCGAGCACCGTCACGCCGATTCCCGGCTTCGTCGGAACGCGCATCGTGCCGTCCTGCTCGACGGTGAACGGCTCGCCGATGATTTCCGTCTCGAAGTAGCGCGCCGATGCCGACACATCGCCGGGCAGCCGGAAGTTCGGGAGCGACGCGAGGTGCACGGTGCTTCCCCGCGACCGCGAGCCCGAATGTCACGGCTGGGTTGAAGTGCCCACCGGAGAGGGCGCCGAATGAGGACACGGCGACCGCAAGCCCGAGACCGTGCGCGAGCGCGACCGCCACCAGGTCCTCGCCGTTCGTCGCCACGATCGCGCCCGCGCCGATGAAGAAGAACATGAACGTCCCCGCGGCTTCCGCGAGCAGCGCGCGCATGTGGCCGGTCATGCGGCGGCTATTCTGCACACGTGGCTGACTTTCGCCCGGTCGAGGCCAACAAGGCGCGCATCCTCATGGTCCGGCCGGCACCGGCCGCGCTTCCGATCGAGGACGCGAACGCCGAGTGGGTCGAGGTGATCACCGAACTATCGAGCGACCTCGCGAACTGGCGCCTGCAGCACCTGCGGGGCCTCTGGCGCCCCGATGTCGCGAAGCCCGTGGAGTGGGAGTGGGTTTACACGTGGGGCTCGCCAGCCTTCGTCCGCGCGGGCGAGATCTACCGCATCCATTCGGGATCGCGTGCCCGCGCCGCGCTGCATCCGCTTGCCGACGACCTCGCGCCCGGGCGCAAGCACGTCTATGCCGCGGGCCCCACGGGAGCCGCGAAGCTCCTCTGGCTGCGAGGCGACTACGTGCGCCTCGTCGACGCCTTCGGGACGGTGATCGACGAAGTCGTGGTCTGGCCGGAAGAGAAGCCCGAGCCCAAGAAGGAAGAGCCCGCTAGGGCCGCTCGGGCCTGAATTCCTTTCGCTCCAGCGCGAGCTTGCGGACCGTGTCCTCGAGCACCGTCACGCCGATTCCCGGCTTCGTCGGAACGCGCATCGTGCCGTCCTGCTCGACGGTGAACGGCTCGCCGATGATTTCCGTCTCGAAGTAGCGCGCCGATGCCGACACATCGCCGGGCAGCCGGAAGTTCGGGAGCGACGCGAGGTGCACGTTGTGCGCGCGGCCGATGCCCATCTCGAGCATCCCGCCGCACCACACCGGCACGTCGTGCGCGGCGCACACGTCGTGCACGCGCTTCGCCGACGCCAGCCCGCCGACGCGGCCGGCCTTGATGTTCACAATCCGCGTCGCGCCGATCTCGATCGCCTTGCGCGCGTCGTCGCCCGAATGGATCGACTCGTCGAGGCAGATCGGCGTTTCGATCTGGCGCTGCAGCGCGGC
>MNEO01000062.1 GCA_001917735.1 Chloroflexi bacterium 13_1_40CM_68_21
CTGCTGGGCGGACCTCCTCTTCGTCGACGGCGATCCGATCAAGGACCTCGGCGTGCTCATGACGCCAAAGGGCGTGTATGTGCGAGGTGTGGCTTCCGCGCCAACTTCATCGTGATCGGCGCGGCGTCCGCCGAAGATCTGGACACGCTTCGTCGAGGAGTGCCCGTCGAGTCCACCGGTGGTGGCGGTCACAGTGTGTTGGGTGCGGTCAGCTCACGAAGCACGTCGCGAACGCCGTCGAGCATGCCCGGCGCGAGCTCATCCAGGAACAGCAGCGCCGCGCCTGAATCGACGTCGTCATCCTCGGGCCATCCGATCCAGCAGTCCCAGTGAGTGCTGGCGTCCCCGAGCGGCCGGAGCCGATCGGTCATGTACGCCACGGGCACGCCAGGGAATGCAGTGCGCACGGTCATCTCGCGCGGCGGCTCGGCGCTGACTATGCGAAACGACGACGATCGACCATCACCATGGTGGCAGTGGAACTCGCCGCCGACATAGGTGCCGCGGGCACCCGGGGCGACGAATGCGACACGGTCCGCGCCGAGGCGCCGCCGCATCACATTCGGGTCCGTCCAGAGTCGCCAGGCGACGTCGATCGGAGCCGCGAGCTCCTCCTGTCGATGCCAGCGCGCGGTGCTTGCGTCGACCGAGATCATCGCTTCGCGCAGTGCCTCCGCTCGGACATCGGTGAGGTCGCGATACGAACCCTCCACCACGCCGAGGTCATACGTCTGTGACAGGGCGATGAACCCCTGACGATCCTGCGGATTCCACCCCGCGAAGGTCGGCTCCGACACGTAGACATACTCACGAAGGGGAACGGAGTTCTTTGTCAGGCGATGGACGAGATTTACATCCGCGCCGAAGAGCTGGACCCGATTGCCGATCTCTTGCCGCGTGAACGATCCGCGATGTGCGAAGAACTTCAGGCCCAGATCGCCGACGCTCGCGCAGGCCTGGCAGGGGCAGGTCGTCGCGCTGGTGATATCCCGCACGCGGCGGTGGTACGCGCCGAAGCACTCTGTTATCCAGTTGAGAACGCGGCCGTCGAGATTTTCAGTGGTTGCGCAGATGGCGTCGCCCTCGAGTTGATCAATCGAAAGCCGACCTTCGAACGAGCGGTAGATCACGCTGAGCAGCTCGGCGAGGATCTCGACGGAGTGCTCTTGCTCCGTACCAGCGATGTACCGCGTGTAGCCCGAAATGTCGGCGATGACGAGGGTCCCCGTGACCTGGGGCATTCACACAAATTATGGAACTTCTGGCATCGATGAAGAACGCGTGCCGGTCAGGTCTTAATCCGCGCGGGCGTGACGTGCCGAGGCCTCCTCCAGCTGGTGAGCCAGCGATTCCTCTTCCGTGATCGGCGCGGAGCACACCGTCCCCACGCACACGTAGGCCGCCACGCGGTCGGCAGGGAAACCTAGCCGCGCGAGCGCCTCGGCGTCGCGGTCTGGTACGAGCCGATGGAGCGAGCGCGCGGGATCTGTCGACAGTCGTGCCCGCGCCCACAGAGCCGCGGCCGTCGCGTCATCGCTCGGTCCGACGACGGCCACGACGAGCGGTTCCGCGAGGGCGCGCGCGACGGCGTTCGCGTAGCTCGCCGCGAATTGTCCCCAGCCGCGGTACTCGCCGGCGAACGACCGCAGGGTTCGGAGCGCGAGCTCGCGCCACTCCTTTTCGCCGGTGAGCGCGGCTAGGCGCAAGAGGCCCTCGGCGGCGAGCGCATTTTCGTCGATCGGGCGCTCGCGCCTCGCGAGACGCCCTGGCTCGTGTGTCTTCTCCGGCGCATCGAAGAAGCCGCCGAGCTCGCGGTCCTCGAGCCGGTCGCGCATCCGCGACGCGGCGGCCAACGCGAAGTCGAGCGCCCCGCCGTGCTCGCCGGTTTCGTACCCATCGAGGAGGGCGTTCAGCCACGCCGCGATGTCCCCGAGCAGATCCGGGATCCGCGGCGCGGTCGCGCCGTCGACGTGGTGAAGAGAGCCATCGCGGATCAGGCGCTCCTGGACCGAGCGGAGAGCCGCACTGGCACGCTCCGAAAGGCGACCATCGTCGACCGCGAGCGACGCGGTGTAGTAGGCGGACGCGGCGAGGGCGTTCCAGCTCGCGTAGATCGTGGGATCCACGAAGGGCGCGCCGTGCTTCGTACGTTCGGCGGCGTCGAGCGTGTAGTAGTGCTCGTCGGCGTCCTGCGAGCCGGCGAACGCCTTAGCGTCATCACGCCAGAGCGTCGCGTCCATCCAGAGGACCACGTCGCGCACGACGCGGTCGTACCCGGCCGATGGGAACGAGCGGTGCGCTTCCGCGTAGATCGCGAGAAGCTCGGCGTTGTCCTCGAGCATCTTCTCGTAATGCGGGATCTCCCACTGCCGCGTGGTCGAGTAGCGGAAGAAACCGCCCTCGACGTGGTCGTGCATCCCGCCTCCCGCCATCGCGGCGAGGGTCTTGTGGAGCATCGTCGCGAGCTCGGGGTAGCCGAAGCGCCGGTGCTCGTCGAGCAGGAACCGAAGGATCTTGGGCTGCGGAAACTTCGGCTCGCGTCCGAAACCGCCGAACTGCGGGTCGTACTGGCCGCGCACCAGTGAGCCGACCGCGTCGACGATCTCCCAGCTCAGGTCTCCAGCCTGCGGAGCGCGCGCCGCGCTCTCCTTCTCGCGGAGCTCCGCGACACGGTGAGCGAGCTCGGAGCGCTGCGTCGTCCAGACGTCGGCGACCTGGCTCAGATACGAGCGCATCGCTTCAGGAGGGATGTACGTGCCGCCGTGGACGATCTCGCCGTCCGGGGTGAGGAACGCGGTGGTCGGCCAGCCGCCCATGTTGTAGCGGCGGTTCACGTCGGGGCGCTCGTCGTTGTCGACGCGCACCGGCACGAAGCGTTCGTTGATGAGACGGATGACTTCAGGGTCGCTGTAGCTCGTCTCATCCATCACGTGACACCAGTGGCACCACACCGCGCTGATTGCAAGCAGCACCGGCTTGTCGGAGACCTGCGCCTCCTGGAACGCCTTCGCGCTCCACTCGCGCCAGCCGATCTCCGACGCGCGGTTCGGACGCGGCGAGAAACGGAACGTCACTGCGGTATTTCGTCCAGCTCGATCTTGTTGCCGAACGGATCGAAGACGTAGATGCGCCGCCAGCCCGGAATCGGATCCGCGTCCTCGAAGCGGGCGCCGGCGTCGCGGAGGCGCGAGGTGATCGCGCCGAGGTCGTCCACGCGGACGGCGAAGTGCCGGCGCGGGTGCAGAGCGAGCTCACTGTCGGCGGAAAGATGCACGTGCCCGGAGCCGGCCGCGTACCAGATGCCCGGGCGGTCCTGCAACGTCGAGGGGCGTTCGATCTCCTCGAGACCGAGCGCGTCTCCGTAGAACCGCCGAGCGCGGGCTTCCTCACCAGGCGGATAGAACACCTGCGCGTGATGCAGCGAAATCCCCAACAACCCCGAGTCTAGGCCGCGAAAATGACCTACTTTTCGACGTTTTCGTGGGTTATCATTTCTTGTGTAACGCGCACGGAGGTGCCGACTTGGCGATCGAGCAGAGCCCTACGACGACGGAGACCTCACTCGTGTCACTGACCGCGCGGGCGACGGACAAGCTCAAGGAGGTCCTCGCGAAGCAGGACCGCCGCGACCTCGCGCTGCGCGTCTACGTCACACCGGGTGGGTGCTCGGGCTTTTCTTATGGCATGACCTTCGCCGAGGGCACCGAAGAGGACGATGCGATCGTGGAGCAGGACGGCGTTCGCGTGGTCGTCGACCCGATGAGCGCGATGTACCTCAAGGGCTCGGAGATCGACTTCGTCGACGCTCTCATGGGCGGCGGGTTCGCGCTTCGCAACCCCAACGCGGTCTCGAGCTGCGGCTGCGGCCAGTCCTTCAAGACTGCGGACCAGTCCGGCACCGCGAAGGCCTGCTCGCACTAAACGCCGACGGCTCGCGTCACCGGTCTCGGCGGAGTTTTCTTTCGCGCTCATGATCTAGACGCGCTCGCCGATTGGTACCGCACGCACCTCGGCCTCCCCGCCGGAGAAGCCGGCTGCACCGGCGCGGAGATCCGATGCCACGTGTTCCCGTGGCGCCAGCCCGACGATCCAGAACGTCCGGGCGCAACGGTGTGGTCGCTCTTCAAGCAGGACACGAAATACTTCGGCCCGGGCGAGCCGGCGTTCATGCTCAACTACCGGGTCGACGACCTCGACGCGATCATCGCCAAGCTCCAGGCGGAAGGGGTTCACGTGGGTTCCGAGCGATCCCAGGATGAGAACGGCCGCTTCGCGTGGGTGACCGATCCGGAGGGGCATCGCATCGAGCTCTGGGAGCCGGCTCCGGGCCACTAAGGATGAAGCGCGCGCTCGTCGTCGTCGACATGATCGAGGACTTCGTCCGCGAAGGCGGCGCGCTTTACTGCGGCCCTTCGATGGCACGGATCCTCCCCGTGATACAGCATGAGATCGCGCGCTCCCGCGACGCGAACGAACCGGTCGTCTATCTGACCGACAACCACCTGCCCGGCGACGCGGAGTTCCAGATGTTTCCGCCGCACGCGCTCGTGGGCACCAAGGGAGCCGAGATCGTCCCCGAGCTCAAGCCCCAAAAGGACGACGTCGTCATACCGAAGCGGCGGTATTCGGGCTTCTTCGGGACGGACCTCGACATCACCTTGCGGGAGCGCGGCGTGGACACGCTGCGCCTGGTCGGCGATTGCACGAACATCTGCGTCCTCTATACCGCGGCCGACGCGCGCAACCTCGGCTACGCCGTCGAGGTCGTCGAGCGGGGCGTGACCTCATTCGATGAGGAAGCGCACCGCGACGCGTTGCGCGAGCTCGAAAAGACGCTCGGAGCGAAGATTCTGCGTTAGCCGAGTGCGATGTGGGCCGCGAGCGCGAGGATGATCACACCGCTCGCGACTGCGGCGACGCGCTGCACGAGGGGTGTCAACCGCCCGTGGAGCATCGCGCCCGCGAACGCGAGGACCTCCTGCCAGGACAGTGACGACAGGAACGCCCCGGCAACGAACGCCGACCGCGAGGCGAGATCCGCGGAGACTTCCGGCAAGGCGACGGCGAGCGAGACGAAGTAGATGACGGTGGGCGGGTTCAGGAGTGTGAGCAAGAGAAAGATCGGGTACATCGGCCCGCGGATCTCACGGTCCACGACGCGCGCAGCCCGGAACATGCCCCGAATGGCGAGGTACGCGAGCACGATTGCGGCGACGATCCGCGTCACCGGTAGGAATGGTTCGAACACGCGACTCGCCGCAGCCCCGAACAGCATCGCGACCGATGCGTAGATCAGGTCCGCGGTCGCCGTACCCGCGCCCGCGGCCGCGGCGGCCCGGAACCCTTGGGCGACCCCGACCCTCAGGATCAAGATGGCGATCGGTCCGACGGGGATCGCGATCGCATAGCCGGCGGCGACGCCGACGAGAAACGCGGCGACCACTAGGCGGGGGCCGGCTCCAGCTGCAGCGCGGTGGAGAATGCGCAGTTCTTCGCGAACACGCTGATCACCGTCGTGGCCTCGAAGAGCTGCTCGTTGGTCATGCCGAGCTGGCGCAGCGCCTCGGCCCGATAGGTGATCGACAGGCGGGCGTCATTCACAACGCTCGTCGCGTACGCGATGAGCTCCTTGTTGAGACGCGAGACCTCACCCTCGAGGACGGTCGCGACCTCGCGATCGAGGACGATCTTCGCGAACTTCGGGTCGGCGGCCATATACGTGAAGTAGCGCGGAACGCTTCCGAGCTTGTGCCGGACCTCGACCAGGATCGGGGTCGACGGGTCCTGTACGCGCATTGGCGCGACGTCGTTGAAGGCGGCGATCGCTCGCTCGAAGATGTTGATGCTCGTGACGTGAGCGATCGTGGCGACCAGCTCAACGATCTGACCGTCGTCGATCGCGTACTCGCGCTGCAGGCCGCGCGTGTGCGCGACGAGCTCGTACGGCGCCGAGAGGCTCGCCGCGACGGCGAGCGCGATCATCCGCTTCTGCTGATTGAGCAAGGTCCGCGTCGCCATCACGTGCGCGAGCTCCTGGTGGTTGACCATGAGGAGCGACGGCCGAAGGCCAAGGGCTCGGGTCGAGGGCGTCATCGCCGGGGCCTTCGAGAGCTCCCGGATCATGGCGTCCATCTTTCGGACCCCCTCGCTGTGCTGTGATTCCTCGGGCAGCTTGATGGTCGGCATCGCTTAAGCCCTCGCTTCCTCTCGTCTTCGCACGAACCGCTTGGCCTTCATGTCAAAGCGGGGCAGCGTCCCCGGCGCGACGGACTCGACGGCGCAACGGATCCCGAGATCGCGGTGGATCGCCGTCGCGACCTGATCGGCGAGGTCGGATCCACCACGTGCCTCCACCGTGCAGCGCAGCTCGTCCATCGCGCGCACCGTCACGACCTCCACGCGATACTCCTCGATCTCCGCAAAGCGGCGGACGATCGCGTCGATCGCGCTCGGGAACACATTCACGCCGCGGATCGTGAGCATGTCGTCCACGCGCCCGGCGATCCCGCCGGCGAGCTTGAGCAGCGTGCGCCCGCAGGAGCACCGACCGCGGACAGCGCGAACGCGGTCGCCGGTGCGATAACGGAGCACCGGCATACCCCATCGTCCGAGGTTGGTCATGACGAGCTCGCCCTCGCCTTCGTCCTTCGTCTCGCCAGTCTGGGGATCGAGGATCTCCGCGACGAAGTCCGACTCATTGATATGCACGCCGTCGCGAGCCTCGCACGAAAACCCGTGCGCGCCGATCTCGGTGGCCCCGGTGTGGTCGAACGATGTCACGCCGAGCTCAGTCTCTATGCGCTCGCGCGTGGCCGGGATCGACGCCCCGGGCTCGCCGGCGTGTATCGATACGCGCAGGGCTGAGCGCGCGATATCGATGCCCTCCGCACGCGCGACCTCGGCAAGCCTCAAGGCATACGTGGGCGTGCACATCAGCACCGTCGCTTCCGCGGCGATGATGGCCGCCACCCGCTCGGCCGATGACATCGCGCCGCCGGTGAGGCAGAGCGCGCCCAGCTGCTCGGCGCCCGCGAAGGCCGACCAGAAGCCGACGAACGGACCGAACGAGAACGCGAAGAAGATACGGTCGCGGCTGGTGACGCCCGCGGCGCCATAGATCGGCCGCCAGCTGTTCCGCCACCACTGCCACGATTCGGCGGTGTCCAGCACGAACAGTGGCCGGCCGGTCGTCCCACTCGTTTGATGAAGCCGGACGTACTGCTCGACCGGATAGGTCAGGTTCGAGCCGAATGGCGGATGCTCGGCCTGGTCCGTCGATAGCTCAGCTTTCGTCGTGAACGGAAGCTCCCGCGCCGACCGGAGCTCGCGCACGTCGCGGATGCCGGCGTCGGCGAGCTTCCGGCCGTAGAACACATTGGTCAGCAGGAGCTCCGGGAGGGCTCTCGAGAGCCGACGCCACTGCGCCGCCCGGCGCTCGTCGTCGCTCCAGGTCTCGGATCGATCGAGCGCCCCACCCGGCATGTTTCGCGGAGTTTAAGCGGAGGCCCGCTGCTCGCCGCAATGACTGGCGTACTATCCGCGGTACGCGTATGGCCGACAGTACGGGGATGCTCCGACCGGTGCCCGCCGTGGACAAAGCCGCGCGCGTGCTGCGTGCGCTCGCCGACGGCGGGCGCGCGATGGGCATCAGCGAGCTGGCACGGGCGCTCGACGTCTCCAAGGGGACGCTCCGGGACGTCCTGCTCACCCTCGCGCACCACGGGCTGGTCGTGCGCGATCCCGACACTCGCTTCCGCCTTGGCCCAGAGCTCCGTGCGCTCGCGGATGCATCGGCACCGGACCTGCGAGCGCTCTCGCAGCCCTACCTCGTGTCGCTCATGGAGACCTTCGGCGAGACCGCCATCCTCGGGCTGGTCGTCGACGGAAAGCTCGAGATCGCGGCGCGCGCCGAACCGGCGACCGATCTCCACATGACCGCTCCGCTCGGCCGCCGCCTGCCCCTCGAGAAAGGCGCGCACGGCAAGGTGCTGGCGACCCGCGAGGAGATCGGCTACGACGACCAGGAGCTGTTCGCCGGCGTCCGCGCAGTTGCCGCACCGATCGTGGATGCGCGGGGACGGCGCATCGCCGTGCTCATGGTCGTGGGCTTCAAGGAGCGTGTCGATCTCCGCACGCTCCGGCGCATCGGCGAACGTTGCGCATCGGCGGCGCGCGCGCTGTCGCAGCGGATCGGAGCGCAGGCCGCATGACTTCGACGAAGGTGCTCATCACCCTGCGCGTGAACGGAGAGCCGCGGACCGTCGCGGCCGAGCCTCATCACACGCTCCTCGAGGTGCTCCGCGAAGAGCTGGACCTCACGGGGACGAAACATGGTTGCGAGCTCGGAGAGTGCGGCGCCTGCACCGTACTGCTGAACGGCGCACCGGTCCTTTCTTGCCTCACCCTGCCATCGCTCATCGGCGACGCCGACGTCACGACCGTCGAAGGCCTCGCCACCGGCGAGAGACTTCATCCGCTGCAGACCGCATTTGCCGAGGAGGGCGCGGCGCAATGCGGCTACTGCACACCCGGGATGCTCATGGCGGCGAAGGCCCTGCTCGATGCGACGCCTCGTCCGACCCGCGAGCAGATCGCCATGGCGATCAGCGGGAACCTCTGCCGCTGCACCGGCTATACCGCGATTTATGAAGCTATCGAGAAAGCCGCATTACGCGCATGAGCGAGTTCTCGGTCATCGGGCGGCGCCTGCCGAAGGTCAACTCGTGGGCACACCTGACCGGCCAGGCGCGCTACGCCGACGACCTCTTCCTGCCGCGCATGCTCTACGGTCGCCTGCTCCGCTCGACACGGCCGCACGCGCGCATCCGGCGACTGGACGTCTCGCGAGCGGCCGCGCACCCGGGCGTCGTCGCGATCGTCACAGGCGCGGACATGCCCGCGAAGATGGGGATCATGCCCTCGACGCAGGACGAGACGGCCCTGGCGGTCGACAAGGTGCGCTACGTGGGCGAGCCGGTCGCCGCCGTCGCCGCCGTCGACGAGGACACCGCCTTCGACGCCCTCTCGCTCATCGAGGTCGACTACGACGACCTCGAGCCGATCTTCACGATCGAAGAGGCGCTCGAGCGCGAGGACGTGAAGATCCACGAAGAATCCAAGCGGGCCAACGTCTTCAAGGAGGTCCACCTCAGCTTCGGTGACCTCGACGCCGGCTTCGCCAGCGCCGACCACGTCCGCGACGACTGGTTCTTCTTCGAGGGCAACACGCACGCGCCGATCGAGTCGCATAGCGCGGTCGCGAGCTACGGCGCCGACGACAAGCTGACGCTCTGGACCGCGACCCAGGTCCCCCACTACCTGCACCGCGAGCTCGAGAAAGTGCTGGGCCTGCCGCGCTCGCGCGTCCGCGTGATCGCGACGCCCAACGGCGGCGCGTTCGGCGGCAAGAGCGACCCCTTCGGCCACGAGTTCGCGGCGGCGCTCCTCTCCATCCGCACCCGCCGCCCGGTGAAGATCACGCTCGATCGCGAGGAGGTCTTCTACGCGCACCGCGGCCGGCATCCGGTGAAGATGCGCATCCGCACCGGCGTGAAGAGGGACGGCGAGATCACCGCCGTCCACTACCAGAGCTGGCTCGACGGCGGCGCGTACGCCTCGTACGGCATCGCCACGACTTACTACACCGGCGCTCTCTTGACCGTCACTTACCGCATCCCCGCCTACAAGTTCGACGGCGTGCGCGTTTACACGAACAAGCCCCCGTGCGGCCCCAAGCGCGGACACGGCACGACGCAGCCGCGGTACGGCTTCGAGTGCCAGATCGACAAGATCGCCGAAGATCTCGGACTCGACGCGCTCGAGTACCGGAAGCGCATCCTGCAGCCACCGCAGAGCCGCACGGTGAACGACCTGCGCATCACGTCCATGGGCCTGGGCGACTGTCTCGACGCGCTCGGGCGCGCGACCCGCTACAGCGAACGCCACGGACAGCTCGGGCGCGGCAAGGGCATCGGGGTCGCCGGCAGCGCGTACATCTCGGGCGCGGGCCTACCGATCTACTGGAACGAGATGCCTCATTCGGGCGCGGAGGTCCGGATCGATCGAGGCGGCGGCGTCACCGTGATGTGCGGTACGGCGGAGATCGGGCAGGGCTCCGACAACATGCTCGCATCCGTGGCGGCCGAGACGCTCGGCATCCTGCCCTCGGACGTGCACGTGGTCTCTGGGGACACATCGCTCGCGCCGGTCGACCTCGGCAGCTACTCGAGCCGTGTGACCTTCATGGCTGGGAACGCGGTGAAGGACGCCGCGATGAAGCTGCGTGCGCTGCTCTTCGCCGCCGCATCGGAGAAGCTCGGCGTCGCGGAGGACCGCCTGCTCGCGGCCTACCACCGGATCTATGACCAGAGCGACCCGGAGAAGTTCGTCACGTTCGCGGACGCCGCGGTGCTGGCGGAGTCGAAGCACGGCACCCTGGTCGCGGCCGGGAGCTACAAGCCGCCCAAAGGCATCGGCGGGTCGTTCAAGGGTGCGGGGGTCGGGCCGACGCCGGCGTACTCCTACCAGGCGGCGGTTGCCGAGGTGAGCGTCGACCTCGAAACGGGAACGCTCACCGTCGACAAGGTGACGACCGCGCACGACTGCGGCCGGGCGCTCAATCCCGCGAACGTCGAGGGCCAGATCGAAGGCTCGGCGTATATGGGGTATGGCGAGATCATCGCCGAGGAGCAGGTTTTCCGCGGCGGTCTGCACAAGAAGCCGTCGCTCCTCGATTACAAGCTGCCCACCTCGCTCGACACGCCCGCGCTCGAGGCGATCGTGGTCGAGAGCGTCGACGCGGAGGGACCGTTCGGCGCGAAAGAGGCCGGAGAGGGTCCCCTCAATCCGGTGATCCCCGCGATCGCGAACGCGGTCTACGACGCGATCGGGGTCCGCTTCGACGAGACGCCGATCACCCCGGAGAAGATCCTCGATGCGCTCGGCAAGCGCGACAATCGGGGCATCCCCAAGACGCGCATCGGGCCGGACGGTCTTGGCGAGCGGGACGGCGCCCCCAAACGCGCGCTGCGGCGCCTCACCGCGTCGACCGAGGCACGCGAACGGAAACCGGCCGGGGGCCGGGGGGCAGAGCCCCCCGACTGATGCTGCGTCTGCCGCGTTTCCGGATCCTGGCCCCGCGCACCTACGGCGAGGCTGCCGAGCTTCTTCGCGATCACGGCGCCGGCGAGCTCGACCGCTCGCGCGGTACGCCGACCCTCGGCGTGATGCTCGTGGCCGGCGGGACGGACCTCTTCCCCAACATGAAGCGGCGTCAATTCGCGCCGGAGATCCTCGTGTCGCTGGCGCACGTCCGCGGCGCCGCCGGGATCCAGGAGAACGGCGAGCTCGTGGTCAGCGCCGGCACGACGTTGACCGCGCTCGCGGACGATGCCCGCGTCCGGGAGCGCTACACGGCGCTCGCCGAGTCTGCTGGGGTGGTGAGCACGCCGCAGCTCCGAAACATGGGCACGATCGGCGGAAACATCTGCCTCGACACGCGCTGCAACTGGTACGACCAGTCGCTCTTCTGGCGGACCGCCGAGGGGTACTGCATGAAGACGAATCCCGAGGTCGTGTGCCGCGTCGCGACATCGAGCCCGCGCTGCCTTGCCGTCGCGAGCGCCGACACGGTCCCCGCGCTGATGGTCCTCGGCGCGACGATTCATTTCGAAGATGCGCGCGGGGCTCGCGACGTCCGCCTCGCGGAGTTCTACCGCGAAGACGGCATGTCCCCCTCGACGCTCCGTCCCGATGAAGTTCTCACCGACGTGACGATCCCGCGCGAGGAGGGCTGGCGCAGCACATACGTGAAGCTGCGCGATCGCGGCTCCTTCGACTTCCCGATCGCGGCGGTCGCCGCGGCCGTGCGCTACGACGGCCGAGCCGTCACCGACGTTCGTGTCGCGATCACCGCCCTCGCGTCGCGTCCCATCCTCGTCGACGCGGCGCGCGCGGCGCTCATCGGCACGCGGCTCGAGGACGAAGCGATCGCCGCGGCGGCGGAGGCAGTGCACAAGGCCGCGCGGCCGATGGACAACACCTCGGGCACGATCTCGCAGCGCAAGCGCGCGTCGCGTGTCCTCGCCGAACGCGCGCTGCGCGCTCTTCGCCCGCGATAGCCCGTGCGCGCCGTCGCCGTGGTCACCGCTGCGGGTTCGGCGGAGCGCTTCGGCGGCAAGAAGCTCCTCACGCCGATCGATGGCGAGCCGCTCCTCGACCACACCATCCGGGCGCTCCTCGAGGGAGGCGCTGCCGAGGTCATCGTCGTCGTCGGCCGCGATGCGCGCGCTGAGCTCGAACGCGACGTCAACGCGATGCTCGACGCGCGCGTCCGCCCTGTCGAGAATCCCGATCCGTCGCGCGGGATGTTCAGTTCGATCCAGGAAGGGGTGGCGCAGGCGCAGGGCGACGCGATCCTGGTCATGCCCGGGGACATGCCGTTCGTCTCGGCCGACACTGTGCGCGTGGTGATCGACGCGTTCGCGCGCAAGCCGGCCATCGTGTCGCCGCGCTACCACGGAAAGCGCGGTCACCCCATCGCCCTGCCGCCGTCGCTGCGCGACGAGATCCGTGCGGCCGATCCACGCACGACGCTACACGACGTCATTCACCGGCACACCGAGATGCGCGTGGACGTGGAGGTCGAGGACCAGGGGATCGTCCGCGACGTGGATACCGCCGCCGATCTCGGCGCACCCGGGCGCTGAACAAACGTTTGCGGGTGGGTAAATTGACGTCCGCGGTGAGGGTCGTTAACTTGCCGACGAGGATCCGCCGTCCCCCTGGGGAGGCCTACAAAAGCGCAGAGGTGCGGTGCGGATGAACGTGGGACCGGGCGATCGGGACGGACAGCCGGCGGATCGGGCGGATCTCTCCCGCCGCGACTTCCTTCGCCGCGGCGCCGCACCGGTCGTGGCCTTCATCGCCCTCGAAGCGATCGGCGGCCTCGGCCTGGCGACCGGCAGCGCACCGAAAGAGACCAAGCTCTCGAGCGGCGTCATCTTCCCCGACCCCAGCCTGTGCATCGGGTGTCTCACCTGCGAGGTGATCTGCTCGCAGGAGCACAAGCGCGAAGG
>MNEO01000037.1 GCA_001917735.1 Chloroflexi bacterium 13_1_40CM_68_21
CCCGGTCGATCTCCACGCGCACTCGCTCCGCAGCGACGGCGCCCTTTCTCCGGCGGACCTCGTCAAGCGCGCGGCGGCGCGGGGCCTAAGGATCCTTGCGCTCTCCGACCACGACACGCTCGCCGGCGTCGCCGAGGCGGTCCCGGCCGGCGCAGAGCTCGGCGTCCGGGTGGTCCCTGCGACGGAGCTCAACACCGAGTCGGAGTGGGGCGATGCCCACGTCCTTGGTTACTTCATCGATCCGGCCGACGCGGCACTCGAGGAGCGCCTGCGGTGGCTCCGAGAGAATCGCGGCCGGCGCATCGAGCTGATGGTCGAGAAGCTGAACCAGATGGGGTACGCGATCTTCCTCGAGCGCGTTCTCGAGATCGCCCAGGGCGGCGCTCTCGGGCGTCCCCACCTCGCCGAAGCGCTCCTCGAGAAGGGCTACATCCCCTCATATGAGGAGGCGTTCGACACGATCCTCGCCAAGAGCTCGCCGGCGTACGTGGCTCGCGTCGGGCTGACACCGCTCGAGGCGGTGGAGCTCGTGCGCGGACACCGCGGTGTCCCGTCGCTGGCACATCCCGGGACCGTGGTGGGCCTCGAGGCCCTGCTCCCGAAGATGGTCTCGGTCGGCCTCGCTGGCATCGAGGCGTACTACGGCGAGCATTCGCCGGAGATGACCGAACGCGTCCTCACGCTCGCGCGCGCGCACGATCTCGTTCCGACCGGCGGCAGCGACTTCCACGGACGCGGCGAGCACGGCGTCGATCTCGGCGGGGTGTTCGTTCCACCGGAAACAATCGAATTGCTCGAATCGCGCCGCGCGCGGGCTTAGCGGACTACCATTTCACGCTCGTGCAGGGGGAGGCTTGAGGGTGGCGGGGGCGCTTCGTCCGGTCGTCCTGCTGATGCTGTTCGCATCGCTCCTCTTCGTGATCGAC
Organism: Chloroflexi bacterium 13_1_40CM_68_21; assembly: GCA_001917735.1. The sequence continues at coordinate 927 of MNEO01000037.1, forward strand.
GGGCTCTTCGACGGCGTCTATCCGGGCGGTCCCGCCTGGTTCACCGGCCGCTACGAGAACCTCGCGGAGATCGCATACATCTTCGCGATCCTGAACACGGTCGTCGCGGTCATGGTCGCGCGCGGCAGCGAGCGCAGCCTGCAGTCGCGGATCGCGCTGTCGGTCTTCTTCATCATCGAGCGTCCCCTCACGGCGTTCATCCTCGGGCCCAAGCCGATCGAATCGGTCGTCACGCACTTCGCCACAGCGGGCGTGGAGCTCGTGATCCTGGTCACGGCGCTACGGGTCTGGCGGCTGGGGCACAGCCTGGCCTCCGGCGATGTCGACATGCTGTTCTCGCTCGAAACCCCGGTGCCGGCGGCGCCCCCCGACGAAGCCGTCGCGGCCGAGCGTTCCACGCGACGAGCCTCGGGAGCGATCACCGCGCGAAACGCATGGCTGATCGGCGGCATCACGCTGCTCCTGGCCATCGTCCTCGTGGCCGACGGCGCGTACGAAGGCTTTGTCCCGGGGGGCCGAGAATGGTCGACCAGCGGGGACGGTCTCGGCTGGCTCGTCTATCTTTTCGCCGCGGTCGCGCTCATCGTCGCAGCGCGTGCCGTGCACGGCCGGAGGCTCGCGATGCGAGCGCTCATCGCCGTCGCCCTCATCCTCTTCGTAGAGCGCTCCTTCAGTCCGTTCGCGCTGCACGAGCAGGACCCCATCGCCCTTGGCCTCCACGCGGTGGCAGCCTTCGTGAGCCTCGCGCTGGCACTTGCGACCGCGAGTGCCATCCGGGGCGGGCCAGCGCCGGAGCAGGCCTCCGTCCCGACGCTCGAGGCCGCATAGTTCTCGCGTGACCCTCACGGTCCGCGACGCCGCCGAGCGGCTCGCGGAGCAGGTCGGGACCGTCGTCATCGGGAAACGGCAGAGCACCGAACAGCTCCTCGCCGCGCTTCTCGTCGAAGGTCACGTCCTGCTCGACGATGTCCCGGGGGTGGGGAAGACGATGCTCGCGCGGGCGCTCGCGCGCTCGCTCGACCTCGCCTTCCGCCGAATCCAGTGCACGCCGGACCTCGTGCCGAGCGACGTCACCGGTGTGTCCATCTACGACCAGCGCGTGGAGCGATTCGAATACCGTCCCGGGCCGCTGGCGGCGAACGTGGTGCTCGTCGACGAGATCAACCGGGCCACGCCACGCGCGCAGTCCGCATTGCTCGAGGCGATGCAGGAGCGGCAAGTCACGGTGGACGAGACGACGCATGCTCTGCCGGACCCCTTCATCGTCATCGCCACGCAGAATCCCGTCGAGCTCGAGGGAACGTTCCCGCTCCCCGAGGCACAGCTCGACCGGTTCCTCTTTCTCCTGAACCTCGGCTATCCCGACGCCGAGGACGAGGACGCGATCCTTCGCGTGCACGGCCCCTCGACGGTCCGGCCCGAGACGCTGTCGCCGCTCCTCGACGCGCCCGCGATCGGAACTCTCCGCGACGAAGTCCGCAAGGTGCGCGTGGGTGACGCCGTCCGCCGCTACGTGGTCGAGCTGATCCGCGCGACGCGACGCGTCGACGGTGTCGAGCTTGGGGCGAGCCCGCGCGCCGCCCTCGCGCTCTACCGAGCCGCGCAGGCGCATGCCGCGATCCGCGGGCGTGCGTACGTGCTGCCCGACGACGTGAAGGCGCAGGCGCTCGCGGTCCTGCGCCATCGGCTCTTCCTGAACGCCGACGCGCAGATGCGCGGGCGGACGACGCCCGCGGTCATCGGCGAGGTGCTGGCGCGGACGCCTGTCCCCGCGGAGGACGTCGCCGCGACCGCCGGCTGATGCAGACCCATCCGCTCGACGCGCGCACTGGGCGCCTCCCCTGGCAGATTGTCCTGATCTTCGTCGTCGCGGCGGCGATCTCGCGTGCGCCGGCGGTGATCGTGCTTGCATTCGGCGCGGTCGTCGCGTGGATCGTCGTCGAGCTGACCGGGCGTCTCGCGCTGTCCGGGGTGCGGGTGCGCCTCACGCTCTCGCCTGACCGGATCGTCGCCGGAGAGGATGCGATCGCGACACTCGAGATCACGAACCGAAAGCCGATCCCGCTGCCCTGGCTCGAGGCTCGCCTCTTCCTCAGTGAGGGCGTCGAGCCCGCCTCCGCGACGCCCGGAACGTCCCGGAAATGGATCGATTGCGGGTTTCCGCTTCATGGGCGCGAACGTGTCGCGGTACGCCTGCGCGTCAACGTTCCCTCTCGCGGCGCCTACGCGATCGGGCCGGTGCGCATCCGCGCCGGCGATTGGATGGGATTCGTGCAGATCGAGCGGACCGCGCCCGCGCGATGCGAGGTGATCGCGTATCCCGCGCGCCTGGCCGTCCGGGACCGCACGCTCGCGTCGCTTCGGCCGCTCGCCGAAACCGCCACGCGGCGTGGGCTCGTGCCCGACCCGCTGCGGTTCCGCGGCGTCCGGCCGCACCGGCGGGGCGACGCTCGAAAGGAGATCCACTGGAAGGCGTCCGCGCGCCTCGGCGAGCTCCAAACCAAGCTGTACGAGCCCGCCACGAGCCTCGATTCCATCTTCCTGGTCAACGTCGCCTCGTATGAGCGGTACTGGATCCAGGCCGATCCCGAGGCCGTCGAGATGGTCATCTCGGCCGCGACCGAGCTCATCCGCCACGCGGCGGACGCGGGACGGCAGGTCGGTCTGGTGACGAACGGCATCGACAATCTCACGCACGAGCGGCCGCGCTCTGCTCTGGGGCGCGGACCGCGTCCGCTGACCCGGAGTCTCGAGATCCTCGCGCGTCTCGGCCCGTACGCGGTCGGGGCGCCGGAGACGGTGTTCCTCCGCGAGCGCGGGCGGCTGCCTTGGGGCGCGACACTCGTGATCGTGACGCCGCGCGTCGGCCACGGGCTCGCGGGCGCGGCGGTCGCGCTCCGTCGCGCGCACCATCGCGTGCTCGTCGTGTGTGTCGACGAGATCCCGGCCGCGATCGCCGCGCACTTCCTCGCGAACGGTGTCGCGCACGACTCGCTATCGCCGTTGGAGCAGCGTGCTGCGGTCTAGCTCGCGCGCGGTCGCGACCCTCCTCTTCACCCGGGCGCTGATGGAGGCGATCGGGTTCGCCTGTCTGCTCGGGATCGCGCAGACGGCGGGAGGCGCAGCGCCGCTTGCGCTGACTCCGGCGACGCTCGCGCTGCTCGGGACGACCCTGGTGCTCGTCGCCGCCCTGCGCGAAACCGGATCCGAGAAACGCGGCACGGCGATCGTCGCGGCCACCCTCTTCGCGGGCGTGATCCTCGCGGTCGTTCTCCCGGCCCACCGCCTCGATGTCGTGAGCTGGGGCGGGCGCGTGCTCGCGTTCGCGATCCTCGCCGAGATCTACCTCTGGCGAGTCCTCTCGCTCGCGCGCGGCGCAGTGCGGTGGAGCGACGCGCGGAACGCCGCGCCCTTCGCGGCCGCGGCTCTGGCGATCGCGGCGGTGCTGCCTCTCGCCGTCGACCGCGGTCCACTCGTGCCGCTCGCGCTCGTTCTGATCGCCGCGACCGGCGTCGCGCTCTCGGTCGCGCGCTCGACCGAGGAGCTCTCGCTTGCCGGGGAGAACGCTGGCGGGGCAAAGGTCTCGTCGGCGCACTCGCTCGTGTTCGTCCTTGGGCTCGGCGCGATGGTCGCAGCTTTGGTGACACCAGTCGTCGAGCAGCTCCTGGCCGAGGTCGGCGCGCGGCTCGGGCCGGCGTTCGACCAGCTCCTGTTCTTCATCCTTCTGCCGCTCGGGTACCTCGCCGCGCTCGTGTACGCGATCCTCGCGCCTTTCCTCCACCCGGTCCTCGCGAACCTCCGGCCGGCCCCGCTGCGTACTCCCGAAGAGGAGGAGGCGCTGCTTCGCGAGATCGAGCGCACCCGACCGTTCGTGGTCGGCGGGGTCGAGATCCTCATCGTCATCGGCGTGCTCCTCGTTGCCCTTGTCCTCCTCGAGCGCGCGGTGCGCGAGCGCCGGATCGCTCTGCCCGACGGCGCGGCGCTCGAGCGCAGCCGCGCGGAAGGGCTCTCCCTCGGCGACACGCTCCTCGGACTCTTTCCGGCCCGCCCCGCGCGGCGGCGCCCGCCGCGGGACGATGGGAGCACCTCTGCCGCGCTTCGCCTCGTCTACTGGCGGCTCCTCGCGCTCGCCGAGCGGGCCGGGCACGGCTGGCGCGTGGCCGCGGAGACGCCCACGGAGCACCAACGGCGCCTGGCGGGGGCCGACCCGCGCTGGGACGCGGCCGCGCCGATCGTGTCGGCCTTCGAGAACTTTCGTTACGGCGAGGTCCCACCAGATCGCACGACCGTGTCGCACGCGCGCGAGGTCCTGCGCGCACTGGAGGCGGCCGTACGGACGTGATCGCCATCGTCGGGCCCACCGCGTCGGGGAAGACCGCGCTGGCCTTGCGCGTAGCCGAACGGATCGGCGCCGAGATCGTCTCGGCCGATTCGCGGCAGGTATACCGCGGCATGGACATCGGGACCGCGAAGCCGACCGCGGCGGAGCGTGCTCGCGTGCCGCATCACCTGATCGATGTCGTCGATCCGGGCGAGCGGTATGACGTGCTGCGATTCCAGCGCGATGCGCGCGCGGCCCTCGCCGCGATCCGCGCGCGGAGCCGGACCGCCCTCATCGTCGGAGGGACGGGTCTCTACGTCCGCGCGCTGCTCGACGGTCTCGATCTCTCGGCGCTGCCGCACGATCCAGCGGTCCGCGGCGAGCTCGAGCACGAGGATCCCGGCACGCTGTATGAGCGGCTGCGCGCGATGGACCCGGATGCGGCCGCGCGCGTCGACGCACGCAACGTGCGTCGCGTGGTGCGGTACCTCGAGGTCGTCACGATCGCGGGAGCTCCGGTCTTGCGACAAAGGGGCGCGCCGGTCGGCGCGCTTCGGATCGGGCTGCGTCCGCCACGCGATGTGCTCGTCTCCGCGCTCGAGCGGCGCGTGCGTGACATGGTCGCGTCCGGCGTGCTCGAGGAAGCGCGCGGGCTGATCGCGCGCGGGATCGATCCGGGACTCCCCGCAATGAGCGCGCACGGCTACGCGCACTGGGCGGCGCACCTTCGCGGAGAGATCGATCTGGAGACGGCGATCGCGCTGACCGCGCGCGACGTCCGCGCCTATTCGCGCCGGCAGATGACCTGGTTCCGCAGAGACGCGAAGATCCGCTGGTACGACCCGAGCGCTCTAGACCCGCTCGAGGCGATCGTCGAGGCAGCCGCGTGAAGTTCACCAAGATGCACGGCTGCGGGAACGACTTCCTCGTCGTGGACGGCCCTGCAGAGCTTGACGTGCCTCGCGTGCGCGAGATCTGCGACCGGCGGCGGGGCGTCGGCGCCGACGGCATCCTGGTCATCGGCGCACCGGAGGGGCGGCGCTGGCCAGTGATCCTCCACAACGCGGATGGCTCGCTTGGCGAATCGTGCGGCAACGGCGCACGCTGCGTCGCCCGCTACCTGCTCGATCGCCATGGCGGAGATGTACTCAACCTGCGATTCGCCGGCGGCGACGTGAGCGCGCGACGCGAGGGCGACTGCATCGCGATCACGCTCGGTGCGCCCACACGCCCCGAGCCCGTCGCGGTGGACGGCGTTCGGCGCGCCTATCTGATGAATGTGGGCAACCGGCACGTGGTCCTCCTCGTCGAGGATCCAGCGACTATCGACCTCCCTGCGGTCGCGGCGACCGTTCGCGGAGTGCACGGGGACGTGAACGTGGAAGTGGCTCGTGTGCTCAACGCCGGCCTGATCGCGATGCGGGTCGACGAGCGCGGGGTGGGGGAGACCCAAGCCTGTGGCACGGGTGCGTGCGCGGCCGTCGCGGCGGCCGCCTGCGAACACCGGATGGAGGACACCGTCCGAGTTCAGGTGTCCGGCGGCGAGCTTCTTGTCCGGCGCAGAGCGGGGCGCGATACGTTCGAGCTCGCAGGCCCGGCGGAGTATGCGTTCGAGGGGCGCGTCGATTGATCGACACGACCACGCCCATGGAGCGCGCCTATCTCGTCGGCCTGGACCTGCCGCGAACGGGATTCGACGGCGAGGACTCGCTGGACGAGCTCGCGTCCCTCGTGGAAGCCGCCGGAGGGATGGTCGTGGGACGCATGCTTCAGCCGCGGCGTGCCCCAGACCCGAACTCCTGGGTCGGCAAGGGCAAGGCTGCCGAGATTGCGCGTGAGGTCGCCCGGCTGCGCGCCGATCTCGTGGTCTCCGACGACGAGCTCAAGCCGAGGCAGCAGCGCGCCCTCGAGGAGGTCGTTGGGGCAGCCGTCGTGGACCGCTCCGGCGTGATCCTGGATATCTTCGCGCGGCACGCGCGCTCGCGTGAGGGCCGGATCCAGGTCGAGCTGGCCCAGCTCGAGTACCGGCTGCCGCGCCTCACCGGTCGCGGCAAGGAGATGTCACGGCTCGGTGGAGGCATCGGAACGCGCGGGCCCGGCGAGTCGAAGCTCGAGAGCGATCGCCAGATCATCCGCAAACGGATCCAGGATCTGCGCGGAAGGCTCGCGGAGGTCGCGCGACAGCGCGAGCGCGCGCGCGGTTCACGCGCGACCGAAGGGCTCTTTCTCGCATCCCTCGTGGGCTACACGAACACCGGGAAGTCCACGCTCCTCAACGCGCTTGCGAGCGCCGACGTGTTCGTCGCGGATCAGCCGTTCGCGACGCTCGATCCGACGACGCGCCGCACCGCGCTGAACGGTGGAGTGAATATCCTCGTCTCCGACACCGTCGGCTTCGTCAACAAGCTGCCACCGACGCTTCTCGCAGCGTTCCGCGCGACGCTCGAGGAGCTCAGCGACGCCGACCTGCTCGTGCACGTCGCGGACGTCGCGCACCCGAATCTGCACGAGCGCATGCGCGTCGTCGACGAAACGTTGAAATCGCTGGGCCTCGAACACCGGCCGCGACTCCTGGTCCTCAATCAGGCCGATCGCCTACGCGGCGACGAAGGCCGCGCAGCACGCGAAGCGCTCGCCGCGGAGTTCCCTGCGGCGGTCTTCCTCTCAGCGCTGCGCGGCGAGGGACTCGACGTGCTGCGCGCGCGTCTCGCGGAAGCCGCGGCCGCCGGCTGGCGGAGGATCAAGACGACGCTGCCGTACCAAGCGGGCGCACTCGTGCAGCAGATCCGTACTCGGGGATCGCTCAAGCGAGCCGACTACGAGGAGGCCGGCATCCTCATCGAAGCCGACGTACCTCCGGAGCTCGCTGCGGAGATCGAGAGTGCGCTGCGTCGCCGCTAGCGCTTCAGGCGAGCGAGCTATTGCTTGGGATCAAGTAAGGATCGGGCCATGCGTGACAGATTTGTCGCCCTTCCGTTACGCGTTCGTTGCCTCCAACATCAGAGACGCAAATGGGAAGGGTCCTCCGCGTCGAGGGACGTGCGCTAGCGAGCTTGCTTGCGGTCGTGGGGTTGTTCGTCGTGATGACCCCGTCGCTCGCCAATGGAGCGAGCCTCGACTCCGCCGAGCTGGAGCTCGTCGGGCGCGTGAACGAGTTTCGCGCGGCACGCGGTCTGCCGACCCTCGCGGTCTCCGACTCGCTCACCGCGGCGGCGAAGTGGATGTCGGCAGACATGGCGGTGAACAACTACTTCGCGCACACGTCTCAGGATGGCCGATCGCCGACCCAGCGCATGGCCGACGCCGGGTACCCGGCCCTCACCACATGGACGGGCGAGGACCTCGCCGCCGGATACACGGCTACCGCTGACGTCCTCGCGGGATGGATCAACAGTCCCGCGCACTACGCGGTGCTCGTGAATCCCGAGTACCACGCGATCGGCATTGGTCGGGGGTTCGCATCGGGCTCGGTCTACGGCTGGTACTGGACCGCGGACTTCGGCGGGGTGATCGACGCGGGTCGTACCGCGGCGGCATTCGACGTCGGCTATCACGCGCGCTGGTCAGACCAGAGTCCCGACCCGACTCTCGCCCCAGGACAGACCACGACGCTCGTCGTCGCTCTCCGGAACACCGGTTATCGGGGCTGGTACGCCGGTGTGCCGAATCAGCAGGCCGCGATCGGAACGAGTGCGCCGCTGGACGGCGCGCGACCGGATCTCGCGTACAACTGGCTTTCGGTCAGCCGGCCGGCAACGACGACCACGAGCTACGTCGGACCGGGGCAAGTGGGGTGGTTCCAGTTCACCGTGCGCGCGCCTTCGACCCCCGGCGACTACGGTCTGGCTCTACGCGGCGTCGTCGACGGCGTGACCTGGCTCGAGGACGCCGGGATCTTCTTCACCATCCACGTCCGATAGCGCCAGGCGTTACAGGTTCCACGCGCGTTGCGGGTCCTGTCCCAGGCTCGGGGCCGTGCGCTCGCCGCACCCTCCCGCTCCATTCGCCCTATCCACCGCTGCTCGGCGACGCGGGTCCCAGGGCCCGCGGCTCGCGCACAACCCGCTCGCCCGTGCCACCCGCAACGGCGTGGACCCGCAACGCTACGATCCGGTCAGCTGCGGCCGGTGATGATGGGGACGTCGGGATCGTTGCCCCATTCCTCCCAGGAGCCGTCGTACGTGCGCACGTCATCGTGGCCGAGCGCGGTAAGCACGAGATGCGTGAATGCGGCCCGCACGCCCGCCTGGCAGTAGGTGACCGTCCTTGTCTCCGGCCCGAACCCGGCGTTCGTGTAGAACTCCTCGAGCTCGCCGGCCTCGCGAAGCGTCCAGTCGTCCTTCAGCGCGTCCTTCCAGAGGATGTTCACCGCGCCGGGGATGTGTCCGCCGCGTGCCGCCCGCTTTTCGACGCCTGTGAACTCGGTGTCTCGCCGAACATCCAGGAGCCAGGGATCTCCCGTGTGCACGGCGGCGAGGACCTCCTCCTTAGTCGCGATCACACCCTCGCGCGGGCGCGGCGTGAAGGTCGCAGGTCCGACCGTGACCTCGCCTCCCTCGAGCGGGCGGCGTTCCGCGATCCACTTCTGGATGCCGCCTTCCATGACCGCCATGCGGTCGTGGCCATAGCGGCGGAGCGCGAGCCACAGTCGCGCGGCGTGATGACCGCCCTCGGCGTCGTAGCCAACGACCATGGTGCGATCCCCGATGCCGAGCCGCGACATCGCCTTCGCGAACTCGGCCGGGCCGAGCATCATCCACTGCGGGTGCCCGGATGCGGGTGGGGGAGCCGAGAGGTCGTTCGCCCAGCTCACGTACACAGCTCCCGGGAGATGACCGCGCAGGTACTGCGCCTGCATGTCCTCATCGAAGCTGAAGCGGCAGTCGACCACGCGCACTTCGGCGTCGCGCATCCGCGCCGCGACGCGATCGGTCGACCAGAAAAGATCGGGTCGTGCGAGCGGGGTCACGAGCGGCACTCTATCCGCGTTAGTCTTGCCTGGCCACGCGCATGAGGAGGATCTCCCTGAGGACGGTGGCCGCGTTCCGTTAGCGCATGGGTAGGGCATGGCGATACGCCGTCACGCCAATCGCCATCGGGCTGTTCGCAGCGTGCATCGGCGCGCCCACCGCACAGCCTGATGCCACCGCGACGGCTTCGCCGGCGCCGACCGATCGACCCGTGACAACGCCCACGCCCGCGTCGACGCCAACACTCATACCGCAACCTGCGGACAAGGCGCCGGTCTCGTTCGCCCGAGCGGACTTCACGCATGGCACCTCAGCGGGCGTCACCGGGACCGGGCCGATCACCCTCGCGGCGAGCGGACTCACGGGTGGAACGTACGACGACCCGTTCGGCGCGCGAGGGATCGCGTTCCAGAGCGGCTCGTGGACCTCCGAGTGGATGCCCGTGGCGTTCGCATTCGACGAGCTGGTCGCGTCGTGGAACGCCGACACGCCACCGGGAACCTGGATCAAGCTCGAGATGCAGGCGCGCGGCGCCGGCCGCGAGACGAAGTTCTTCACGATGATCACATGGGCATCGGGCGACGGCGACATCCATCGGACGTCCACGCCCGGACAGCAGGACGCCGACGGTGACGTCAACATCGATACGTTCATTCGCGCGAAAAGCGCGGCGCCCCTCGATGCGTATCGACTCCGCGTCGCGCTCTACCAGCGGCAAGCGATCGCCGCGAGCCCCTCGGTACGCATGCTGGCGGCAGTGACCTCAGCCGCGTTCAAGTACGAGATCCCGAGCCTCTTCGACAAGAATCCGCTGGAGCTCCAGGTCCCGACGTTCTCGCAGGAGACCCACAAGGGCGAATTCCCGCAGTACGACGGTGGAGGCGAGGCCTGGTGCAGCCCGACCTCGACGGCGATGGTCGTGGCCTTTCACGGAGCCGGGCCGACACCGGACGACCTCGAGCGCTTTCCCGGCCCGAACTACGACGACCCGCAGGTCGACCACGCCGCGCGCTACACGTACGACTGGAACTACAAGGGCGCGGGCAACTGGCCGGCCAACGTCGCATACGCGACGCGTTTCGGTCTGGACGGTTTCGTGACGCGACTCCGCTCGCTCAACGAGGCGGAGCGCTTCCTCAACGCGAGCATTCCGCTTGTCGCCTCGATAAACGGTGAGCTCCCAGGGTTCCTCTTCGGCAAGACGAACGGGCACCTGCTGGTCATTCGCGGTCTCGACGCGAACGGCGACGTCATCACGAACGATCCGGCGGTCCAGAGCGACGAGCAGGGGCGAAAGACCTACCGGCGCGCCGACTTCGAGCGGGTGTGGCTCGGCGGGTCGGCCGGGATCGTCTACGTGATCTACCCGAGGGGCAAACCACTTCCGCCGAACGTACCTGGCCTTCCCCAGAACTGGTAGGCGTCGGCCGCCGCTGATGCGAGGCGATCTCAGGCGCGCGCTCGCGCTCGTGCGCCGTCGAACTCATCGCGGCCCGCCGCTTCGCGTGCGGCTTTTGGAGAAGCCGGATTGCGGGCTCTGCGCCGAGGTCTACCGTGCGCTCCGGCGCGTGTCGCTCGACATCCCGCTCGACATCGAGCGCGTGGACGTCACGCACGACGAGGCTCTCTTCGATCGCTACGGGCTGCGGATCCCGGTCGTCACGATGAGGGAGCGGGAGCTTGACGCGGCGGGGGTGGACGACCGGGCGCTCGCGGCGTGGCTGCGCGCATGACGGCGGCGGCGAGCGCGATCACATACTTCCGCGCGCGACTCCGACGCGGCGGGAGCGGAGTGCGTGCGGCCCATGACAAGGCGTACCTGAAGAGCGACCTGCACTTTTGGGGCGCCGACCTTCCGGCGATCCGGGCGGCCGTCCGGGGGTTTTGCCGCGCGCATCCCGATCTCAGTCGGGCCGAGCTTCGCGCGATCGCCGAGGCCCTCTACGCGACCGACGTGCACAAGCTGCGCGCTTCTGCGATCGGCGTCCATGAATGCCACCGCGAGTCGCTCATCGGCCGCGACCTTTCGTGGCTCATCGAGCTCGTGCGCCGTTCCAACAGTTGGG
>MNEO01000022.1:0-7365 GCA_001917735.1 Chloroflexi bacterium 13_1_40CM_68_21
CCGCAAGCTTGCGCGTGCGACCCGTGGACCCCGTGAGTCTCCTGGACGCTCCGGATATCCAGCCCCTCTCGCTCGAGACCAACTACACCGGCGCGGTCTCGCCCGACGGCCGGACGCTCGCCGCGATCACCTGGCCGAAGGGCAGGCACGCGAACCGGGGCGGCGCGCTCCATGTCATGGACCTCGTCGCTTGGGCGGATCGCAAGACCACGGTCACGTTCGATGATCACGTTCGTCAGCTCCTGTTCGGTCCCGATGGCCGAGAGCTCTACTGGGTGCGTCCAGGCCCCATGACCGGTGAGCCCGCTCTGAATCCGGACCCTGGCGTCTACCGGTATGACCTCGCGGCCGACAAGCTCACCCGCGTCGTAGCGCTACCGGCGATGTTCCTTCCGGAGTTCGCGGGGGTCGGGATCGCGGGCGATCGCATGGCGATCGTGGGTTCGACCGCCGGCGCCCCCGGTCCTTCTCGCGTCGCCGAGGTCTACGTGGTGGATCTCGCGAAGGCCACGATCGCTGCCAAGTTCGACCTTGTCGGGATTCGCGCGGGCCAGGTCAGCGACCCTGGCAGCTCGGCCAACGAAGTTCGTGATGTTCGACCTGGCCTCGGGTGGGATCTGCCGCGCAGGCGTGTGTACGTGATCGATGCCGATGACGATCGCGTAGCGGTCATCGATCTCGCGTCCGCTGCGATGCGCGGGCCGGTCGTCGTCCGACCTCGCGCCTCGCTGATCGACCGCCTTCTCGGGCTCATCTCTTCTCCCGCCGAAGCGAAGGATCAGTCGAGCAGCGAGCGTCGCGCGATCGTGAGCCCTGACGGCAGTCGCCTGTATGTCAGCGGTTTTCGCTTGGACTTCGTCGCAGGCGCAGTTCCGCAGATGACGCCGTTGCCCCTGCAGGTGATCGACACGGCGGACATGACGGAGCTCGGCCGGATCGACCTGGCCTCGACGGACATCGCGGTCACGCCGGATGGGCGACGTCTCCTGGCGGTGACGCACCGGTTCGAGCCATCAGGATGGACCGGCTACGAGCTTCGGCTGGTCGATACCGAGCGGTTCACGCAGATCGCCTCGATTGCGCTCGAAGAGCGAGGCCGGCTCATCGGCTTCGCTCCCGGTGGCGACGCGGCGTACGTTGCCGCGCACGTCGGGTGGGAAACGACCCTCCTACGCCGCGTGTCTCTCGCGGATCTCCGGTTGCAGCAGGTGCGAAAGATCGATCAGGGTGTTGGAGAGCTGATATTTCCTACAGCCGCTCGCTGATCTCCTTCTTGGCGACCACGGCTTAACCGGCGCGCAGCCCGCCTTGGGCCGTGTCCGGATCTCCACACGAGACGCGCCCCCAGTACTGCGCGCACCATGCAGAGTCGCCTATGAAATCGGCATGACGCTGCATCTCAGCTAAGGTTCTGAGCGTTGGCGATCTCGGACGCGGATCGGAAGGCCGCCCTCGAAGTCCTCAGGAACGCCCAGTTCGTCTACGGCCTGAGCCGTTACCCGAAGAAGCAGGTCCTGGACGATCCCCGCGATGTGAAGGCGCTCCGCGAGCGGCTCGAGGCGATGCGGACCGCCGCCAAAGGCTTGAGTCCGGCTCAGCGCGAGAAGCTCGACGTTCCCTGGGCGGACCTCGAGGCGATCGACTCTGGAACGGAGGCTGTCTGGAAGGCCGCGAAGCGCGCGACGCCGAAGATCATCGCCGAGCTCACTCCGCTCGTCCGCGATGAACCCGAGGCCGCGTTCCTTATCGCTCCGACAAAGGGCGGCCGCAAGGCCGAGGTCGAGCCTCAGGAAAAGGTCAAGGAGCGTCCGAAAGAGAAGGCGCCGGCGGAGAACGGCCTCACCGGAAAGGAGATCGCCGGTCTGGAGATGGTCGTTCAGCGGAGAGTCGCCGCAGACGACGCGTATTTCGCGTGGCTCCGGGGGAATCACAGCTTGCCTCCGCCGGAGTGGCGGAGGCGGCGTACGGAGGCGGAGAGAGCCCGCCGGGCCGAGGAGCTCTATGTCGAGAAGCTATTCAAGTCGCGCTCGGTGAAGAGACCGTCAGCGTGATACCGCGACGGTGATGGACCGCCGCGCTTTTCTCATCGCCACAGCGCGCGTCGCCGCGCTCGCGGCGCTGGGGCCGCTCAGCGGGTGCGCGCAGCAGTCCAGCCCGATCAAGTTCGACAAAGAGCCCTTCACGCTCGGCGTCGCTTCCGGCGATCCACTTCCCGACGGCGTCGTGCTCTGGACGCGCCTCGCGCCGGATCCGCTCCACGGCGGCGGCATGCCCCAACAGCCCGTCGATGTGCAGTGGTCAATGGCGCGGGACGACGCGATGAAGGATGTTGTGCGCAACGGCACGGCCAGCGCGATCCCCGAGCTCGCCCACTCCGTGCACGTCGATGTGAATGGCCTCGATCCAAATCGCGTCTACTGGTACCGGTTCCGCGCGGGCGGCGCGGAGAGCCCGATAGGCCGGACCCAGACAGCCCCGCCGGCCGGCGCGGTGCCGAACCTCCGCTTCGCCTTCGCCTCGTGCCAGAACTACGCGCACGGCTACTACACGGCCCATGCGGGAATCGCCCGCGAGGATCTTCACCTCGTTCTCTTTCTCGGCGATTACATCTACGAAGGCACCGCGCGCGGCGACATCGTCCGCGAGTACGCCAAGCGTGGCTGGAGCTTCAGCCTCGCCGACTACCGCGACCGGTACGCGCAGTACCGGACCGACAAGGATCTTCAGGCGTCGCACGCCGCCTTCCCGTGGATCGTGACCTGGGACGATCACGAAGTTGAGAACAACTACGCCGGCGGGATCGACAAGGAGGATCCTCGCAACAAGCAGGCGATCGCGGAGCGCGCCGCCGGTTACCAGGCGTTCTACGAGCACATGCCCGTCCGAGTCCCGCGGCCGCAGGGCCCTGACCTGAAGCTCTACCGAGCGCTCTCGTTCGGCGATCTGGCGACCTTCCACGTCCTCGACACACGGCAGTACCGGTCCCCGGAGGTCGCGCTCTGCCGCGAGCAGGACCAGACCCCGTCGGGATACTGCCCGGCGAGCATCGATCCCAAGCGCACGATGCTCGGCGCGGACCAGCGGAGCTGGCTGCTCGCGGGGCTTGCCGGCTCGACCGCCTCATGGAACTTCGTGGCGCAGTCCGTCCGGTTCGCTCAGCAGGACTCAAGCCCCGACCCCGGCAGGCACATCTTCGACGGCGTCGACAACTGGATGGGCTACGTCGCCGACCGTCAGTCGATCCTCGAGCAGTTCGCCCGCACGAAGAACCCGGTCGTTCTCTCGGGCGACAGTCATGTGAGCTTCGTTTACGACCTGAGGCGCGATTTCTCGGACCCGGCCTCCCCGGCCGTTGGGACGGAGCTCCTCGGAACCTCGATCAGCTCGGAGGGCGACCCCTTCATCGCGCAGACGCTGTTCACCCCCTCGGCCAAGAATCCGCAGCTCAAATTCTTCGACAACCATCGCGGGTACGTCCGCTGCACCCTCGAGCGCGGCAGGCTCATCGCCGATTTCCGTGGAGTGTCCACGGTGCGCGCACCGACGGCGACCGTGAGCACGATGGCGACCTTCGTCATCAACGACGGAAGGGCGGGCGCCGATCGCGCGTGAGGCCGTGGCGTTGACCGCGGAGGAGGCGCTCGAGATCGCCGTCGGTGCCGCGCGCGCCGCCGCGGCGATCCTCGTCGAGCGTTTCGGCGGCCCCGCTGCCGGGCTCCGGGCGAAGTCGAGCGCGACGGACATGGTCTCCGAGGCGGACGAGCGCGCCGAGCGCGCCGTCGTGTCGTACATCCGCGAACGCCGTCCGGATGACGCCCTCGTCGCGGAAGAAGGCTCGCAGGCCGCGGGCCGCAGTGGCGTCAGCTGGTACATCGACCCCCTCGATGGGACGACCAATTACCTCTACGGCATTCCGCATTGGGCGGTGGCCATCTGCTGCGCCGACGCTGACGGCGCCCTCGCGGGCGTGGTCTACGACCCGCTCCGCGGCGAGCTCTTCAACGCCGCACGCGGCGGTGGAGCGCGACTCGGCGACCGGCGCCTCCGCGTCAGCGACAAGACCGATCTGGCGACGGCCCTCATCGCGACCGGCTTCGCGTACGTCGCCGAGAGCCGTCGGCTACAGGGGCGCATCCTCGCGAACGTGCTCGGGGAGGTCCGCGACGTACGTCGGCTGGGATCGGCCTCGCTCGATCTGGGGTACGTGGCCAGCGGCCGGTTCGATGGCTATTTCGAGTCGGTGGATCAGCCCTGGGACTGGATGGCCGGCGCGCTGCTGGTGCGCGAGGCGGGCGGCCGCGTCAGCGAGCTGCGGCCGTCACAGCCCGCGCTTCCCAACATCGTCGCGAGCGCTAAAGCGATCCACGATCCACTCACACGATTGCTTACGAAGGCCGTGCATAGCGCGCAGAACTCAATAGACTGAAAGTCGATGGCGATCGACGAGAAAGTGCCGGCGCGGCCGATCGACTTCGAAGAGGACGTCATCCAGCGACGTCCCGTGACCACTCAGGCGGGTCTTGGCACCCCTGATCCCACAGCGCCCACGCCGGGCGTTCTGGCGAACGACGACAACATCGTCTTCACGACGGTGAACAACCTCGTGAACTGGGCTCGCTCGCGCTCCCCATGGCCACTCGGCTATGGACTCGCGTGCTGCGCCATCGAGATGATGGCGGCGTCGATGTCGCACCACGACACCGCGCGGTTCGGAATGGAAGTCTTCCGCTCGAGCCCGCGGCAGGCCGACGTCATGATCGTCGCAGGTACCGTGACGCACAAAATGGCGCCCCGGCTCCGTCGCCTCTACGAGCAGATGCCCGAGCCGAAGTGGGTGATCGCGATGGGCAACTGCGCATCGTCCGGGGGCGAGTTCTGGGACAGCTACTCCACGCTGCAGGGCGTCGACACCATCGTCCCGGTCGACGTCTATGTGGCGGGCTGTCCACCGCGTCCCGAGGCGCTCATTGAGGGCCTCCTTCGGTTACGCGAAAAGATCGCTAAAGGTGGATAGGTCATAGCCACAATCGACGCTGAGCGGAGCCAGGTCACGGAATCCACCGGCTACGCGCTCCCGACAATCGAGTCCGAAGAGGGCGAAGTCGAGGAGCTCATCCTCAACATGGGGCCGCAGCATCCGTCGACCCACGGCGTGCTCCGGCTCGTTCTCAAGCTCGCCGGAGAGAAGATCGTGGAGTGCATTCCCGTGATGGGCTATCTGCACCGCGGGCTCGAGAAGATCTTCGAGTGGCGGACGTTCCATCAGGGGATCCGTTACGCCGACCAGGCCGACTATGTGTCGAACATGTTGAACGAGCACGCGTATGCGGGCGCGATGGAGGCTATCGGCGACATCGATGTTCCGCGTCGTGCCGAGTTCATCCGCGTGATCGTCGATGAGATGAGCCGCTGCGCGTCGCACCTCGTCTGGCTCGGCACGTATGGTCTCGATGTCGGCGCGACGACGCCCATCCTCTGGTGCTTCCGCGATCGCGAGGAGATCCTGGACATGCTCGAGGAGCTCTGCGGCTCGCGCATGAACTTCAACTACTACCGGCCGGGCGGCGTGCTCTACGACTTTCCACCGGGCTGGATCGGAAAGCTTTCCCGCTTCCTCGAGCGCTACGAGAAGCACATCGAGGAGGACTACGTCACGATCCTTGACCAGAACGAGATCTTCCTCGAACGGACCATCGGCGTGGGCACCATCTCCGCGGAGCTCGCGAAGGCGTACGGGCTCACGGGTCCCATGCTGCGCGGCTCCGGCGTGGACTGGGACCTGCGTCGCGACCGCCCGTACTCGATCTACCCGGAGCTCGTCTCGCTGAAGCCCGTCGTGCTCGCCGAAGGCGACGCATACGCGCGCTACCGCGTGCGGCTCGGTGAGATGCGGCTCGCGATCGCGCTCATCCGCGAGTGCCTCGACAAGCTGCCCGGCGGGACGGTCCGCGCGCGGCTCGGCCACGTATGGAAGTGCCCCAAGGGTGAGGCGTACTACACCGTGGAGGGCGCGAAGGGTGAGGTCGGGATCTACATGATCAGCGACGGACGCAGCCCGAACCCGTTCCGCGCGAAGATGCGCGGGCCCTCCTTCAACAACCTGCAAATCCTTCCGTGGCTTCTAAAGGATCGATTGGTCGCAGACGCGGTCGCGATCCTCGGATCCATTGACATCGTGCTCGGAGATGTCGACCGATGACTCCGCCGCGCCGCTGTCCACTCGACCGAAACCCTCTTTACGCGACGGGGTCCCCCCGGCCTCCGGCCGGCTCCCCATCGCGCGGGGGCCCTCGGTCGAGCGGACAGCTTCGCCTCGCCGAGGTCGCTGAATGAGAGGAATTATCGGCGGCATGCTCCGAACGTTGGAGCATTTTGTCCGTCCGCGACCGGTCACCCGGAAATATCCGTATGAAAAGCGCGAGCTTCCCGAACGGTCGCGTGGGCTCATCGCTCTTCTGCTTGAGCCTGAGACGAGCATCTTCAAGTGCGAGTCGTGTCTCATGTGCGAGAAGGCCTGCCCGCCGCGAGCGATCTCCATCTCCTACACGTTCAAGAACGGCTTCCGCAAGCGCCCACCCCTCGCACCGCGCGCGTCGTACTACCGGATCCGCATGGTTCAGACCGCGCCGTACGGCGACCGCCGGCCGCAATCCACCGCGGTGACGACCATCCCGGCGGAGGACGAAGGGCGGCTGGATCTGGGTCCAGTCCGTCGCGTGCTCCGCGAAACGCCGGGAGGTGCCGACCGATTGACGCGCCACGGCGGCGTCTCTGCTCGCGAACTTCCGCGGGGCCCCCGATGGCCAGGGAACGGCGATCCCGCGTGGAGGCCGCAGGTACACCGGCAACCTCGGCGTCGCGGGCGTCTGGCCCGAAGCGTCGCCGCCTCCCGCGCACGACGACCTGCACGAGGACGAGGCCCGTCACGTCCTCGAGCCGGCCTTTGCCCGCTAGCACCGCGCCGCGGCTCCTCGACGGGGAAGCACGCGGCGCGCTCAGGCGCGCTCGGTCCACCGAGGTCGGCGAGCTCATCGACGTTGTGGAGCGGAGCGGACTTCGCGGCCGCGGCGGCGCAGGCTATCCGTTCGCCGAAAAGCTTCGGGCGGTCCGCCGCAATGCCGAGGGCGGCGACGTGTACCTCGTAGCGAACGGTTACGACGCCGACCCGGCAAGCCCGCTGGCGCGCACCCTTCTCACGCGCAACGCCGCCAACGTGCTGCGCGGTATCGCGATAGCGGCGCATGCGGTCGGCGCGACACAGGCCTACCTCTACCTACACCCCGAGGCGATCGAGGCCCGCGCCGCCGCGGAGGGTGCGATGGAGGCGCTTGGCCCCGAGCTCGGGGTCCCGATCGAGATCGCGCT
>MNEO01000022.1:7550-10304 GCA_001917735.1 Chloroflexi bacterium 13_1_40CM_68_21
TACGAGATCGTGCTCGGCACGCAGCTCCGCGAGATCCTGGGCGAGGCCGGCGGGGCGACCGGAAAGATCAAGGGCATCCACGTGGGCGGCCCGACCGGTGGGATTCTCGGCCCGTCGAGGCTCGACACGCGGTTCGACTTCGACGACCTTCGGGTCGCGGGGACGCACATGGGATCGGCACAGGTCCGCGCGATCGCCGCGGGGACGTGCATCGTGAACGAAGCGGCGACGCTCTTCGCTTATCTAGCGCGGGAGAACTGCGCGATATGCGTCCCCTGCCGGGTCGGCACCAAGCGCGTGCAGGCGATCCTCGAGAGCACGTACTCCGGGCTCGGCCGCGACAGCGACCTCGCTTGGCTCGACGAGCTCGGGACACATATGGAGCGCTTCTCGCTGTGCGGCTTCGGCATCACAGCCCCCTCGATTCTCCGCACGACAATGCGCGAGTTCGCCGAAGACTACCGAGTGCACATACAGGAGCGTCGGTGTCCCGAGGGCACCTGCAAGCCGATCCGGTCGCGGCGCTACGAGACGATGGTTCAGCCGTGACGTCGGCGCCGTCGCGCTGCGGGTGGCACTGGGGAGCGGGTTGCGCGCGAGCCGTTGACCGGCCGCGTCGCGAGCGACTGATCCCGAGTGGTGCGGAGCGGACCGGTAGGCGAGCGCGCGACCCCGACCCAGGGACAGGACCCGCAGCGCGCACCGGCGCCGGACGATAGGGTGGCTGCGACATGAGCCTCCTCGAGAGATACACGCAGCCGGCGGAATCGCAACTGCCGACCGTGTCGCACATGGGAGAGATCCCGTCGGGACAGCCGACGTGCACGATCTGGATCGACGGCAAGGAGGTCACTGCGATCCCCGGCGAAGCGATCTTGCGAGCCGCACAGCGTGCGGGGTTCGAGGTGCCGACGCTCTGTGACGACGAAAAGCTCGCTCCGGCGGCGGCGTGCCGGATGTGCCTGGTGGAGATCGAGGGCTACCACCGCCCGATGCCGTCGTGCCATTTGCCGGTCGAGCCCGACATGAAGATCACGCAGGCCTCGGACTCGCTGTTCAAGCTGCGCCGGCAGAACCTGGAGTACATCCTCAGCGACCACAACGCGTACTGCATGCCGCCCTGCCAGATCAGCTGCCCGACCCACATCGACATACCCGGCTACCTGGAGCTCATGGCGAAGGGCCAGCACGTCGAAGCCGCGCGCCTGGTGAAGGAAGTCCTTCCGTTCCCGTACATGCTTGGCCTCGTTTGCCCGAAGCCTTGCCAGGAGGTCTGTCGCCGCGGGCTCGTCGAGGAAGAGATCGCGATCTGCCAGTGCCACGGCTACACCGGCGAGATGGTCATGGAGATGGACAAGGCGCCGACGCCCTTCCCGCAGCTCACGGCGAGCGGGAAGCGAGTGGCCGTCGTCGGCGCAGGCCCGGCAGGGCTCACCGCGGCGTACTACACAGCGCTCAAGGGCCACGCGGTCACCGTGTTCGACATGATGCAGAAGCAGGGCGGGATCGCCCGCTACGGCATCCCCGAATACCGCCTTCCGAAGGTCAAACTCGACAAAGAGCTGAACTCTGTGTGGCAGCTGCGCGACACGGAGTTCAGGGGCGGCATGATGCTCGGCCAGGACTTCTCGATCGATGACCTGTTCACCCAGGGCTACGACGCGGTCTTTCTCGGGATCGGCGCGTGGCGATCGAACGAGCTCCGCATCCCGGGCGAGGATCTGCCGGGCGTCATCGAGGCGATCAACTACCTCCGCATGAACGCGGAAGGCGACCCGGTCCCGGTGGGGAAGGGTCAGAAAGTCGTCGTCATCGGCGGCGGGTTCACGACGTTCGACTGCTCGCGGACGTCGCGCCGTCTCGGTGCGGACGTCACGGTCGTGTACCGGCGGTCGCGGAAGGAGATGGGCGCGCATTACAGCGAGGTCGACGACGCCGAGCACGAGGGCATCAAGCTGGAGTTCTTCGCCTCACCCGTGAAGATCGTCGAGAAGAATGGTCGCGTCGGCGGGATCGAATTCCAGCGCATGGCGCTCGGCGAGCCCGACGCATCAGGACGGCGTCGTCCGGTCCCGATCGAGGGCTCGAACTTCGTCATCGAGTGCGACACGGTAATCCCCGCCATCGGCCAGGTGCCCAATCTCGACTTCTTCGAGCGCGAGTCGGGCGTGAAGAAGACGAAGCGCGAAACGGTCGTCACCAACGGCGCGCTCATGACCGACCGGCCCGGAGTGTTCGCCGGCGGGGACTGCCAGATGGGCGCAGTCACCGTCATCCAGTGCGTCGCGCAGGGCAAGCTCGCGGCGAAGGCCATCGACCGCTACCTGGCCGGGGACGACATGGCGCAGGTGGCGCAGGAGATCGCGGCCGAGGAGGCCGTGCCGGAGCTCATCGACATCGTGCCGTACAAGCCCGAGGAGCCGCAGGTGCGCATGCCGATGCTCCCCTTCAAGGAGCGCGAGCTCAGCTTCCAGCTCATCGAGAACGGCTACGACAAGGCCGCAGCAGAGAAGGAGGCGGCGCGCTGCCTGCAGTGCGTCTGCCCCGACGTCGGCCGTTGCCACCTGCAGCGGCTCTCGTTGGAGCACGGTCTGACCGACAACCGCTTCCATCGCGCGGAGCCCGTCGACTACCACGACTACGAGTACGACTTCAGCCACGACTTCATCCTTCGCGACCTGAACAAGTGCATCAACTGCACGCAGTGCGTCCGGATCTGCCGCGACGTGATCGGCGCGAACTGCTACGGCCTCA
>MNEO01000078.1 GCA_001917735.1 Chloroflexi bacterium 13_1_40CM_68_21
CGTCGCGCTTCGCGTTGCCCTCCCGGCGAAGACCGGGGTCTACTCGATCAAACCGGATCTCCTGCGCGACGGTCAGGGCTGGTTCTCATCGGCCGGCGCGGTGGCGAGCGCGATCCCGTTGCGCGTCACCTCCGACTTTGACGCGGGCTACGGCGCCACGACGGCTCCGGCCTCGATCGTCCCAGGCGGCGAAGTGAATGTCGACGTGCGCGTGACCAACACCGGCCTCAAGCCGTGGCCCGCCGGCGGCGAGCACCCGGTCCGGCTTGGCTACCACTGGTTCGACATGAGCTCACAGGCCGTGGTGTGGGACGGCGCGAGGACGCTGCTCCCGCACGACGTCGCCCCGGGCGAGTCGGTGACGCTGACGGTGGACATGCGTGCTCCGCGCAAAGAGGGTGCATACGCGCTCGCGTGGGACATGGTCCGGGAAGGCACAGGCTGGTTCTCAACGGCGGCGGTCCCCATGAAAGAAGACCTCGTCGTGGTGCAACGTGGCGTGACCTTCTACGGCAAGGGGTGGGGGCACGGGATCGGGCTCTCGCAGTGGGGCGCGCAGGGCTGGGCGGAGGGAGCGGCCGGCGTGCGCCTCACCGGCGAGCAGATCGTCGCGAAATACTTCCCCGGCGCGGACCTTGCGCGACAGCCGATCTCGAGTCCCTTCCGCGTGCTGCTGTCGGCGCCCTCGACCGCCTGTATCGCGCGGACGATCTGGGATGTCGCGCGGATGGAGTCGGAAGGCGGGATGCGTCTCGTGAACGACGCCGATCCCGGCGTGGTCTATTTCGACGCGGCGCCGTCGCAGCCCCTACGCTTCACGACGTACGGGTCGACGCTGATCGCGACGGACCTCTGGTCAGGCCGGCGCGTGTACGTCGGCGAGGACATCGTCACGCTCGTCCCGACGCAGTGGTGGGACCCGATCTACATCGACCAGAAGGGCCTCGGGTATCGAGGCAACATCCAGGTGCAGGTGCGGGACGAAAGCAACCTGCGCGTCGTGAATTACGTCTCGTCGGACGACTACATGCGCGGCACGCTGCCCGGTGAGATGCCCGGTGATTGGGAGATGGAGGCGCTCCGCGCGCAGGCGATCACCGCGCGCACCTACGCGGCGTGGCGTCAGGCGACCGCAGGCGATCGGACATGGGATGTGCGCGACGACACCGCGGATCAGTGCTATGGCGGCAGATCGTTCGAAAGCCCGCGTACGTCGACGGCGGTCGACTCGACCGGGACGCGGATCCTTACCTATGACGGAAAGCCGATCCGCGCGCTCTTCTCATCGGCTCATGGCGGGATCAGCGAGAACGTGGGCTGTCTGCTTGATGCCGAGCGCGCTGGCACGACCTGGAAGTGCGCGGATGGGTGGCCGTATCTCGCCATCGTCGACGATCCGGCCGAGCTCGCCGCGTACGACGCACGCGGGCAGAACCCGTACGGCCTTTGGTCGCGTTTCGTACCTGGCGCCATCATCCGCGAACAGATCATCGAGGACTACGGCGTCGACATCGGCCAGTACGTCTCGATGGAGTTCAACATGAGCCCCGGCGGTCGTCCCATCTCGGTGCTCGTTCGCGGCACCGCCGATTGGGTGGATCTCAAGGGAGACCGCTTCCTGCGCACCACGCTCGGCCTGCGCAGCTCGCTCGTCCGGATGATCCCCTTCTAGAGCTACTGCCGCGTCTGGGCGAATGGCTGCATGCCCTGAGCCGTCGCCGCTGGTCGCGTATGGCGCGTCGCGACGAACGATCCGAGTGCGATGAGCGCGAAGCCACCCGCGATCCCGAGAGTGAGCGGCTCGCCAAGGAGCGCGACCCCGAGCGCGAGCGCGACGGCCGGATTGAAATAAGTGATGACGGTCGCCCGGTTCGGGCCGACCTCGGCGATGAGCTCGAAGAACAGGACAAAGCCGACGGCGGTGCAGACGACCCCGAGGAGCACGACGGCGAGGAGCGCTTGAGTCGACGGTGCGTGCTCCGGCAGTTGGGCGATGCCAAATGGCGCGTATGCGACGGCGGTGAGCACGAGCGACACTGCGATGGCCCCGACCGCGGGCACGTCCCGCAGCCGCCGGGCGACGATCATCGGCCCGATCGCGTACCCGACCACGACGAGCCCCACTTCGAGTACCGCCCCGAGGTCGTCGGTCGACACGTCCAGTCCCACGAGCACCGCGACGCCGGCGAAGCCGACCACCAGTCCGGCCAGCCTGCGTGCGTCTGGCCGGTCGTCACCGCTGAAGAGCCACGCGAGTAGCGCGCCGACGAGCGGCACGCCCGCGATCAGGAGGCCGCTGAGCGAGCTCGAAAGCCGACGCTCCGCGTCCGAGAGCAGGATCCACGGCGCCGCCACCTCGACGAACGTGTAGAGGAGTACCGCTCGCCAGTGCGGAACGAGCGCGCGAACGCCGCCGCGGACCGCTGCCAGCGGCACGAGGATCGCCGCGCCGAGCGCGGTCCGCATGAGGACGAGCGTGGCCGGGCTGAGCTCGGCGACCGCGATCTTGATGAGGAGATACGGAACGCCCCAGATGACCGCCATGGCCGCGAAGAGAAGCCAGCCCCGGCGCGTCACTTCCCAGCTTCGGCGATCGCCGACGGGTACGGTTCTCGCTCGGTTACGTCCTTCGCACCGCGCGAGGAATCGTACCCAGGCGCTTGCATCGGTACCTCACGGAGGAAGGCGACCATGACGACCGCCACGAGTGCCGCGCCGATCCCGAACACGAACGTGCTCGCCGTCGCCAGTGAGAAGGCGCGGTGGACCGCGGCGACGATCTCGGGCACGTAGGGTTCGAGCTGAGCGCGCGCGGCGAGCGGCGCTCCCGCGAGGATCGCCTGCCCGAGGTCCCCGACGCCGGTGAACTGGTTCAGCCCTCCGCCTGAGCCGGCGAAGCTCTCGACGATCGGACGCGGCAGCGGCGAGGCCGCGAGCTGACGTGGCAGCTCTTCGAGGAGGCGCGACCCGAAGACCGTTCCGGCGGCAGCCAGCCCAACGCTGCCGCCCACCTGCTGAAACAGCGTGAGGCTGCTCGTGGCGGTGCCGATCTGCCGCGGCGACACCGCGTTCTGAACGACCAGCGTGAAGATCGCGAAGATCGGGCCGACTCCAACGCCGGTCACGAACATCCAGAACCAGAGCAGCGGCAAGGGCGTGTCGGCGCGCAGGTTCGAGAGCAGGAAGAGCCCGATCGCAAGAACCACCGGCGACCCCAGCGCGAGCGGCTTGTACCGACCGGTTCGCGCGACGAGCTGGCCGGAGAGGATCGCACTGATGATGAGACCGCCAAGTAGCGCGAGGATCTGGTAGCCGGACTGCGTGGCGCTCGCGCCACCGACGACTTGGAACCAGCGGGGCAAGAACACCACGGGAGCGAAGAACGCCATCGAGGCCATGAACATCGCGATCACCGAGATCGTGAACGAGCGGTTGCGGAAGAGCTCGAGCGGCACGATCGGATCGATCGCGCGCGACTCGACCCAGACGAACAGCCCCGCGATCACCAGGCCGGCCGCGATGAGCCCGCCGACCGCTGGATCGGTCCAGTTGCCGGTCTGCTTGTTGGTCAACCCGACGAGGATCGGGACAAGCGCGGCGACGAGCACGCTCGCGCCGAGGTAGTCGATGCGCGGCGCCGCGGCGCTCGGGCGGGCCGAGGGCAGCGTCCGCCAGATGACCGTGAAGACCACAGCGCCGACCGGAAGGTTGACGAAGAAGACCCACTGCCAGCCGATGGTGTCGGTGATGACGCCACCGATCGCCGGTCCGATCAGCGAGCTCAGTCCGAAGACCGCGCCGACCAAGCCCTGGTACTTGCCGCGCTCAGCGGGATCGAATAGGTCGCCGATGACCGCGAGCGCGACCGGGAAGAGGGCGCCAGCGCCCAGGCCCTGCACCGCGCGGAAGCCGACGAGCTGCCACATCTCGCGCGAGAAGCCCGCGAACAGCGAGCCGAGGAGGAATACGCCGACGGCGAACAGCAGCACCGGCCGCCGGCCGAAGAGGTCCGAGAGCTTGCCGTAGATCGGGCCGCTGATGGTGGCGGTCAAGAGGTACGCGGTGAAGGCCCAGGTGTAGATGTCGTTCCCGTGAAGGTCGGTGACGATGCGGGGGAGAGCCGTGCCAACGACGGTCTGGTCGAGCGCG
This sequence comes from Chloroflexi bacterium 13_1_40CM_68_21, assembly GCA_001917735.1. The sequence continues at coordinate 4,150 of MNEO01000078.1, forward strand.
GCGAGGAAGAGGCCGAGCATGACCGCGACCACGATCTGCGTTCGGGTGCGGGGGTCGACCGCTACAGCCACCGCGCCAGGAAAGGCTTGTGCCATCGGGGACGTTCCTCCAGTTGTGGGTCTGAAGATTGAACATCCCGGGCGCCCGCCGGATTCGTAAGCCACGGTGCACTCCGCATGCTTCGTTAGATGTTTTGCATTCGGGAGCGCGGCCGTGCTAGCCGGCTCGCTTCTCCAGCAAGTCGAGGATCTTGTTCTGGCCCTCGAGGATCTCGATCTGCTGCTTCGACATCTCGTGGAGCGCGGTGAGCGTCTCGTGGTCGGCCTCGGCGCGCCCGTCCTGAGCGGCCGAGATGACGTTCTGCCCAACGATGATGATGGGCAGGAGGACGAGCTGCAGGAAGTTCGACGAGAGCCAGTTGACAAGCACGGTCGGCGAGCCCTGCTCGATCGCCGCGGGTAAGGCCAGCAGCGCGATGAGCGTGAAGACGTAAGCGCAGTACATCGTCCCGACGATCCTCGTGATCCTGACCGCCACCGCGGCGTTGAAGCGACCGATGACGCTCGTGCCATGGACCTGGGCTAAGACGTGTGTGGCCTGCACCAGCCTCGGTCTGTGCAGCCGCGGAGCTTTTCTCACCGTGGACATCGCGGCGTCGTGGGTGCCGGTGTTGGCGGTCATCTGCGTTCCTCCGGTTTCATTCGTACCGCGTCCCGGTCAGCTCGATCCACCCGCCCTCGTGGGTGTGCGCAGGATCGTGGTGAGTGAAGTGAATGAGTCCGCCTTGCTCGTTCCACACGTACTCGCCGTGCACGATCACGGCATCGCCGGGCGCGACGGGGACGCGCCGGCCGATGCTCACGTTGTTGTCGATCAAGAGGGTCTGCGTCGAGGTCGCCAGTCGCACGATGAAGCGCTGATGCGTCCCCGAGGGGCCGCTCTCGTCGGTGAGCACACGTGCGACGCTGCCCTCCGCGGTGACCTCGATCTGCGACCGGTGTTCCGCGAAGGCGCGCTCGACCGACGCGTTGTCCGGCGACGGCGGCGCGCACCCGGGCGCGACGAGCAGCGCGAGTAGCAAGACGCACCGCGAGGCGAGTCCATGCGCCGTCACGCGCGCGGCGAGCGGCTCACCTTGACGCCTCGCGCGCCAGGCCAGGGTAGTGACGGACGAAACCGTCCGAGTCGAGCTCGAGCTCGGCGCTGAACGAATCAGAGCGGTACCGGACGCGGCGCGCCGAGATCGGCTCGTAGCGCTGTCGCGATGGGCGCACCGAGAGGTCGGGCACGGATACCCAGGCCATGAGCAGATCGACCGGCCCACGCCCAGCCGCGAGACCCTCGCGGAGGATCGGCATGGTGTTCGTGAGAGGCGAGAAGGCCAGGTCGCAGTCGAGGGCGCCGGCCCATGCAGCCGGGTCACCGCCGGCGTGCCCGATCTCGCTCGCGCCGCTTTCACGGCCATGGCACCGCCACGCGCCGTCCGGGAGCCGGACGAGATCCAGCACCCGCTCCCAGAGATCGCCGCTCGCGCGTGCCTGGAGCGACGAGGTGCAGAAGTCCGGTCCGGTCACGAGCGCGTAGTCGAGGCGGTAGGAGCGCGGTCGTGTCCCGAGCTGCACACCCTCGGCGCGCAGGGTCGTGCCATCGATCTCGGCGAAGCAGTATTCGGCTCCGCTGCCGTCTTCACGGATCCAGACGAAGACGCGCCTCACCTGGGCAGAGCTCCGGAGAGCTTGGGCCGGAGATCGCGAAGCGCCTCGAGCGCGGCGTGCACGTCAGATCGAACGTTGAACCCATGGAAGCCCACACGCAGGTAACCGTCGCGCACCGCGGCGATGATGCGCTCTCGCGCGAGCCGCGAGCGAAGCTCCTCCGGATCGGGAACGACCACCGCGACGATCTGGCTCGGTTCCTCTGCGGGACCGAGCACGAAGCCCTGCTGCCGGGCGTTCTCACGAAACTCCTGCGCCAGCGCGAGCGCCCGCGACTCGACCGCCTCCGGCGACAGGGTGAGCAGGAGCTCGAGCGCGGCCTTCGCGCCAACCCACGAGAACCAGGCGAGCGACATGTCGAGCTTTCGAGCGTCGGAAGCCAGAGGGGCCTGGCCGTAGTAGTCCGCGAGTGGGTCGGGCACCGATTTCCAGCTCGGGGCGAGCGGCTCGAGCTCCGATATCCGGTCCGGTCGCACGTAGAGCCAGGCCGCGCCGCGCGGCGCCAGGAGCCACTTGTACCCGTGCGTGACGAGGAAGTCGGGTTCGTGCTCGCGCACGCTCGTGCGAAGAACCCCGAGTGACTGCATCGCTGAAAGAAACACACGCGCGCCCACCACGTGAGCGCGCGCGATAAGCTCGGCTATCCGCACGCGAAAGCCATTGGCGGATTGCACCTCGGTGATCGCGACCAGCGTCGTGCGCGCGTCGATCGCGGAGGAGAGCGCATCGGTCGTCACGACACCAGTCTCATTCGGTGGCACCTCGACGACTTCGAACCCGCGCCCGCGCAGCGCGAGCCACGGAGCGAGGTTGCTGCGGAACTCGCGCGCCCCGACGACGATCCGCCCCGGCGGTCGGAGCGAGTGCGCGACCGTCGCGGCCGCTTCCGATACCGAGCCGAGCAAAGCGATCGATGACGGCTGGGCGTCGATGAGCCGAGCGAACAGCGTCCGTGTCGCATCGGCTTCCCGTTCCCAGGCCTGCCAGTCGAAGAGGCCGGATGCCCACTCGGCTTGCGCGCGCTCGACTGCCGCGCTGACGGAGCGCGCCGCCGGCGGCGCGGTCGCCGTGTTGAGGTAGACGACGCGCTCAAGCGCGGGGAATTCCGCTCGGAAGCCCGCGAGGTCGATGGCAAAGAGCGTACAGGGTCTTCCCGGGCTCATGTCAGGCTATGGAAGTGACCACAGACTCGAGGGGCTCCGCCCCCCGTCCCCCGAGGCTCCCTCGGCCACGTCCGGAGATGGCCCTGCTCCAGCCGTACCGCACGCAGCAACACCGCGCTGCGGTCCGCATCCAGGCGAACGAGTGGCCCGAGCCCAATCCCGCGGGCCGCTACATCGCGGCGGACGAGCTGGATCGCCTTCTCTTGAACCGCTACCCCGGGCGCGGCGACGAGCTTCGCGGCGTCCTCTCCGAGCGATGGCGTGTGCGGCCCGAGCAGCTCATTCTCGGCAACGGGAGCAACGAGGTGCTCCTCGGCGTGTTCCTCGTCTTCGGAGGCCACGGGCGCAGGACGCTCTTGTTCCAGCCCACGTATTCGATGCATGCGCGGCTCAGCGTCATCGCCGGCGGCGAGGCGGTCAACGAGATGATCGGCCTTCCCTACGACCTGCGGAAGGACCGGGCGCTCGAAGCGATGGACCGGGTCCGTCCCGAGGTCGTCGTCTTCACGTCGCCGAACAATCCGACCGGAACCCTGATCGATGAAGACGTGATCCTTGCGGTCGCGGAGGCCTACCCCGACGCTGTGGTACTCGTCGATGAGGCGTACGCCGACTTCGCGGGCAGCACACTCGTCCCGCGGATCGAGCGCAACCCGAACGTGGTCATCTCGAAGACGTTCTCGAAGGTCCGTGCGGCCGCCGGGCTGCGAGTCGGCATCCTCGTCGTGCATCCCGAGCTCGCGGGCTACTTCACCGCGGCCCAGCTCCCATACAACATGAGCGCGCTGACGCTCGCGGTCGCCGCTCGCATCGCGCGCGACGAAGCGGCGATCGAGCGCCGACTGACGCTCGTCGCTTCCGAGCGGGAGCGTGTGCATGAGGCGCTGCGGGACGTCGCCGCGATCGAAGTGTTTCCCTCGGTCGCGAACTTCATCCTCTTTCGTTTGCGCGAAGGTATGCCGGCGGACGTTCATGCGCGCTTCCTCGAGCAGAGCGTGCTGATCCGCGACGTCTCGAATTGGCCCGGCTGCGAGCGTTGTCTCCGCGCGTCGATCGGCACCCCGGAGGAGAACGACCGCTTCATCGCGGCGCTCGCTGCTGTTTTCGGCCAATCGTCGGTACGTCGGTAGCGGATTCGATGCGCCCGCGGGCGGTCCTCTTCGATCTTGATAACACGCTCGTCATGGAAGACGCCGCGACCTTCGCCGCGGTGCGGGCTGCCTGCGCGATCGCATCGAGTCGCGCCGGCGCGAACGCCGATTCGTTGTACGCCGCGCTGCCCCCCGTGGCCGAGAAGCTATGGAAGGGATCGAGGGCTCTTCCCTACGCGGATCGGATGGGCATCTGGTGGGGTGAGGGACTCTGGGGAGAGTTTCGCGGCGAAGCGTCCGAGCTGCGCGCGTTGCGCGCGTTCGTTCCGGACTTCCGTCTTGCGGTGTGGAGTCAAGCGCTCGCGGCCGTCGGAGTCTCAGACGCCGCCCTTGCCGCGGAGCTGGTCGAGACTTACCGAACGGCGCGGCGTGCGCGACAGCTCGTGGATTCCGAAGCCGAGCCGGCCCTCGGCAAGCTCGCCCGAGACCATCGGCTCGCGTTGGTTTCGAACGGCGCGCCGGACGTCCAGCGCGAGAAGCTCGCGGGCACGACGCTCGAGCGCTACTTCGGCGCGATCGTCATCTCCTGCGAGGTCGGGTTCGGTAAGCCCGATCCGCGGATCTTCGAGATCGCGCTCGAGCGGATCGGCGCGGAAGCCCACGAGGCGGTCATGGTGGGCGACTCGCTGGGGCGTGACGTTGCTGGCGCGCACGCCGCCGGCATCCGCGCGATCTGGATCGATCGACACCTCTGGGCCGGCGAGGAAGGGCCCGCACCCGATGCCCGGATCGAATCGCTCAGCGAGCTTCCCGCTGCGCTCGCCGTGCTGGCGCCTCCCGCCGCTTCTGCTCGAGGCTCGCGCGTACCTCGTCCGGGGTCAGCTCGAGGTGCGTCGCGGCCACGAGCATCACGTAGAGAAGGTCGGTGAGCTCGCTCAGCGCGCGCTCGCGTCCCTCGGTTCGCAGTGCTCCGGCCGTCTCGCTCGCTTCCTCGATGAGCTTCGCCGCGATCGCGTCCGCTCCGCCCTTGAACAGCTCCGCCGAGTAGGAGCCTTCGGGGAGATCGCGCCGCCGCTGCCGCAGGAGCGCCGCGAGCTCCGAGAGGAAACGTCCGAGATCGCGGTCATTCACCGGACCGAAGCACGTCGCCTCGCCCGTGTGGCATGCCGGTCCCTCGGGGTGGACCTTCACGAGGAGCGCATCGGCGTCGCAGTCGGGGACGAGGTCCACGAGGTGCATGACGTTGCCGCTCGTCTCTCCCTTCTTCCATAGCCGACCGCGCGAGCGGCTGTGGAAGTGCACCTCCTTTGTGCGCAGCGTGGCGTCCAGCGCTTCGCGGTCCATGTAGGCGAGCATCAGCACCGTGCCGGTCGCGGCGTCCTGCACGATCGCGGGGACGAGGCCACGCTCGTCGAACGCGACGTCCTTCATCTCGCCTCCGTGCTCGGGCGCACCGGGACGCCTCGTGCCGCGAGATCCTCCTTGAGTACGCCGACCGCGATCTCTCCGGAGTGGAAGATCGAAGCGGCGAGCCCGGCCTCGGCGCCGGTCCGGGCGAAGAGCTCGACGAAGTGTGCCGCCTCGCCCGCTCCGCCCGAGGCGATGACCGGCACACGCACCGCGTCGGCGACG
>MNEO01000076.1 GCA_001917735.1 Chloroflexi bacterium 13_1_40CM_68_21
TCGTTATTGGCCCATTGCGAGCGATCCCGTCGGTTCATCCAGAACGGTCAGATACTCCGGCGCATCCGCCCGCGTCGCGACCAGGACGATGAAACGCCGCGACGAGCAAGACCATGGAGGCCAGCAGAATCGACAGGAGATGTGTCCCCGACTTGCTCGATGACGATGACATGTCCGTCCCCCTGTCTCCCCCGCGGCGACCCTTCGCCGCGTCGAAAATCACAACCCCCTACGAGCCCGCCGCACGGAAAAGGTTCGGTGAGGCAATATCGATCGGCTTGACGATGACAAACCCGCCCTTCACCTCGGTGGTGTTCTTGGGCGTCAGATCCTTCACCGCGCTGTCCTTCCTGAAAACTCGTCCGTCGCGATTGTCTTGCGGTTTGCGGGACTGATCCGCTATTGGCCGGTCATGGTGAGATGGCTTGGGATCCTCGTTAGGACACTGCGGTCCACGGTTCGCACGCAGCGGGAGTTGGCGCTGGAGAACCTCGCACTCCGACAACAAGTCGCCGTATGGAAGGTGCGCCAGCCGCGGCCACAGCTGACGGCTACGGACCGGATCTTCTGGGTGGTGCTGTCAAGGCTCTGGAAGAACTGGCGATTTTCTCTGCAGGTGGTGCGGCCCGAGACCGTGGTGCGGTGGCACCGTCAGGGCTTCAGGCGCTACTGGGCATGGAAGAGTCGACGCCGACGGGGTCGGCCCGCGATTGAGACGGAACTGCGGGATCTGATTCGGCGGATGAGCCGCGCCAATCCTCTCTGGGGTGCACCAAGAATCCACGGCGAACTGTTGAAGCTGGGTCTGACGGTCTCGCAGGCGACGGTTTCGAAATATATGGTCCGACATCGGAGGCCGCCGTCACAGGTGTGGCGCACGTTTCTGAAGAACCACGCTAAGGATCTGATCGCGTTGGATTTCTTCACGGTGCCCACGGCGACCTTCCGAGTCCTGTTTGTGCTCGTGATGCTGAGCCACGGCCGGCGCCGGCTGGTGCATTTCAATGTCACGGAGCATCCGACGGCAGATTGGACGGCGCGACAACTGATCGCGGCGTGCGGGCTGGAGGAGAGCCCTCGGCATCTGATCCGGGACCGGGACCAAGTCTATGGCGAACGATTTTCGCGTCAGGCCAGGATTTTGGACATCCGAGAGGCGGTCATTGCGCCACGCTCGCCGTGGCAGAACGCCTATGCGGAGCGCGTGATTGGCTCGATTCGACGCGAATGTCTTGACCATGTCGTGGTGATCGGCGAGCGGCACCTGATGGGGCTCCTGTCGAAGTACGTCGACTACTACAACGGGACCCGGACACACTTATCACTGGCCAAGGACGCACCCGAGCCGCGGAGTGTGGAGCCGCCGAGCATGGGCAGGGTCGTGACGGTGCCACGCGTCGGTGGGCTCCATCACGAATACCTCCGGCGGGCGGCGTGAGCCGATCGGACGAATAAGTGGAGGGCACACCACCACGGTGGTCGTCCCGCCGAACACGCAGGCCTTCGAGATCACGTCAGGCGGCGCGGCGCGCAGGCCCTGGTCGCGCACGCCGGGGTACGGCAGCGGCAGCGAGGCGTGCGCGTGCGGCTCGATGCCGCCGGGGATCGCGATCTTCCCGGCGGCGTCGATGACGCGCCCGACGTCGCGCGTGAGCGTGCCGGGCTCGGCGACGGCGACGATCTGCTCGCCCTGCACGGCCACGTCCCAGGACCCGACGCCCCGCGGCGTCACCACCTGTCCCCCGCGAACGATGAGATCGAGCATGAGAGCAGTAACTACGCGCCGAGCGCGGTCGAGTCAACCGTTGGCCGTCGAGGTTCCCTCCGAGCGCCTGTATCCGCGCAAGGGCACCATCCAAGTCGGCAGCGACGCGGACCTGACGCTCGTGGATGCACCGGGCGCTGGCACGATCGTCGCGCGCCCGCGGGCGAGAGGGGGCGCCGGCCATGGCCGCTCGCCGCTCGCGGTGCGGTCGGGAGGCGACGCACGGTGCCGCGTGCGTCCTCGCACCGTCCCGTATCCTTCGTGGCTGGTGAGGCGAATGATCGCCGCGTCACACGGCGAGCAGTCTCTGGGTCAGCGCGGTATCGCGAGCGAGGTCGGCCGCGGGCGACGCGTGCACGATGCGACCGTCGTCGATGACGTAGGCCCGGTGCGCGATCGACAGCGCGAGCGCGGAGTTCTGCTCGACGAGCAGGATCGCGATGCCTTCGCGTCGCATCTCCTCGATCACGGCGGCGATGTCTTCCACGATCCGCGGCGCGAGGCCCTGCGACGGTTCATCGAGGAGCACGAGCCGAGGATGCGTGAGGAGCGCTCGCGCGATCGCCACGAGCTGCGCCTCGCCGCCGCTCAGGTGCTCCCCGCTCCGGTGCCGCAGCCCGGCGAGGGCCGGGAACCGTTCGTAGACACGCGCGAGGGTCCACCGATCGCCGTTCGCCGCTGTCGGGAGGGCTGCGTGCTGCGCCATCGCCAAGTTCCTCTCCACGGTCATGGCGGGGAAGATGCGCCGGTTATCCGGCACCCAGGCGATCCCGCGTCGCGTGATGAGATGGGTCGGCCACCGCGTGACATCGACCCCGTCGTGCACGATCCGCCCGCGTCGTACCGGCACGAGACCGAGGACGGCCTTGATCGTGGTCGTCTTGCCCCGGCCGTTCCGTCCGAGCAGGCACACGGCTTCGCCCGCGCCGATGGTCAACGAGAGCCCGCGCAGGACCTGCGCGTCGCCGTAGAACGTCTCGATTGCCTCGACGGACAGGAGCGGCGCGGTCACGGGGCCGCGTACTTCAGCGTGCCGAGGTAGGCCTCGCGCACGGCCGCGTTGTCGCGGATCGCCGCGGACGATCCCTCGGCGATCACGCGACCCTGATGGAGCACGGCGATGGCATCGGAAAGGGTGAGCACAAAGTTCATGTCATGCTCGATGACGACGATCGTGAGCTCGGCGCTGAGGCGGCGCACGAGATCGCGCAGGGTTCCCATCGGGCGCGCGCCCAGTCCGCTGGTCGGCTCGTCCAGCAGCAATAGCTCCGGCTCGCCCGCGAGCGCGAGCCCGATCTCGAGGAGGCGGCGCTGGCCGTACGACAGGAACCGCGACTCGACATGCTCGCGGCCCGCGAGCCCGATCAACCGGATGATCGCCGCGGCCCGATCGGTCGCGTCACTGATCTCGCCGGCGGGCGTCCAGAGATCGAACCCGCGGCGGCGCATCGTTGGCACACCGACGCGAACGCTCTCGAGGACCGTGGAGTCGTTGAAGAGGTTCGGGATCTGGAACGAGCGGCAGATGCCGAGGCGGGCGCGTTGGTCCGGCCGCGCGCGAGTGATGTCCTGCCCCTTGAAGCGGATCGTGCCGTGATCCGGCGAGAGGAAACCGGTCAGGAGATCGAAGCACGTCGTCTTGCCGGCGCCGTTCGGCCCGATCAGCGCGGTGAGGCATTTCGGCGCAACACGGAGATCGACGTCGTCGAGCACGACGTGACCTCCGAACGCCTTGCGCAGTCCACGCGTCTCGAGAATCGGCGCTGCCGCGGTCGCGTTCATCAGCGGGGTCGCGCCTCGCCGCCGACGACGGGCGCGGCCGCGCTCGGCTCCTGCGTCGTGTCGGCGGCGGTCGTGTCGTGAAATCCGCTGGGGCGGCGCACGCGCTTTACGAGCCCGAGGATGCCCTCGGGCAAGAACAGGATAATCGCCATGAACAGCACGCCGTAGACGAGCATCCAGTGATCCGTGAGCGTCGACACGACGTCCCGGAGCCCGAGGAAGACCGCGACACCCAGCACCGGACCGTAGAAGCTGGCGAAGCCGCCGCCGATCACGCACATCAGCACCACGTTCCCGGACTGGTAGATGCTCATCGGTTCCGCGAACGCTCCAAACCTGAGCAGGCCGTAGAGCCCGCCCGCAAGTCCCGCGTACCCGCACGTGATCGTGAACGCGGTCCACTTGTAGCGCGCCGTATCGTAGCCGAGCGCGCGCGTCCGCGACTCGCTCTGCTTGATCGCCGAAATCACCTGGCCGAACGGCGAGTTGACGATGCGCCAGAGCGAGACGGTCGCGAGGCAGAAGAACACATAGATGAAGTAATAGAAGGCGAGGTTGTCCCGCAGCGCGATCGTCGCCACCCCGGGGATGCCGACGGCCAGCCGCGTGATCCCGGTCAGTCCGTCCTCCCCCCCGGTCCAGGCGTCGAGGACGAACACGAGGAACCAGAACATCATCCCGAACGCGATCGTGAGCAGCGCAAAGTAGATGCCACGCTTGCGCGCGACGAAGGTCGCGACGACCGCGCCCACCAGCATCGTGCCGGCGATCGCGATGAGCAGGGGCAGCCACACCCCGCCGGTCCACCAGCGCTGCGCAATGCCGAGCAGATACCCGCCGATCCCGAGGAACGCACCGTGCCCGAAGGCGGGCAGTCCGGTATAGCCGAGCAGCAGGTTGTAGCCGAGCGCGAAGATCGACCAGATCATCACTTCGGTCCCGAGATAGGTGTAGCCGCCGAGGCGCAGAACCGCGGGCAGCACGAGGAACACGACGAACATCGCGGCCATCGGGGCGGGCACCCACGTGCGCAGGCCGCGCGGCATCAGAGCTCGAGGACGCTCTTCTGGCCGAGCAGGCCACGGGGACGCCACAGCAGCACGATCGTCATCAGCACGTACATCGCGAGGATGGAGCCGCGCGGGACGACGAGGTTGGCAAGCGCGCTGGCGATCCCGAGCATGAGCCCGCCGATCACGCTGCCCCAGAACGACCCGATGCCGCCGATGACGACCACGATCAACGCCGGCATGACAGCCTCCGTCCCCACCGTCGGCTTGAGGCCCCACATCGGCGCAGCCACGACACCGGCCATGCCGGCGAGCGCCGCGCCGAGGCCGAAGACCGCCATGCGCGCGCGGCCGAGATTGATGCCGAGGGCGTGCACCATCTCGCTGTCATAGGCCCCGGCCTTGATGATGGCGCCGTACGGCGTGCGCTCCAGGAATGCCCACACCCCGGCGAGCAGCACGATCGCGAGCCCGCCGACCAGCAGCCGGTACTTCGAGTAGAAGAGGAAGCCAACGTGGAACGGACCGGCGAGGAAGGCAGGCGCGGGGACCGTCTGCCCTTGCGGGCCCCACACCATGCGAATGAGCTCTTCGAGCGCGAGGGCGCCGCCGAACGTAAAGAGCAACCCGAACAGCGGGTCACGTCCATACGTCCTACGGAGCCCCACCTCGAGGACGAGACCCAGGACGCCGACGGCGAGTGGCGCCAGCACGAGCGCCGCCCCCCACCCAACGTGGGGCTGAAGCGTGAGCGCGAGATACCCGCCGAGCGCGAACAGTACGCCGTGGCTGAAGTTGATCACCTCCATCATGCCCAGGATCAACATGAAGCCGAGCGCGATGACGGCATAGAGGAGGCCGAGCACCACGCCGTTCAGCACGTGGGTGATCAGCTCCGCCACGTCGTGCCCGTCACCCGCCGTAGACCGGGGTATCGGCGAACGGCTGCAGCTTGCATTTGCTGATCTGCTTGGGCGGCGACGCCTGGTCCGGCGAGAGGTCGGCGATCATCTCGATCATGTCGTACTTGTCCTTCATCTGGTCCGGTTTCTTCGCGCGTGCGAGATAGAGCATCTGCCCGACGAGATGATCCCACTCGCGGATCGTGGACGGGTACTTCCGGAAGTTGTCCTTGATCACGTGCCCCTCAAGCGCCTTGATGACGTCGTGGCTCTTTGTGGTGCCGGCGCGCTCGATCGCGCGGAGTAGCTCACGCGTCGCGATGTAGCCGTTGCACGAGACGTTGTCGGGCACCTCGATCGGCGCGCCGGCCCAGCGCTTGCGGAACCGGTCCACGAACTCCTTCGTCCCCGGCGCGTCGATGTTGTAGTGCCACGTCGTGCAGAAGTAGCCGAACGACTTCTTCGGCCCGACGGCGAAGAGGTCGGGGAAGTCCTGCTGCGGGAAGACCCAGGCGGCGTCCTTGTCGGAGCCGAACTCGACGGCCTGCTCGCGCATCGCCATGTGCTCGTGCCCGGCGAGGTTCGCCATGACGACCTCCGGCTTCACCGAGCGTATCCGGAGGAGCTGCGTGCTGAAGTCGCGCGTGCCCTGCGGGATCATGAGCTCACCGACTTCCTCGGCGCCGACCTTCTTCATGACCTCGCGGGCGGCCGCGGTGGCGGACTTGCCCCACACGTAGTCGTGCGTGAGAAAGAACCATTTCTTCCCGAGGGTTTTCACGACGAGCGGGCCGAGCGCGTTCGCGAACATCCAGTTGTTCGCATCCCAGACAAAGTTCACGCGCTGGCACTTCTCATTGGTGACCGTGTCGGAGCTGCTGTTGCTGTTGCAGTAGATCATCCCGGAGCGCTGCGCCAGCTCGGACAGCGGCGCGGCGATGGCGCTCGACAGCGCGCCGACCATGAAATCGATCTTGTCGCGCTCGATGAGTCGCTGCGCCTTGCGGACCGCGACCGAGGCGTCGCTTTCCGTGTCCTCCGAACGATGCTCGATCGGACGGCCGAGCACGCCGCCGCGGGCGTTCGCCTCCTCGATCGCGAGGATCATCCCGCGTCGATCGGCCTGCCCGGCGTCGGCGAACGTGCCGGTCGCGTCGCAGGTGAGCCCGATGATGATCGGCTTCTTCGCCTGCGCGCGCGCCCACCGCCACGGACCGACGAATGCGACTCCGACACCGACGGCGACCCCTGTCCTCATGAAGGCTCGGCGGCTCCGATTGGGCGTGCTGTGCGTGGCCTCGATGTTCATCAGGCTCCTCCTCTAGGGTTGCGAATCGGCGGCGGCTGCGGCCAGCTTCGCCATCAGCGATGCGCTCAGGAAGCGCTCGGGATAGAGCCGGGCGCGGAGCGCCTCCCACGTGATCCGCACCTCCTCGGGCGCGATCGGGGTCTCACGCCCTGCCGGCGTGAGCGTCGCGTGGATCTCGTTCTTCACGCGGTACCGCATGAGGATCGGGAGCTGGGCGAGGACGCGGCGGAGCGCCGCGCGCGCGTCGCTGGTCCACACCGCGTCGTAGCGGAGGCGCGCGTCGCCGAGCGTGTAGGGGCTGACGACACGCGGGCCGCGTGCGTCGCGCAGCCGCGCCCGCGCCCGCGCCGTCGCATCGTCATCGGCACGACCGGCGGGTTGCACCACGACGCCGTACACGCCCTCCGCCGCCTCGCGCGAGACGAACCCCAGCTCGACATCGGCCGCGACACGCCCGGGGTCGCGCTCGAGCGGATCGCCGTACCCGCCGCCGCCCGCCGTGTGGATTCTCACCACGTCGCCGGGCTCCAGGCGAAGGAAGTCGATCTTCCGGATCGCGCGCTGGCGGGGCGTGCCGGGATTGAGGAGCGCCGGCATCATGCATGCGCCCGGCAGTCCGCCATGCGCGCCCCACGGCGCGAAGCGGCTCCGCTCCATGCCGCGCGCGATCAGTGTCGCGTCGGGCGCGAACACCTGGAACTCCAGACTGAGGCCGAGCCCCCCGCGATACGTGCCGGGGCCGCCCGAGTCCGGCAGGAACGCGAACTTCTTGATGACGACGAACGTCTCGGCCTCGAGGATTTCGGCCGGCGTGTTCCGCATGAACCCGAGGGTGTAGTCGCTGCCGTCGAAGCCATCGCCTACGGGCCGGCCGCCGGAGCCGCCCACGCACGGGTTGATCACGTTGATCCGGCGACCGCCGCTCTCGAAGTCGGGCACCGACATCAGCACGATCGTCGCGAGCCCCGAGCCCGCCGCCGGCACCTTGTCCGGCACCGCCTGGCCGAGGGCGCCCATCAGGACCTCGAGGATGCGGACGCCGGTCACAGAGCGCAGCCCGATCGCGGCGGGGAAGATCGGATTGACGAGCGAGCCTTCGGGCAACGTCACGGACAGCGCGCGGAAGAATCCCGCATTCGTGGGGATGTCGGGATCCTGGGTCGCGACGAAGTAGCCGAGGCCGACGATCACCCACGGATGGACCTTGCCCGCGGTCGGAATGTTGTACGCCGACGCGACTTGGGGATCCGTTCCGGTGTAGTCGAGGTGGATCGCGCCGTTCTCGACCGTCATCGTCAGCTCGATACGGATCGGCACGTCCGACACCGTGTCGTCCTCAAGGTAATCGGCGAAGTGATAACGACCCGCTGGGATGCGCTCGAAGACGCGCCGCGCCTTCTGCTCGGAGTACCGCAGCAGATCCTCCATCACCGTCTGGAGCTTCTTCGTCCCGTACTTCGCGGCGAGCTCCTGCAGCTTGCGGCTCGCGACGTGGAACCCGGCGCGAAGCGCCTGGATGTCGCCCCACACCGCGTGGGGGATGCGCACGTTGGTCTGAAGAATGCGCCGGACGTCCTCGTTCACCTCGCCGCGGCGGTACAGCTTCGTCGGCGGGATGCGGATCCCTTCCTGGAACGTCTCCGAGAGGCTCGGCGCGATGCTGCCCGGCACCGCGCCGCCGATGTCCGACGAGTGGATGAAGCCCCACGTGAAGCAGAGCAGTTCGTCGCCGACGAACACCGGCGCGAAGAGCGTCAGGTCGGGCACGTGCGTGCAGCCGGCTTTGCTCGAGAAGGGATCGTTCGTGAAGATCACGTCGCCCGGCTCGTAGTGGTCGATCGCCGCGATGACGTCCGCGAAGGGCAGCCCGAGCAGCGTGCTGGCGCCGAGCGTGCGCGGATACGCAAAGAACCAGCCGTCGCGCGTGGCGAGTGCGGCGCCAAAGTCCTGCGTCTCGCGCACGAACGTGGTGTGCGCGGTCCGCACGATGGTGAGCCCCATCTGCTCCGCGAGCGCGCCGAAGATCTTCCCGAAGACCTCGAGCTCGATCGGATCGGTCTGCATGCCGTCCTTCACACGGGCTCGTGTTCGAGCTGCAGGAGGCCGTATTGGTCCACGCGCACGTGCCAGCCGGGCTGGACGAAGGTTGTGGAATCCAGCTGGTCGATGAGACAGGGCCCGCGGTGCTGCCAGCCGACACCGAGATCGCGCCTCGCGAAGGCGGGCACCGCGCTCGCGTGACCGCGGACAAAAACCTCCCGCGTGCGCATCGTGGGTGCGGCAGGCGGCGCGCCCACCTCGCGCAGCGGACGCTTGCGCGTGCGCCCGACGAGCGTCAAGCGCGCCGTCACGAGCTCGACCGGGACGCTCGGGTCCGACGTCCCGTAGACGTCGTGATACCGACGATGGAAGGTGCTTGACAGCCCATCGGCGTCGTCGCCGTGCAGGACGTCGTTGGTCAGCGCGACCTCGAGGTTATGGCCCTGGCCGCGGTAGCGCATGTCGGCTGATCTCAGCGCGTGGATGCCGTCGAGCGTCGCGCGCTCGCCGGCCAGCAGCTCACGGCCCTGCGCCTCGTGCTCCGTGTACCACGCCGAGAGCTCCGCGAGAGGCACCTCCGCCGCGGGCCGGTGGATCGTCTGCACCCAGTCCAGGCGGAAGTCGGCCAGCAGCGAACCCCACGCGCAGAACGTTCCCGGCGACGGTGGGACCGCGATGCGACGGATCGCGAGCTCCTCGGCCAGGAAGCACGCGTGGGTCGGCCCGGCGCCGCCGTAGGCGAGCAGCGTGAACTCACGGATGTCGATGCCCTTGTGCGCCTCCACGCGCGCGACGCCCACCAGGAGGTTCGACGTCGCCACCCTGAGCACGCCCTCCGCGAGCTCGTGCTCCGAATACCGCGTCTGCCGAGCGAGCGCGGCCAGCGCCTCCCGGGCGAGCCCCGGGCGCAGACGAAGCTGCCCGCCGAGGAAGTTCTCGGGGTCCAGGATCCCGGTGGCGAGATACGCGTCGGTGACGGTGGGACTCGTTCCACCGCGGCCGTAGCATGCAGGCCCCGGCATTGCGCCGGCGCTGCTCGGCCCCACCTTGATGACGCCCATGTTGTCCAGCCGGGCGATCGATCCGCCGCCCGCGCCGACCGAGCTCACGTCGACACTCGGGAAGATCAGGGGAAAGTCGCCGATCCGGGTCTCCGTCGAGTACGGGATCTGCGCCTTGGTCAGCACGGCGATGTCGGCGCTCGTCCCGCCGATGTCGAGCGCGAGCACGTTGTCGATTCCGCACGTCTCGCTGAGCTGCGCGGAGGCGATGACGCCGGCGGCCGGGCCGGACAGGAGCGTCGTGCCGGGGCGCTCCTTGACGAGGCGCGCCGGCAACATGCCGCCGTTCGACGTGGTGACGTGGAGCGGGCCCGCGAGGCGCGTCTCGTCGACACGCTCCTGGAGCGAATCGAGATACGTGCGGACCTTCGGCGCGACGTAGGCGTTCATCACCGTCACCATCGCGCGCTCGTACTCGCGGATCTCGGGCCAGACTTCGCTCGAGCGCGACACGCTCACGGTCGGGTGGTGGCGCCGGACGATCTCCGCGGCCGCGATCTCGTGCGCCGGGTTCTTGTATCCGTTGATGAAGCAGATGGCGATCGCGTCGACACCCCTGCCCACGAGCTGCGCCGCCGCCTCGCGCACTCCCTCTTCGCGGAGCGGCGTCAGCACGTCGCCACTGCCGAGCACGCGCTCGGCCACCTCGGCCACGAACTGCCGTCGCACGAGCGGCACCGGTTTGTGGGTGTAGAGGTTGAACGGATCCGGCATCTGCAGCCGGCCGATCTCGAGGACGTCGCCGAACCCCTCGGTCGTCAGGAGCCCGAGGCGGGCGCCCGAGCGCGTCAGGATCGCGTTGAGCGCGAGCGTCGTGCCGTGGACGAACATGGCGCAGTCCCCGGGGCTCCGGCCGGTCTGCGCGAGGATGCCGGTGATGCCGTTGACGACGCCGGCCTCGAAGCCGGCCGGCGTCGATTCTGTCTTCCCGAACCACTGCTCGCCGGTCTCCGTGTCGAGCATGGCGACGTCAGTGAAGGTGCCGCCGATGTCGACGCCGATCACGTACGGCCCTGGCATGTGTTCTCCCGTTCCCGCGTGCAATTGATCGTCCGGGTGCGCGGCTCCGAGGCTAGCCGCTCGGGGCGCGGAGTTCAACACTGGTGCCAACGGGCGGACCGAGCCGCCCTGCCGCGGCAGCTTCGGACGAGGATGCCGTTCGTTGAACACGATGACGTGAGCGAGGCATTCGCGTCGAATCGACCCGATGACGCGCTCGGCGAAGGGATTCTGCCAGGGCGCTCGTGGGGCGACGAGGACCTCGTGGATCCCCATGCCTTTCACCCGCCGTGCGAACACGTCGCCGTAGATGGCGTCCCGATCACGGAGCAGGTGCTGGGGTGCGGTCTCGTCCGGGAAGGTCTCGACAAGCTGTTGGGCGGTCCAGGCGGCGGTGGGGTGGTCGGTGACGTTGACCTGGACGAGTTCTCGCCGGTCGTGGCGAAGGATCAGGAAGCCCAGCGTATTGGTCGTATCATTCGCACTCAGTCACGGTAGGCCGAATGGAGATTTTGACCGGGACAGGCATGATGATCGAGGGACGAACGATCGAGAGACCTGAGTCTGCGGGAATCGCTCGTATCAAGAAAACCCTAATAATAATAAATTCCAAAAATATATGTCTCTGTACAAAGGTGTACGGTGGAGGCAGTTTCGTCAACCGGAGCCGAAGGCAATTGACGAAACTCGATTCGATCTGTCCCCCCTCGACGTATCTGCCCCTCGGCGTCGTCATCATCATGGTCTTCATTTCGTCGTCGTCGTCGTCGTAAGCCGCCACCGCCCGCCACGGCCCCCGCCGATGGCTCGGCCATCACGGGCTAGTTTCGAGAGCGCTGACTGGACGGTCGTCCTGGCGAAGCCCGTCTGGGCAACGATCTCCATCACCGTCATTCCGGCGGAGGTGTCCCGGAGCAATTCGGCGCTAGGTTGAAATCGGCGACGTGAGGGGCGACACGAGCACTCCCCCCGTGCGTGCTGCGAGCCTGAGCGCTGCCCCGCGACGTAGGCGGGGGCATTGGAGGGGTATCAACGCGGCGGGCGACAGCGTGGGCGACGAGCACAGCGCGCCGCGACGCTGACCCGAAAGTGAGCGAGAACGCGAGCGGAACGCTAGGCTTCGGTCGCAACCCGTC
>MNEO01000079.1 GCA_001917735.1 Chloroflexi bacterium 13_1_40CM_68_21
CCGGTCAGAAGGCCCGCATGGCCTCCGCCGGCAGCAACGAACCCGGCGAGCAAGGCATCACCCGCGCCGACCGTGTTGATGGCGTCGTTGATCGGCGCCTCCGCATGCAACGCCGCGTCGGCGTCGACACACACGGCGCCGTCCGCGCCGAGGCTGACGAGAACGGCGTCGCAGCCGCGGGCGATCAACGTTTGGGCGCCCGCGACGACATCGCCGAGCGTCGAAAGCGTGCAGCCGACGAGCTCCTCGAGCTCGGCACGGTTGGGCTTGACGAGCGCGACACCGGCCGACACCGCGGCAGAGAGCGCCTCCCCACTCGCGTCGACCGCGACGCGCCGGACCGGCGAGCCGAGCGCCGCCAGCCGCGCGTAAAAGTCGCCGGGCGCTCCCGGGGGTAGGGAACCGCATCCCAGGATCCATGCAGTGTCCGGGACCCCTCCCGCCGCGAAAAGCAATGCATCGACGTCCGCGGCATCGAGCGCGGGTCCGGGCTCGTTCACCTTCGTCACCGTGCCATCCGCTTCGATGAGGCTCAGATTGATCCTGATCGAACCGGCGATCGGGACGGCGGCGATCGGCGTCGCGTCCGCAAGGAGGCCGAGATAGCTCGTCGCCGTTTCCCCCGCGAGCGGCAACACGGCCACCGTCGCGATGCCCTGCGCAGCGAGGGCGCATGACACATTCAGGCCCTTCCCCGCCGCTTCCGCGCTCGAGCGTCGGGCCCGGATGAGCGCGCCTCGTTCGAGCCGATCGATTTCGACCGTCCGGTCGATGCTCGGATTCGGGGTCACCGTCACGATCACGCTGAAGCTATCGCGGTGGGTTCGAGGTGCTTGGCGAACAGGACGGCCTCGGCCTCTTGGGTCCACGTCCCGCCCGCGCCGAGTGCCGCGCCGAGTTCAGGATCGGTAGTTGCGAGATCCTCGATCGAGGTCAGCGGAAGACCTCGCAGCTGCGGGAAGATCACGATCTTGCCCGCGAACCGGCCCTCGACGAGCGACCGCAGTCCATCTGCGGCGGCCTCAATCCCACCGACCGCGGCGACCGCATGAGCCGGTGACAGCTCGCCGGCGAGAGTCTTTTGAACCACCAGATCCTGGTCGGCGATCCGCGACCCCGAGGTGCCGGTGTACTGCGCGCCCTGTAGGAAGACCCGGGAGAGGTCGAGCGCCGCGCGCGTCCCGACCGGAAGGCCCGCGAAGAGCACGAGCATCGCGTCGCCTGCCATGACGCGCGCCGCCTGCGTGACCGCGGTCGCTGTCGGCGCGGTCACCACGACGTCGTCCGCACCGCGGCCCTTCGTCTCGCGCGCGACGAGCATCGTGAGTTCCTCCTCGCTCGCGGCGGTGGTCATCACGAGTCGCTTGCCGAGCGCCGTCGCGATCGGATCGAGATGCCTCCTTGCCGTCGCGAGCCGCTCACGGTCGAGATCCACCCCAATCAGGGTCCCGGGTCCATTGGCCATCTTGAGCGCACGCTCGAGGTGCATCTGCCCCATCGGCCCGGCGGCCCCGATGAAGAGGGCCACGCCGCCGGATCGCAGCTCGGCCCTGTTCCGCGCCTCGCCGTATGACGCGGAGACGTCGGGCCCGCGCGTGCCCACATACGCGGTGTAGTGGTAGTGGATTCGCCCGATGTCGATGTCGACAGGGCCATCGAGCGGCTCGTCGCCGACCAGGTTCAGGACGCCGCGGAAGGCGAGCGCATCGCTCGCGAGGGAGACGAACGACGCCGACCTGGGACCCAGAAGGATGATGTCGTCGAACGGCCCGGTCACGTGGTCTCGGTCCGCGACCACGACCGCGGCGCGAGGCGCGCTCGAGCGGACCGCTGCGGCGACATCGTCGCGTAGACCGGACAAAACGATCTCGCGCGCGTCCGCGAGCGCCGACCCGAAGTCATAGCTGCGATCGTCATCAGGACGTCCCGCAATCCAGGCCCGGCCACCTACAGCCGGCCTGAGCCTGCGGCGCTGGGTATATGCCGCTTCGACACAGGCCCACGGCTCGGTCAGCGCGGTCTCGGCGTAGCCGAGCTGGTCGCCCACTTCGATGACATATGCGCCATCGTCGGCGGCGAGGACCTCCGGACCAAGAACGTGATAGCCGATGAGGCCGCCCGGGATCGTGTACCCGTACGCGGTGCTTCGGCCACCCGAGTAGATGTCCGGCTGGATGGCGAGTCGCTGGCCCGGATGAAACCTGCCGGCAAGGTCGCTTCCGACCGTGACGACGGTTACCGCGGTCTCGTGACCGAGTCTGGTCGGATGCGTGCGGAGATCGCGGCCGTAGAGCTTGGGATGCTCGCCGCCGAGACGGATGAGCTTCACGTCGGAGAAGCAGAGCCCGACGGCGTCTACTCGAACGAGGATCTGATCCTTGGACGGGACCGCGACGTCGACCCACTCGGGCCTGCCGTCGCGCCCGACGCTTTCCACGCCCTTCCCGTACACGTTCCAAGCGAGAGTGCGGCTCGGGGCCTTCGGCGGAGCTACGCGATACGAGGCGTAGGCCTCATTGACCTCCGTCATTTCGGTCGAGGAAGGTCGGCCGCCTTGAGCACGCGTCCGCCGGGGTCGAGGATCCCGACCTTCGTCCCCATCGTGAGCGGGCTCGCGGCGAAGAGATCTCCGGCGTTGATCGCGAGCCAGCGGTAGCCAGGAAGCGGGACGAGCCGCTTGATCGCGGGACCGATCTCAGAGCCGGTTGCCGCGACGTTGATCCGTCCGCGCGATGCGACAAGGTCCGCCAGCCCGTCCGGATCCGGTGTCGCGTTGAGCGAGGCGCTTATCGCTGTGAGAAGCGCATCGTGATCGAGACGGGCCACCTTAGCCCTCAGTATTGCTGGTGAGGATCGCGGCGACAGCCTCGGCGGCGCTCTCCGCATCGGCGCCGCGAGCGACGATCCGCACGTCATCACCCACGGCGGCCCCGAGACCGAGCAGAGCCGTGATGCTCCGGGCGTTCGCCTTCCGCCCGTTCGCGTGTATGGTGACCTCGGCGCCGAATGGACGGACTCGGTCGACCACGTTCGCGGCTGGGCGGGCGTGCAGCCCGTGCGGGTTCGTGATCTTGAGCTCGAGAGCGATCTCGTCGCTGCGGACCGGATGTCCATTGCCAGGCGGGGTGTCGGTCTCTGTCGCCGTCAGCGTCCGGTGGATCTCGCCGGCGTCCTGGGTGCTGCCGAGCCGGCGGCACAGCGCCTCGTCGCCGAGGATCGTGCCGAGCCGCGCAAGCACGCGAATGTGCTCATCGGAAGTGGCGGCTAGGCCGATGACCAGGTGCGCACGCTCCTCTCCCCACTCGACCCCCTCCGGAAACTGCGCGACGGCGAGTCCGGTCCGCTTGACGAAGTCCCGCGACTCGCTGGTGCCGTGCGGCAACGCGATCCCGTTGCCGAGATAGGTCGAGACGATCTCTTCGCGTTGCTGCATCTGCGTGATGTACGCGGAGGTTACGCAACCCTCCGCGACGAGAAGCGCGCCGACGAGGTCGATCGCTTTGTTCCGGTCGGCGGCGACCGCGCCAACGACGACCGCGGACTGGGAGAGGACCTCGACCGTCACGACGCCTGTCCCGCTTCGGCCGAGACCTCCTCGCCGGCGACAAGGCTCCGCAGCAGCCGCTCGGAGGCCGTGTTGTTCATGAAGTTGCGGAACGTGAGAACGACCGCGGCCGGCGCGACCTTCCGAGCGCGATCGGCCAAGCCCTCGTGCGCGACCACGACATCAGTCTCCTTGGGGATCTCGTTGACCGGCGAGTGCACGACGCGGACGTTCAGGCCCGCGTCTTTGATCTTCTTCTTGAGCTGGTTCGCGCCGATCAGGCTCGATCCCATTCCGGCTTCGCACACGAATACGACGAGCTTCACCTCGTCGGCGCGCTTCACCACCATGTGAGCACCTTCCCTCACGTCCACCGACCGGCCGGAACGACCGGCCGGTGGACACTCGTCAAATTGGAGGCTACGCGGGCGCCGGCGCGCTGGTCTGCATCTGCCTCTGAGCGGTGTCGGCCTCGGTGTCTTCGACCTTGGCCGGGAAGAGGCGCAGAAGCATCGAACCGACCACGAACGAGACCGCCGCAGCGGCAAAGACTCCGAGGAACACCCCGAAGTGCTGACCGGGTGGCGTGACCGCGAGGTAGGCGAAGATGCTGCCCGGCGATGGCGTCGCCGCAAGACCTGCGTTGAAGGCGACGAAGATGATGTCCGCGGTGATTCCACCCGCCCACATCGCCACGATCATGATCGGGTTAGAAAGCACGTACGGGAAGTAGATCTCGTGGATCCCGCCTAGGAAGTGGATGACGATGGCGCCCGGCGCGCTGAGCTTCGCGGCACCTTTGCCGAACGCCGCGAACGCGAGCAGCAGCCCGAGGCCCGGACCCGGGTTCGTTTCCAGCAGGAACTGGATCGCGCGGCCGTTCTTCGCCGCGTCGATGGCCCCAAGCGGAGCGAGGACGCCGTGGTTGATCGCGTTATTGAGGAAGAGGACCTTGGCGACCTCGATCGGGATGTCCGCGAGCGGGAGCACTCCCACGTTGATGAGGGCGTGCACGAAGTTGCCGAGGGCTTCCGAGAAGGCATTGAGTACCGGCCCGATGGCCACGAGGCCAAGGACGGCGAGGATCGCTCCGAGGATGCCGGCCGAGAAGTTGTTTGTCAGCATCTCGAAGCCGGACGGGATCTTGTCTTGTGTCGCCCGGTCGAACATCTTGATCAGGAACCCGCCGAGCGGGCCGACGATCATCGCCCCGAGGAACATCGGGACCGACGAGCCCACGATGATTCCCGCGGTGACGACCGCGCCGACGACACCGCCGCGGTGCCCGTAGACCAGCTTCCCACCGGTGTACCCGATGAGGAGCGGGAGCAGATACGTGATCATCGGCCCGACGAGCTTCGCGAGAGTCTCGTTCGGGGTCCAGCCCGTTGGAATGACGAACGCCGTGATGAGTCCCCACGCAATGAACGCGCCGATGTTGGGTATGACCATTGCGGCCAGATTGCCGCCAAAGCGTTGGATGCGCTCCTGCACAGACGCCACCCCCTCCTAATCGAAAACGGGCGGCATCATCGAAGCAGCCGTCGGCTGTCACAAGTGCCAATCTGTCGCGAGCGACTTGTGACAATCCCGCTCGCGCCGATCAGTGCGCCGGTTCTCCCAGGACGCGGCTGAGTCGTCTGACGTCGCGATCGCGGAGGAGGGGGCTTACGACGACCGATTGCAGGCTGCCCGCTGCTTCGTCGAGCGGCACGGTGCTCACGACGATGTCGGTGCCGGCAAGGTCGGTGGCCTGCTCGAAAGCAGGCTTCGAAATGACTCTCGTGACCTCGACCTGCGGGAACTCAGCCTGCAGTCGCGAGACGAGGATCCAGGCGGTGGCCATGCCCGCGGGACAGACGACTGTGATCCGCACCTTGGGCCGGAGGCGGTTGCGTTCGAGCGATCCCGCGAGGTACATCGTCAGGAAGCCGACTTCCTCGGGCGGGATTACCGCGTCGCCTACGGGGCCCAGCGCGCATACGATCTCGGTCGCGGCGCGATACACGTCCGGGTATCGCTCGCGCACCTCTTGTTCGAGTGGATTGGTGATGGGAAGCCCATAGCGCAGCCGGACCCGCAAACGTCGGAGATGCTCGCCGAGGCTTCTTCGAAGCTGGTCGTCTTGGGCGAGCGACGGATGAAGCCGAGCGGCAGCTGACGCGACGAGCCTCTCGATCACCGCCTGATCGTCCGGGTCGGTCGTAAGGCTCGCGTCGATGAGCTCGACGAAACCCAGAAGGAATTCGGTGATCGTCGCTACGTCGACCTCGTCGAGGACCAGATCCGCCGCGCGCTCGAGCGCCGCCGCGATCCTCGCGGCGGAAGCGGCGACCGGATGGTCGATCAGCGACCGCAGCTGACCACTCCGGAGCTCCGCTCGACGACCCGCCCGAACCCGACGGGTCAGGATCGCCAGATAGAGCGTCCCGACGATGGCCATCGAGCCGTTGTCGTCGCGCGCGGGCAGCTGTTCGGCGAGGATCGCGCGGTGGGTCGGCAAGTCGAGGCCGGTAGCGAAGTCGGCGAGACCCGGTGCCGACGCGCGGTCGCGTGCCATTCGGGTCTTGTCCCGAATCCCCATCTGCTCGAGGAGGGCCTCGGCCGAAACGGCTTCGAGGACGAGCGCGAGCAGCGCTTTCCGAATATCGAGCTCACTTCCACGTACAGCGATGCCGATCCCCGGAAGACGCTGCAGGTGAAGGTGGTGCTCCTCCAGCCAGCTCTCCCCGGCGCGAACGTCGCGACGGACCGTCGGGCGCGAGGCGCCGAGGTCGACCTCGAGGTCGCTCAGGTGGACCGGCTCTGGCGCCGCATCGAGCAGCGCAGCGAGAGCGTGGAACTTCCGATCTTCCGTATCGAGGACCCGGGGCCCTGCCGCCGGATCGAGGTCGGTGAGGATCGCGCGCCGACGGCCTTCGTCGCCCGATGCCCAGATGCCGACACCGCGGCGTCGCATGATTCGAACTCCCGATGACTCGAGGAACGTCTCGACTGCGGGCAGGTTGTAACGGATCACTCGAGGCGTCAGCTGGAGCTCGGCGGCGATCGCTTCCATCGTCGCCGGCTTCGGGTCGGACAGCAGGAAGCGGGTGATGCGAGCTTGCCTGCTGTCGAGTGGGACGAGGGCCGACACCGGTCGCCAAATCTACAGCGGCCCGAGTGGCCAGGATGAATACTGGTCTCGGGGAGGCGGACAGGGTTGATATCGAGAAGCACTCCGCCACCGGAAGATTCCCGCATCACAGATCTGCCCAAGAAGGAGACTGCAATGGATCAGCAGAAGCCCGACACGATCCTTTTCATACACGGCCTGTACCTGACACCGCGGAGCTGGGACCCCTGGATGAAGCGCTTCCAGGCGCGCGGCTATCGGGTCGTGGCCCCGGCATGGCCGGGCCTCGAGGTCGAGGTCGAGGCGCTGCGGCGCGACCCATCGCCGATCGCGCGTCAGAGCGTCCCCGAGATCCTCGCCCATTACGAGAAGATCATTCGCGGGCTCGCGAGGCCGCCCATTCTCATCGGTCACTCATTTGGCGGTGCGTTCACGCAGGTCCTGCTCGGCCGAGGTCTTGGAGCCGCCGGGGTCGTGCTCGAATCAGGGACCGTACGCGGCATCCCGGACCTTCCTTTCTCGACCCTGAAGTCGAGCTTTCCGCTGCTGCGCAACCCGTTGAGCCGCCGCAAGGCGATCGCGCTCACACCCGAGCAGTTCAACTACGGATTCACGAACACGTTTCCCAAGCCGGAAGCCCGTCGCGCGTATGAGCAGTACGCGATCCCAGGCTCACGGAACGTGCTCCTCACCGGAGCCTTCGCGAACATCAATCCGAATTCCCCGCTGCGCGTCGACTTTCGTAATGACAAGCGAGCCCCACTCCTATTTATCGCCGGCGGCGCGGACCACGTGATCCCCGCGTCGGTGGTCCGCCACATGGCGCAGAAGTACGCGCGATCGACGGCGATCACCGCGCTCAGGGAATACCCGGGCCGCTCGCACTTCACGATGATCCAAGCGGGTTGGGAGGAGCTCGCCGACTACGCTTTGTCCTGGGCCGTCGAGCTCGCATCCGTTCCGGCGACAACGCCGGTGCCCGACGCGATCGAGGAGAAGGTTCCGGAGGTCTCGCCACTTTGACAACCGCGAGGATCGGCGCAGCAATCACCACCCTTGTCGCTGCTCTCACGATCGCGTGCGGCGCTGCGCCGGGGGCGGGCGGTGTTGCCAGCCCCACGCCGACTGCGTCGCCGGCCCCAACCGCGGTCACACAGCCGAGCGCCTCTCCATCCATCGCGCCGGTGAGCGCGTACCTCGATGACCGCAGCAGCGCCGAGCAGGTCGTCCGCTCTTACTACGACGCCGTCGGCCGCCACCAGTACCTGCGCGCGTATGGCTACTGGGAGCCGAGCACGACACTGCCAAGCTTCGAGGTCTTCGAAAAGGGCTTTGCCGACACCACCTCCGTCCAGGTCGAGCTCGGCACCGTCGGCGGTAGCCCTGGCGCAGGCCAGCTGTACTGGAGCGTTCCCGCCGTGGTGTTGGCGACGACGACCGCCGGCGCGCAGAGCTTCGTCGGCTGCTACACGTTGCACCTCGCCCGGCCGGAGATCCAGACCGAGCCGCCCTTCAAGCCGATGGCGATCCAGATGGGACAGGTCTCCATCGTCGCGAGCGCCGCAGCGGCGCGCAGCGCGCTCGCCGGGGTCTGCGGAGGCGCGAACAGCAATCCCTTACCGTGGGGCGCGCCCGGGACCGGCATCGACGCGACGCGTTACATCGACGACCGCAGCGCTGGTGAGGAGCTGATCCGCTCCTATTACAACGCTGTCAACCGGAAGGAATACTCGCGTGCCTACGGATACTGGGAAGCCGGTGCGCCACAGCTTTCAGCGTTCGCCCCCTTCGCGGCCGGGTACGCGAACACCAAGGCGGTCGCGCTCTCGACGAAGCCAGGGACGAGCGACGCTGGCGCGGGCCAGACCTATTACCGCGTGCCCGCTGTCGTGACCGCATCCAACGCCGATGGCAGCACGACCATCTTCGCGGGCTGCTATACGCTGCACCTCGGAAGTCCGAACGCGCAAGCGACGCCACCGTTCAGGCCGCTCGCCATCCAGTCGGCACGGATAGCCCAGGCCGCAAGCGGTTCCAGCGTGAGCGATCTCTTGAGCTCGGCGTGCCCGTGACGCAACAGCTGAGACTGCGGCAAGAGGACATGCCTTCGGGGGACCGTGGCCGAGAGCTGTGGCCGCCGCTCCCATACGTCGACTGGAAGGACACCCTGTACGCGGTCCACAGATGGACTCAGGTCGTCGGAAAGATGCGTTTGGCCCTGACTCCTCTGGTGAACCATTGGTGGAACTCGACGCTCGTTGTGACGCCGCGGGGACTGACGACCCTGATGATCCCCAGCGGGGACGACGCGTTCCAGATCGACTTCGACTTCGTCGACCATGAGCTCGTCGTCGTCACGAGCCGCGGTGGCCGCTCGGCGATCCCGCTGCTTCCGATGTCTGTCGCGCAGTTCTACCGCCAGGTGCTCGAGCTTCTCGCTCGGCTCGGCGTGCCCGACCCTGGCATCTTGCCGGTCCCTGTCGAGGTCGCGACCGCGATCCCATTCATGGACGACCTCGAGGTCCGCCCCTATGACCGCGAGAAGGTGCGGCGATTTCAGGACGTCCTGATCAGGACGCAGTTCGTGTTTGATCGCTTTCGCGCGGACTTCCTCGGCAAGGCCAGCCCGCCCCAGTTCTTCTGGGGCGGATTCGATCTCGCGAGCGCGCGCTTCTCCGGACGACGTGGGCCCGCGTACGCGGGTGGGAGCGCGCCGAACGTGCATATCCACGTGATGCACGAGGCTTATTCCCACGAGCTGATCGCCGCGGGTTTCTGGCTGGGCAGTGACGACACGCCGCGGCCCGAGTTCTATTCCTACGCGATGCCGGCACCGCCTGGTCTCGCCGAGGCCACGATCGGGCCCGAGTCGGCGGGATGGGTGGCCGCGCGCGGAGAGTTCATCCTGCCGTACGACGCCATGCGAACGGCGGCGGATCCCGCGGCCACGCTCCTGACCTTTCTGCAGAGCACCTATGACGTGGCCGCGGACCTGGGTGCCTGGGACCGGCCACTGCTCGAGGAGCGTCCGCGCTGCGACTGCGTTCGCTTGCCCTCGTCGTCCCACGCGGACGGCTGACCGCGAAGCACAGGAGGACCAGATGTATCGCTGGATCGTCTTCATCCACATCGCCAGCGTGCTCGGCCTGCTCCTCGTCCACCCGGTGACGGTCGCGTTCCATCTGAAAGAGGAGCGGAACGACACGCGCATCCGCGAGCTGCTCGAAGTCTCTGAGGCAGCGAGCACCCTCCGGTGGGTCTTCTTCTGGCTGACATTGGCGACCGGGGTGATCCTCGGCTTCGTGGGTTCGTGGTGGGGCACCGCTTGGATCTGGGGAGCGCTTGTGCTCTTTGTCGCGATCGGAGCTGTGATGAACCTCTACGGTGGCCGCACCATCGATCGCATCGCTGACACGCGCGACGATGCCGAGATGGAGCGCCTGCTCACGCGATTCCGCCCGGGGATCCTGGCGGTGACCGGCGCGGGCGGTCTTCTCCTCATCCTCTATCTCATGCTCTTCAAGCCCACCCTCTAACTGCGATCGGCGGCCCGGTCAGCCCTTGAGGACCACGAGGTCGAGCTGGCGGAGACGCTCGGGGTCGGCGACGAGCTCGATTCCGACGATCTTGCCGCGCGTGATCTTGAACTCAAATACGACACGCGGCCGTCCGCCCTGAGCCCACACGAGCCCCGCCGCTCCGTTCACGAGTGCGGGCCGCGCGGCTCGGGCGCGCCCCGCGAACGTGCGGGCCACGGCCTCCGGCCCGCGGACCTCCTCCTGTGCGCCCGTCTGAACGGCTGCGCGGTCGGCGCGGAGCACGACGTCTGGGTCGAGCACCGCGAGAAGCGCGTCGAAGTCGCCGCCGCGCGAGGCGGCAAGGAAGGCGTCGACAACTTTCCGTTGGCGCGCAAGGTCGGGTTCGGTAACCATGGCCGCTCCCTGGACTCGGCGGCGCGCGCGGCTCGCGAGCTGCCGTGCCGCGGTCGGTGACCGTCCCACGATCGGAGCGATCTCGTCGAAGGGCAGATCGAACATGTCGTGCAGCACGAATGCGACTCGCTCCGCGGGAGCCAGCGTTTCGAGCACCACGAGCAACGCGAGACCGATGGAGTCGGCCAGGAGGGCTTCATGCTCTGGGTCGATCGGGTCCTCGCGGGCCGCGAGCGGCTCGGGCACGCGCGCGTCGAAGGGTTCTTCGCGACGCGACTTGCGCGAGCGCAGCATGTCGAGGCACACGCGCGCCACGACCGTCGTGAGCCATCCCCCCAGGTTCTCGACGCCGCTTGTGCCGGAGCGGCTTAGCCGTAGCCAGGCTTCCTGGACCGCGTCCTCGGCATCGGTCGGCGAGCCCAGCATCCGGTAGGCAACCTTCCGCAGGTGGCTCCGGTTGGCCTCGAACCGCTCTGCCAGCAATTCATGCTCGTTCATCGGTCACACTTTCTCGTCGCGTTCCGTCACAGCAGTGACGAACGAAACCGGGCCGGTGTGACAGGCAGTCTCGACCAAGGAGAACTCCCTGCGGAGGGATCTGACCAGAGGCGGATCTCTTGATCGCCGTACGCTCGTTGAATGACGGTTCGGGTCACCTGGAAGCAAGCGCTCGCGTGGCGCATGGAACGGCAGTTGCTCGCTCCGGTCGGTCGGCTGCCGGTCGCCGGAGTGGTCCGCCGACTGTGTGGCATCCAGACGCAGGTCGCCTCCTCCGCCGAGCTCGCGGTCCGGGTCCGGCGCGAGTCGTCGCGAGCGGGCGAGGTGGCCCGCGCCCTCTCCGAGGGCCGAATCATCAAGACCTGGGCGATGCGGGGCACGCTCCACCTGATCACTCCCGAGGAAGGCGGAGCTTTCCTTTCGTTGATCGCAGCAGGGCGATCGTGGGAGCTGCCGAGCTGGGAGCGCTACTTCGGGATGACCCCGGAGCACTGGGTCGCGCTTCGCCGCACGGTCCGCGAGGCACTGGACGGCACGCCTCTCACCCGCGAAGAGCTGATCGCCGCGGTCACCGCACGGCGCCGCCTCGGTCACGTCGGCGATGCCCTTCGCTCGGGCTGGGGGACCCTCTTGAAGCCGCTCGCATGGCAGGGCGACCTCTGCTTCGGAGCGAACCGCGGCAACCGCGTGACCTTCATGCGCCCGGACGTCGCGAGCTCTCGCTGGGCCGGCATTCCTGACCCGGACGCCGCCGCGCCGGTCGCGATCGTCGCGTACCTCGGCGCGTACGGGCCCGCGACGATCCAGAACTTCCGCAACTGGCTGTCGCGCGGCAGGGTGAGCGCGCGACAGATTCGTACGTGGTTCGGCGCTCTCGGCGACCGGCTTGCCGAGGCGAATGTGGACGGCGAACGCGCGTATGTGCTGGCCGAGGATCTCGACGAGCTGGCCTCGACGCGACCGACCACGGCCGTCAGGCTGCTGCCCGGTTTCGACCAGTACCTGCTCGGGGTCGGCACCGAGGATCACCACATCGTCCCGGCCAAGCGACGGTCGGCCGTGAGCAGACAGAGCGGTTGGATCTCACCGGTTGTGGTCGCGGGTGGCGTGGTGTGTGGCACCTGGGCGCTCGACGAAGCTTGGGCGCGCGTGGCCTGGTTCAGGGATGCCGGAAGGCCGCCGCGGAACGCCCTGGCGGCGG
>MNEO01000041.1 GCA_001917735.1 Chloroflexi bacterium 13_1_40CM_68_21
TACAAGCTCGCGCTTATGGCGCTCGACGCGAAGGTCCACAAGCTCCGTCTCAACCCCGGGAACATCCACAACAAGGATGGCGTGCGCGAGGTGGTAAAGCGGGCAAAGGAGCAAGGCACGCCCATTCGCATCGGCGTGAATCACGGCTCGATCGGTGACCGGCAGCCCGGAGACGTCCGCGACGAGGCCCAGCGGATGGTCGATCTGGCGCTCAGCGAGATCAAGATCCTCGAGAATCTCGACTTCGACGACATCGTGGTCTCCGTCAAGGCCTTCGAGGTCCCGGTGATGATCGCCGCGTACCGCCGCCTCGCGAAGGCGGTTCCGTACCCGTTGCACCTCGGCGTGACCGAAGCCGGGACCGCGCTCTCGGGCTCGATCCGCTCCGCGGCCGGGATGAGCGTGCTGCTCTACGAAGGCATCGGCGACACGATCCGCGTGTCGCTC
The DNA here is from genome assembly GCA_001917735.1 of Chloroflexi bacterium 13_1_40CM_68_21. Next base: position 448 of record MNEO01000041.1, read on the forward strand.
TCTGAGGATCCGGTCGTCGAGGTGAAGGCCGCGTTCGATCTTCTGAAGTCGCTCGGTCTGCGCGACCAGGGCCTCACGCTCGTCGCGTGCCCGTCCTGCGGTCGCGCGGACATCGATCTCATCCCGCTCGCCAAGGTCGCCGAGGAGCGACTCCGCGCGTTGCCTACGCCGATGAAGGTCGCGGTCATGGGCTGCGAGGTGAACGGGCCCGGCGAGGCGAAGGACGCCGACGTCGGTATCGCCGGTGGAGTAGGAAAGGGCGCGCTCTTCCGCAAGGGCAAGATCGTCGGGGTGTATCCCGAGGCGCAGCTCATGGATGCGCTGCTCGCGGAGATCGACAAGATCCTGATCGAGAACGGCAAGGAGCCCTACTCGCAGAAGGCCCCGAAGCTCTCGCACACGGGGCAGCTCACGCCGGGCCGTTCCGTCCCGGCGGGTCAACGCACCTAGGGGCTCGCGCCGGCGAGGTGCGCGACCGTTCCGACGTGGCCAGGACACGAAGGATCGCGAAAGACGGAGGCCAAAAGGAGCACGGGGATCTGCTTGCCGAGCTCTCCATCGACCGGACGCGCACACTGGCGATCCTCGGCGATCTCATCCGAGACCCGGAGGTCGAGGTTCGCGAGTGGGCGATCGATACCGCCGCCTCTGTCCTTGGTCCCGCCGCCGCGCCGCTCCTTCTGAAGGCGGCGAAGGATCGCGACCCGGACGTGCGCGACGGGGCAATCGAACGGCTTCTTGAATGCGACCCGGTCGCGGCTCGGTCGCTCGTCCCACTGCTCCTGCGAAAGCTGAAGGGCCCTGAGTTCTTCGATGCTGTTTCCGCCATGTGGGCATTGGCCAAGCTTCGCCATCGCGACGCGATCGAGGAGATTCGCGAGGCTGGTCGTGCGGGACGCCGCGAGGGAAAGACGTTTCAGGGGATCACTGCCGATGTCATCAACGATCTTCTGGAAGGCCGCGACACGGAGCTGGTTGCCGCCCTCGAGCGCCATGATCACGACCGGATGTCCGCACTAGCGAAGGCAGCCTCATTGATCGGCAGTCCCGAGGCGCTTGCCGCCCTTCGACGCTGCGCCGAATCGGCGCCCGACGACGATTGCCGACTCGCCTGCGCGGCCGCGCTCAGACGAGGGGTCGAGCACGCCTGGCCCAAGGGACCTGGCCCGACCCAGGAGATCCGGCGGCTGACGGCCGGCCTTCGCAATGCGCAGGGCGCTTCGCGGCGATCACTCGAGAAGGCAGGCAAGGCGCTCGGGATCGCGTTCCCTGACGACTATGTCGAGTTCATGCTCGAATCCGACGGGGCCGAAGGTCCAATCGGCAAGAGTTCGTACCTTGCGCTCTATCCCGTCGGCGCCCTCGTCGACAATCAAAGGAACTACGCCGTGGACGAGCTCGCACCGGGTCTGGTGCTATTCGGGTCCGATGGTGGAGGGACCGCCTACGCGTTCGACAAGAGGTCGTCGGCTGTCGAGATCGTCGAGGTTCCCTTCATTCCTCTGAGCCTCGAGGAGGCCAGGCCCGTCGGGCGCAGCTTCGAATCGTTCCTCGCTTTTCTCGCGGCCCGATAGGTCCGCAGGCGGATGGAGGCGCGCAGAATCCCGGAAGCCATGCCTGAGGGGTCTGACAAGCCGCAAATTGAGCCCGGCGCCGTCATCTCGGTCGGGCGCGCCGGCCTGGCCAACGTCGACTTCCGCAAGGCCAAGTTCGACAAGTTCCAACTCGCCGTCGGGAACTTCGTGGCCTGCGACTTCCGGGGCCTGCAGCTCGGCGAGCGCTTCGCTCCGTTCTTCACGACCCGACCACGAAGCGTTTTCACCTCCTGCAAGTTCGATAGCGCCGACATGCGCCAGATCAGCCCGGAAGGCACGCGCTTCGAGCGCTGCTCGTTCGAGGATGCGCGGCTCGACGGATGGACCCCGGCGAGGGCGGAGTTCGTGGAGTGCCGTTTCGCGGGGAAGGTGGCCCACGTCACGTTCACCGGCAAGCCCGCCGGTCCGGGTTCGACGCGGATCGATCCGGCGCGCGCGACGAACGAGTTCCGCGGCAACGATTTCCGGGACGCGGAGCTCATCGACACGGTGTTCGTCCTGGGGATCGACCTCAAGCTGCAGCGCTGGCCGGTCGGCGACGACTATGTCCGGCTCGACAAGTTCCTGCGTCGCATCGAGCGTGCTCGCGCCGATGTCCTGACGTGGGATGCCGGTGAGGCCCGGACCGAGGCGCTGGCGATGATCCAGGGGCTGACGAAGCGGTGGCAGGACCAGCGCGAGATCATCTCGCTCCGCATCAGCCCCGCGGCGAACGCGGCGCCACGCGTGCAGAACCGCGTCTGGGACCTGCTCGAGCGCGTTCTGGACTAATCCATCTTCAGCTTCGGGTCGAGCGCGTCGCGTAGCCCGTCACCGAGGAAGTTGAAGCAGATCAGCGTCACGGCGAGAGTGACCGCGGGCAGCAAGAGCTCATGTGGGAAAGTCCGCATCACGCGGAGACCCTCGGCGATCAGGATTCCCCAGGACGGATACGGCGGGCGGACCCCGAGGCCGAGGAACGAGAGCCCCGCCTCCGCGGCGATCGCGCCTGGGATGCCGAACGTGGCAGCCACGATGACGGGCGCGAGCGTGTTCGGGAGCAGGTGCCGCGTCATGATGCGCAGGTTCGTCCCGCCGACCATGCGCGCCGCCTCGATGAACTCCTTTTCCTTGAGCGAGAGCACCTGACCGCGCACGAGGCGCGCCACCGTCAGCCACGAGATGAGGCCGAGTGCGATGAAGACGCCGATCAGGCCGCCGGAGACCTTGTCGAGGCCCCCAATGACCGCCAGAAATGGGCCCTCGGCCTGGTCGAGAACCGCCCGCAGATACGTTATGACGACGATCACGAGGAGCAGGTTTGGAAACGCGAGAAGTACATCGACCGTGCGCATGACGAGGGTGTCGACCCATCTGCCGAAGAAGCCAGCAGCCAGCCCGAGCGGCACACCGATGACGAGGACGATGAGGACGTCAACGAGAGCGACTGCCATCGAGATGCGGCTCCCATAGAGGAGCCGGCTGAGTAGATCCCGCCCGAGCTGATCTGTGCCGAAGAGATGTGATGCGCTTGGCCCGATGTCGGTGCTGTCGAGGTCCTGCTGATCGAACGTGTACGGCGCCAGGACGTTCGCGAAGAGCGCCGCGAGGACGAGAAACACGACGAACACCAGGCCCACGACGGCTGCGCGGTTGCGTGTCAGCCGGTACCACGCGTCCCTCCAGAGACCACGCTGACGCCGCGGGGCTTCGGTCCTCGCACGCAGCGTCGCAATGCCGGTCGTCATCGGTAGCGAATCCGTGGATCGAGGTAACCGTACGAGAGGTCGGTGAGCAGATTCACGACCATGATGAGGACCGCGAAGATGAGAACGATGCCAAGAAGCAAGGGATAATCCCGGCCGGTCACGCTGTCGATGAACTGCCGTGCAATCCCCGGAACGCCATAGATCCTCTCGACGAAGAATGCACCCGTGATGACGTTCGCCAGCGTGACCCCCGCGATGGTGACGACCGGTATGAGGGCGTTCTTCATCGCGTGGAACGCGGTGATCGCGGTCTCGCCCACGCCTTTGGCGCGCGCGGTGCGGATGTAGTCCTGGCCCTGGACCTCGAGGAGGCTCGAGCGCGTGTAGCGCGCGAGTATCGCGGCCGGACCGCTCCCGATCGCGATGACCGGGATGATCGCGCGCGCGTCGAAGATTCCCTCCCATCCACCCGTGGGCAGCCACGCCAGGAAGAGCGAGAAGAACACGATGAGAAGGGACACGCGGACGAACGGCGGCGTCGAGATGCCGGTGACGGTGATGAGCGAGGAGAGGTAGTCGATCCAGGTGTTGTGCTTCACCGCCGCGAGCGCGCCGAGCGGGATGCCGACGAGAAGGGCGAAGAGCATCGACGCAAGGCCGAGCTGCATCGAGACCGGCAAAGTCGCGCCGATGATCTCGGAGACCGAACGCTCGACGCTGCGGTACGAGGGTCCGAAGTCTCCGTGGAGCGCGTTCCAGAGATAGTCGCTGTACTGCTTGTACAGCGGATCGTCGAGGTGGTACTGCTTCTCGAGGTTCTTCTTGACGGCTTCGGGGAGCGGCTTCTCGCTCTCGTCCCACGGACTGCCCGGCGTCGCGCGCACGACGACGAACGTGAGCGTGAAGACGATGAGCAGCGTTGGGAGCATCCAGAGGAGCCGGCGAAGGATGTAGGCGGTCATCTCAGGGCGATCTCAGAGAGCGATGGCCGGGCATCTGCCGGCCATCGCTCCTCACGGCTACTTCTTGACGCGAACGAGGTAGCCCTGGATCCGTCCAAGGACACGGAAGTGGTACAGGCCCTCGATGTACGGCTTGATGACGTCGAACCGCGCCCAGTGGTACACCGTGATGTACGGATCCTCTGCGTTGATCATTTTGTCCGCGCTCTCGTAGAGGCCCTTCCGCTTTGCCTGGTCGTTCTCCAATAGGCCCTGATCGAGAAGACCGTCGAAGTCCGTGTTCTTCCAGTGTGAGTAGAAGAAGTCGGCTTTCGAGTGGAACAGCAGGTTGTACCAGTTGTTCGGATCCTCGTAGTCGGAGCCCCAGCCGCTGACATACATGTGGAACGGCTGGCTCTTTCGGCTCTGACGCCAGTCGTCGAACGCCTTCGCCTCCATTGGCTCGAGCACGATGTCGATCCCCAGCGCGCTTTTCCACATGCCCTGCACGGCCTCGCCGATCGCCTTGTTCTCGGCCGACGTCGACGAGTAGGTGAACTTCACGTTCGCCGGCCAGCCCTTGCCGTCCGGGTAACCGGCCTCAGCAAGGAGCTGCTTCGCCTTCGCCGTGTCGTATAGGAGCGCGTTCTCCTTCTTTTGCCCGGGCACACCGGGGGCCACGATGGACACGGCGTTGAAGTACGCATCCTTCAGGACGACCTCGTTGAGCTGCTTCGCGTTCGTCGCCATGCTCAGCGCCTGCCGCACCTTCGGGTTGTTCAGGGGTGGGTTGGTCGCGTCGAGGATGATCCACTGCGAGCCCTGTCGCTCGAACTTCTTCATCTCCTTGGAGAGCGTCGCGTCGTTCTTCGCGCGTGTGATGTCCGCGCCCACGAGCTGGGCGCGGTCAAGCTCGCCGGCCTCGTACGCGATAATTGCTTTCGAATTCGGATCGTCGAAGAGCGTCCAGACGATGGTGTCCGGTCCGTTGTTCTCGCCCCAGTAATTGGGGTTCTTCTCTACGGTCATGCTCTGCTCGGGCTTCCACTCCACGAGCCTGTAGTGGCCGTTCGAGATATAGGTGTCCTTCGTAAGCGTCCACTTCTCGGCGTTCTTGTCGATCGTGTCCTTCCGAATCGGGTATGCGGTCCACGTGGCGACGAGGTGCATGAAGAACGGCGCGGGTCGCTCAAGCGTGACCGCGAGCGTCCGGTCATCGGTCGCCTTCACCGCCATCCCCTCGGCTGTGCCCTTGCCGGTCCCGAAGGCCTCAGCGCCTTTGACCGGCCAGAGGGTCTGCGCGTAACGCGACTTCGTCGTGGGGTCGGTCGCGCGCTTCCAGGCGTACTCGAAGTCCGAGGCCTTCAAGGCCTGCCCGTCGGACCACTTGAGGCCCGACCGCAGGTTGAAGGTGTAGGTGAGGCCGTCCGACGAGATCGACCACTTCTCTGCTTGACCGGGCTTGATGTCGCCGGTCACCTGGTCGACGTAGGCCAGGGCCTCGAACATGTTTTGGATCTGCTCGAGCCCCGCGCCGCCCGAGCTGATCCCGGGGTCCATGGTGTTCACGATCTTCGCGGCCTCGGGCAAGCGCAGCGTGGTCTTCTTCGCCACCGCACCAGGACTCGGACTCGCCGACCCGGTCGTCGACGGCGTGCATGCAGCGAGCACAAGCAGCACCAGGACTGACAGCGCGCTGATCTTCCTCATACGACGCTCCCTGCGGGAATCCCCGCCCCCTAACGTCGGGGAAGGATACGACCCGAGGCGCGGAGCGCTACCCGCGGGACCGACTAAACTCGCACCCGATGACGCAGCACCGAGGGTCGTCGCGCCGAGTCCCGCGTTAGCCGGCGCGTTTTCGCGCCGGCGCCTCCGACTCTTTACCCCAATATGACCCTCGGAGTTCACCGATGAGACAGTCGACGCTCTTTGGACGCACCCTGCGCGAGGCGCCCGCGGAAGCGCAGACCCCCGGGCACCGCCTCATGCTCCGCGCCGCGATCGCGCGGCCCCTGGCCGCGGGCCTCTACACGTGGCTGCCGCTCGGTTTCCGGGTCGCGAAGAAGGTCGAGCAGATCATCCGCGAAGAGATGGATCGCATCGGCTGCCAGGAGCTGGAGATGCCGGTCCTCACGCCCGCGGAGCCCTGGAAGCAGACCGGCCGCTGGGACTCGCTCGAGCCCATCACGTTCCGGACGACCGACCACAACGGGCGGGAGTTCATGGTGAGCTACACGCACGAGGAGTTCGTGCACCTGCACGCCAAGCAGGAGATCCAGAGTTACAGGCAGCTGCCGGTCATGGTCTACCACTTCCAGTCGAAGGGCCGGGACGAAACACGCCCCCGCGCGGGACTCCTCCGGACGCGTGAGTTCGTCATGAAGGACGCGTACAGCTTCGATGCCGATCAGGCCGGGCTCGAGAAGAGCTACGCGGCTCAGCACGGCGCGTACGAACAGATCTTCAAGCGCATGGGCCTTGATGCGATCAGTGTGGAGTCGGACACGGGTGCGATGGGCGGGGACATCGCGCACGAGTTCCAGGTGCTCACCGAGGCCGGCGAAGACCGCATCGCGATCTGTACGAATGGCGACTACCGCGCGAATCTGGAGAAGGCCACCCGCCGCATCGAGCAGGCGCCGGGCGGCTCGGACGTTCCGAAGCCCACACCCATCGACACGCCGGGCGTTACCACGATCGACCAGCTGAGCGACCGGCTCGGCAAGAACGGGCAGAGCTTCCTGAAGACGCTCCTGCTGCGCGACAAGAGCGGTGGGATCGTGGCCGTGGTCCTTCCCGGCGATCGCGAGGCAAACGAGCCAAAGCTGCGCAAGCTGCTGGACGTCCCGACCCTGCAGTTCGCGAACGACGCCGATTTCGCACGGGTCGGCGGCGTTGCAGGCTACGTCGGCCCTGTTGATCTGCGGAACGCTCGTGTCGTGATCGACCTCTCCATCCAGCCCCGGGGCTACATCGCGGGCGCCAACAAGAAGGACACACACCTGAAGGACGTCGTGCCGACTCGGGACTTTCAAGGAGAGTGGGTCGACGTGCATGACGTGCGCGAGGGTGACGCTTGCCCGCGCTGCGGCGGCAGGCTCGAGATCAAGCGCGGGGTGGAGGTTGGCAACATCTTCGCCTACGGCACGTACTACTCGGACAAGATGGACGCCACCTTCCTCGCCGAGGACGGAATGCGGAAGCCGTTCGTCGGCGGCAGCTACGGCATTGGGATCGGACGAAGCGTGCAGACCATCATCGAGACCCATCACGACGACAAGGGAATTGTCTGGCCACCGCAGGTCGCGCCGTTCCACGTCCACCTCATCGCGCTGCCGGTGAACGACGACGACGTTCGCTCGAAGGCCGAAAAGCTGCTTGCGGAGCTCGAGCGGGCGCACGTCGAGGTCCTGTACGACGACCGGGACGAGAGCGCCGGGGTGAAGTTCGCGGACGCGGATCTCATCGGCATACCGCTCCGGGTGACGGTGAGTACGCGGAACCTCAAGCAGGGTCAGGTCGAGATCAAGGTGCGCGACGCCACCTCGCTGGAGATGGTCCCGCTGGCCTTCGCCGCGGAGAAGATCGCAGGGATCGTCCGATCTTGGCCAAGGTGACGAAGGAGCGGGAGGCCGCGCCGACGGCCCTTCCCGGCGAGGAGCGATCGCTCGAGGCGTCGCTCCGTCCACAGCGCCTCTCCGATGACGAGTACATCAATCAGGACAAGGTCAAAGGGCAGCTCCGGATCCTCATCGAAGCGGCAAAGGTGCGCGGCGATCCTCTCGAGCACGTCGCGCTGTTTGGGCCGCCCGGGGTGGGGAAGACATCACTCGCGTACGTCATCGCGCACGAGCTCGGCGTTCCCATCCGGGTGACGAGCGGACCGGCGATCGAGCGCGCGGCCGACCTCGCGGCGATCCTCGCGAATCTCGAAAGCGGCTCGGTGCTCTTCGTCGACGAGATCCACCGCCTTCCGCGCGTGGTCGAGGAGGTCCTCTACCCGGCGATGGAGGAGTTCCATCTCGACATCGTCCTCGGCAAGGGGCCGGGCGCGCGCACGCTCCGGCTACCGTTGCCGCGGTTCACGCTCGTCGGAGCGACCACGCGTATCGGCCGCCTCTCCGCGCCGCTGCGCGACCGTTTCGGCGCGACGTACCGGCTCGACCTCTTCAAGCCGGACGCGCTTGAGCAAGTGGTCCGCCGGTCGGCGCGCATCCTCAATGTCGAGATCGAGACCGCGGCGGCCCACGAGATCGCCCGGCGCTCGCGCGGCACGCCCCGGATCGCGAACCGCTGGCTGAAACGCGTGCGCGACTACGCCCAGGTCCGCCACGACGGTACGGTCACGCTGCCGGTCGCACGCGAGGCGCTCGTCTCGCTCGAGGTGGACGATGCCGGCCTCGATGCGGAAGACCGCAAGCTGCTCCGCGCGATCACTGAGAAATTCGGCGGTGGCCCGGTCGGCCTTGAGACTCTCGCCGCCGCCCTGAGCGAAGACGCCGAGACGATCGAAGACGTGTATGAGCCCTACCTCCTTCAGGAGGGCTACGTCCAGAGGACGCCGCGCGGTCGCGTCGCGACAGAACGCGCGTACGCCCAGCTGGGTCTGGCCGCACCCAAGAACGCGACGCTCTGGAACCGCGAGGAGTGAAGCGCTTCGAGCTCGCGCGCGCCATCACGGAGAACGAGCTGCTCCTCCACTACCAGCCGCGGCTCATGCTGCCGAGCCTTACCTTCCGCGGGGTCGAGGCCCTCGTTCGCTGGCGGAGCCCTGAGCGCGGTCTCGTTTCACCACTCCAGTTCGTGCCCGCGGCCGAGGGGGCCGGGCTCATCCGGGACCTGGAGGCGTGGGTCCTCCGCGAGGCACTCCTACAGTCGAGCGTCTGGCGACGGGATGGCCTCGACTTCGGTGTGAGCGTGAACATCTCGTTGTCCGATCTGCACGACCAGAGCTTCCGCCGTCTGATGGTCCACACGCTACGGATCCAGGGAAACCCTCACGCCTTCATCGTCGAGGTGTCCGCCGCGAGCGCGGCGACGGATCCGGATCCGCCGCTCGCCGCGCTCGAGGAGCTCCGCGAGCGCGGGATCCGCACCGCGCTTGACGACGTCACCACCTCTGAGCAGATCACGGCAACACGCACGCTGCGGTGGAACTACGTAAAGCTCGGGCGCTCGTTGATCAGGTCCGCGCCGACCGACCCGGCGGCGGCGGCATTGGCGCGCTCGCTCGCGGAGGAGGTACACCGCGACGGAGCGAGGCTCGCGGCCGTTGGTGTTGAGAACGCTGCGGGTCTCGATTTCGCTCGCGAGCTGGGCTGCCACCTGGTGCAGGGCTATCACTTCGCGGCGCCGATGCCCACGAGGGAGCTCATTACTTGGATCCGCTTTCGCTCCTAAGGCCCGTCACCGTGCTCGCCCTGGTCGCCGCCGTGGCATCGTGCGCGCCGAGCACAGGCGGCCGGGAGTCCCCGTTGTCGCCGGCCGTGACGACCATCCCGCGTCCGACAACCACGCCGCCCGCTGTAAGCCCGACGCCCACGCCGTCACCGCGGGTCGGCCCCGCCGTCGTCGAGAATGTTCAGCTCATCGCGACGGGGTTGCAGGCACCGTGGGCGATGGAGCTCGCCGCGGACGGGCGTCTCTTTGTCACCGAGCGCCCCGGCCGGGTTCGCATCGTGCAACTGGGGCCGGGCGGAGGACTCCGGACCGAGCCGTGGGTGACGCTCCCGGCGAGCACGGCTCGCGATGGGGAGAAAGGCCTGTTGGGTATCGCGCTCGATCCGGACTTCGCGCGCAACGGATTCGTCTACCTCTATTACAGCTACACCCTCTCCAACGGGGCCACCCGCAACAAGGTCGTGCGCATGCGCGACGACAACGGCCGGGGTACAGAGGAGACCGTGCTGCTCGACGGAATCCCAGGAAACTCGAACCACGATGGCGGGCGCGTGAAGTTCGGCCCGGACGGCAAGCTCTACATCACGACGGGCGATGCTGAGAACGGAGCGAACGCACAGAACGCCGGCTCGCTCGCGGGCAAGGTGCTGCGCCTCAACAAGGACGGCTCGGTGCCGGGCGACAACCCCATGCCTGGATCGCCGGTCTGGTCGCTGGGCCACCGCAACGTGCAGGGCCTCGCCTGGCAGCCGGACACGGGCGAGCTCTACGAGACGGAGCACGGTCCATCAAACCCCTTCCCGGACTGCTGCCACGACGAGGTGAATCTCATCGTGCGCGGGGGGAATTACGGCTGGCCGACGGTGCGCGCGATCGCGAACGATCAGCGCTTCCGCGATCCGCTCCTCGAGAGCGGCAGCTTCGAGACGTGGGCGCCCTCAGGCGCCGCCTTCGCGACGCGCCCAGGGCCGCTTCGCGGCTCGCTCCTCTTCGCGACGTTACGCGGGCAGCACCTGCACCGTGTGGTGTTCGCTCCGGATGGACGGACAGTCGCATTCCAGGAGAAGCTGCTCGCGAACCAGTACGGGCGCCTTCGCGACGTGTACGAGATAGCGAGCGGCGAATTCCTCGTGATCACGTCGAACCGCGATGGCCGCGGCCAGCCCGCTCCCGATGACGACCGCGTCCTGTTGGTGACCCTGCGGTAGCGATTCGCCGCGCGACTAAGCATCAGCGCGGGCCGGTGCCATAGAGGATCAGATGGTCAGCGACGACAACGAGCCGGCGTCCGTGTGGGAAAGGACCTTCCGCCGCTTCTACCCCAGCTTGTACCGCGCGCTCGTCGCGGTCCTGCTAGACGGGGAGCTTGCCCGAGACGCGCTGCAAGAAGCGTTCGTCGAGGGTCTGCGCCGACCGCCTCCAAGCGATCACGCGCTCGCTGGCTGGCTGTTCCGTGTCGCCCTCCGGCGCGCTCGACGCATCCGGGGATTCGGCCTGCCCCTCCGGCTCGACGAGCTTGTCGGTTCGCTTCGCGAGCCGGAGATTCCGCCTGCGACCGAGGCACTGCTCGATCGGCTCGCGCTGGGCGAGCTCTTGCGTCTTCTGACGCGGCGCCAGCGCGCGGTCGTCGTCGCCCACTACTACCTGGGGCTCACCCAGCAGGAGATCGCCGACGCCCTCGGCGTACGTCGCGGTACGGTCGGCGCAACGCTGAGCCAAGCCCTGAGTCACATGCGTCGTGGAGGTTCCCATGTCCTCTGATCTGCGCGACGTCATCCGCACCGACCTCGACCGGATCCCGCTACCGCCCGACGCCGAATGGATCCAGCCACGCGCTCACCGCCGCATGCGCGGATTACGCGCGGCGGCGATCGCCCTCGTCGTCTTTCTCGTGGTCGTGGCGTCGCTTGGCGCCGGACAGGCACTGCGCGCCGTCCGCGACTGGGTCGAGACTCAGCGCGCCGCCACCGGGCTCGTGGGGGCGAACGACTACGTCTACCTGGCCGACGGGGATCCGTCGAGCCAGTACGTCCAGATCGTCGCGATGCCCAGCGGTCGGAGCGTCGGAAGGCTCGTGGGCCAAACCTATGTAGGCAGCGTGCAACAGGGCAGCCTGATGGGGGTCTCGGGCGACACCGCGTATCTGCCCGTGGCGACGAGCGGCGGGCTTCCTCCGGACACCTACAACACATACCTCGAGCGCGTCGATCTGCGCCGCGGAGTTCCGGTCGGCCGCCTCGGCACCGGGTTCATGAACGCGCTACGTCTCGAGCCGAGCGAGCTGCCGGGCACGGCGGCCTTCGCGGCGGCGACCGCAACGAGCAGCGACGGGGCAACGGTCTGGCTCGTGCGCGACACCGGCGAACACGGGCTCGTCGCGAGCGTGGATCGTTTCAACGCCCAGGTAGTCAGCGCTACGCCACTCGCGCATGCCACGATCACAAGCGCTGGGCCGGGCGCCATTCGGAGCCGCATCGTGACGCTCGGGCCAGATCGCATCGCGGTGATCCGCGAGCACTACCCAATCACTTATCAGGGTGGGCGGCTCGGTGTCGACTGGTACATCCTCGACGATCAGGTACTCACGATCGCGACGTATCCATTTGAGGAGCACCGCATGCCGGCGAGTGGCTTCTGCTCGGCCGACGTGCGAGCCGATCCGACGAGCAGCGGATGGGTGGTGCTTTGCTCCGATCCTTCCCTCGCGGCGGATGGGGCGGTGGTCTTCCTCTCCCGCGACGGGTCGATCGTCGCGCAG
>MNEO01000031.1 GCA_001917735.1 Chloroflexi bacterium 13_1_40CM_68_21
GAGCTCGTCGGCGCCCTCGTGGTCATAGCGAGCGGCGAGCGCGACCGGGTCGCCGGCATCCCGGAGATCGACGAAGCGACGGCCTTTGACAACGCGTCCGTCTTTCACGTCGAGGCAGGGGATGATCCGCTTCGCGAGCATGGCTCACGCCGCCGTCGCGCGCACGAAGCCGGCCAGGGCGCGCACGCCCATCGCTCCGCTCTTCTCGGGGTGGAACTGCAGGCCGAGGACGTTCTCGCCGCCGACCGCCGCGGTGACCGACCCGCCGTGCTCCACCGTTCCGACGACGGCGCTCTGGTCGTCGGGCTCGGGGGCGTATGAGTGCACGAAGTAGAAGTAGGCGGCGTCCGGGACTTCTGTGAGCCAGGGATGCGGGCGCACGAGGCGAACGCGATTCCATCCGGTATGCGGAACGCGCACCGGACCGCGGAGCTTGCGGACGCGTCCTCGGTAGAGGCCGAGACCCGGCGTCTCAGGGTCCTCGTCGCTGCCCTCGAAGAGGAGCTGCATCCCGACGCAGAGGCCGAGCAGCGGGATGCCGCGCTCGCTGACGATCCGCACCACTGCCACGTCGAGACCAAAACGGCGAAGCTCGCGAGCGCAGTGGCCGAAGTGCCCGACGCCGGGGAGCACCACCGCGCGTGCGGACAGGAGTTCGTCCTGGCTCCGGGTCACAAGCACGTCGGCCGCGCCGGCGCGCTGCAACCCGCGCTTGACGTTGGCGAGATTGCCGACGCCGTAATCGACGATCGCGATCACCCGATGCGGCCTTTCGAGCTCGGGACTCCGGCGCGGCGTGTATCGCGCTGCGACGCCGCGTCGAGCGCGCGGCCGAGCGCTTTGAAGGTCGCCTCGAGCAGGTGATGGGTGTTTCCCCCCCGCAGCTGCGAAACGTGTAGTGTGCAGCGCGCCGCCTGCGCAAAGGCGACGAAGAAATCGGGAACGAGCGTCGAGTCGAACGTGCCGACGATGCGGGTCTTCGGCCGCAGGTCGTGAACGAAGTACGGCCGGCCCCCGAGATCCACGGAGACGGTGACGAGGCATTCGTCCATCGGAACGCTGACCGAGGCGTAGCGCGCGATGCGTTTGCGGTCGCCGAGCGCTTCATCGAGTGCGCCGCCGAGCACCAGGCCGATGTCCTCCACGGTGTGGTGCTGGTCTACGTCGAGGTCGCCCTTCGCCTTCACCGTGAGGTCGAAGAGACCGTGCACCGCGACGAGCTCGAGCATGTGGTCCAGGAACGGCAGGCCAGTACTGATCGCAGCCTTTCCCGAACCGTCGAGCGCGAAGCGGACCTGGATATCGGTCTCCTTCGTGCGTCGCGCCCCTCGGCCTCGTCGTGCGACCGGCATCAGGCCCGCGCCTCCATCGACGTTGCGTGATAGCGCATGCCCTCGTGTCGCGCTATGGCGGCGCCAGCGCGCGCCAGGCGGCCGAGGCCGGCGCGCAGCTGGACGCGGCTGGTCCAGCGGACGAAGTCTTCGACGCGAAGCGCCGAGGACCAACGCGCCGTCCCCCCGGTGGGGAGCGCGTGATTCGTTCCCGCGACGTAATCGCCGAACGCTACGGCCGACGACAGGCCGACGAAGACCGCCCCGGCGTGGTGGATCCGGTCCGCGAGCGCGGCGGCGCGACGGCCCGCGAGCAAGACGTGTTCAGGCGCCGCCACGTCCGCGGCGCGCGCGGCGGCGAGCAGGCCCGGGGCCTGATAGAGAAGGACGCGCGGCGGTGTCCTTTCCAGGCCGGCGGCGACGTCGCGAAGCAGCGCTCTGCTGTCTGTGATGAGCGCCGCGAAGCCGCCGGCACCGTGCTCCGCCTGGGCGAGGAGATCGAGCGCGAGCGCACTCGGGTCGGCGTCGGCGGACGCTATGGCGATGAGCTCACTCGGTCCTTGGAGCGCGTCGATGCCTACGTCGGCTGAAACCAGCCACTTGGCGGCCGCCGCGTACGCATTGCCCGGACCGACGATACGGTCCACGCGCGCGACGCTCTTTGTTCCATAGGCGAGCGCCGCGACCGCCGCCGCGCCGCCGGCGCGGTAGAGCGCCGCCGCGCCGACGAGCGTCAGCGCGTATGCGAGCGCGGGGTCGAGCGATCCGTCGCGCGGCATCGGAGACGCCGCGACGATCTCGCGCACGCCGGCGATCTGCGCGGGCACGCCGGTCATGAGCGCGGTCGAGGGATACGCGGACACGCCGCGCGGGATGAGCGCGCCGACGCGATCGAGCGGGGCGGGCACGAGCCGGATGTCGCCGTTCTCATCGCGGCGCCGGACCTCACGCGGCAGCTGCCGCTCGTGGAACGCGCGAATGCGCGAGTACGCGACGCCGAGCGCCGCGCGAAGGTCGGGCGGACATCCCCTTGCGGCACGGCGTAGGTCGAACGCGTCGGCGGCGAGCTCGCGCGCGGTCGCGCGGGGCCGATCGAACCGGCGGACTGTTCGAAGGACGGCCTCGTCACCGTCGCGACGGACCGCGGCGACGATGCGCGCAGCCGTGTCGCGCTCCGCGGCGGAGAACGCGCCGCCGCGGCGCGCGCGTTCTAGGTCCCGGGGCATGCTCGCGAGCGGCCGTGCGTTCATCGCTGCGATGCCCATTCCGCGAGCTTCTCGACGAGTGGCGCGATCTCCGCGCGTCGGTAGTGATACGAGGCGGGATTCGCGATGAGTCTCGCGCTGCACGCCGCGATCTCCTCGACGATCGCGAGATCGTTCGCCCGCAATGTCCCGCCGGTCGCCACGAGATCGACGATCCAGTCAGCGAGGCCGACCTGCGGAGCGACTTCAGCCGATCCCGCGACCTTCACGATCTCGACCTCCAGGCCGCGCGCGCGAAAGTGCGCCTCCGCCACTCGCGGGTACTTCGTCGCGACCTCGAGGCTCCCGAGATGACGGTACTCGTCGAGCGAGCGCTCGAGCGCCCCCCGAGGCGCGGCCACGACGAAGCGGCATGCGCCGAAGTGAAGGTCGACCAGCTCAAGCACGCGCGCTCCCGACTCCATGAGCACATCCTTGCCCACGATGCCGAGATCGGCAGCGCCGCGCTCGACGTAGGTCGCGATGTCGCTCGGGCGCGCCAGCACGAACTCGACGTTGCCGCCGCCGTCGACGACCAGGCGCCTCCCGCCGGGCGTCACGCGTGATACGTCGAGCGCGATGGCGCGCAGGGCCGCGAGCGCGTCGTTGAGCAGCAGGCCCTGCGCTAGTGCGAATCGCAGCGGTCTCACGTGGCGAGCTCGCGCGCGAGGGTGGCGGCGTCGAGGGTCCGTCCGTCATCGAGCCTCACCTGTCGCTCGTCGACGACCGCCGCCGCGACGAGCGTGATGCCGGCGTTCTCGGCGACGTCGCCGATCGCGACATTGAGTCCAGCGGCACGAAGCGAGGCCGCGCACCGCATCGTCACCCGCTCGTCCCTCCCGGGGCGCAGCGTCACGAGTGGCCGCGGCTTCGCGGGCCGCCAGCCTTCCGCGAACAGCGCGCGATGCAGACGGAGAACGTCGATCGCGAAACCGGTGGCGGGCCGCGGCGCGCCGTACGCGCCGATCAGTAGGTCGTAGCGGCCGCCCGACGCGATGACGCCGACGTCAGGGTGCAGCGCCTCGAAGACGATCCCGGTGTAGTAGGGGAGCGGCGGAACGAGCCCGATGTTCGGAAGGCCCCAGAGCTCGACGCTGCCGGGCCAGCGTTCGCGCGCGAGGTGGATGACGTGACGCAGCTCCTTGACATCGTCGCCATCGAGCTGTTCGATGGCGCGCCCCACGACGCCGAGGGTCGCCTGTGCGCGTGCCGTGTCATCGCGCGCCATCCCCGCCTCCTCCGCGCGACGGAGCGCGCCCACGAGGTCGCCGTCGCGGAGCGCGTTCAGGACTTCGGTCTTCGGTTCGTTGGCGAGCGTGGCGAACAACCGCCGCACGACGCCGACGTGCCCGACATGAATCGTCGAGCCGTCGAGTTTCAGTCCGCAGCATTCGAGCGCCTCGACGAGCAGGGCGAGCACCTCGGCGTCGGCGATCGCACCCGAGGCGCCGATAAGCTCGACCCCCGCCTGCACGACCTCGCGCTCAGTGGCGGTCATCGCGGGCTGCTCGCGGAAGACCGGGGCGAAGTACGAGAGGCGGAGTGCGCCGGCGGTTTCGCGGTAGCGTTGGGCGACGAGCCGTGCCACCGCCGTCGTGAGGTCCGGACGCAAAGCGACGAGCGAGCCGTCGGTGTCCAGGAACTGAATGAGCCGCTCCTGCGCCGGTTGCGGGGCGCTGTACTCGAGCATCGGCGGCTCGAGCGGCATATAGCCGGCAGCCGCGAACGTCTCGGTCAGCGTCTCCTCAATGACGCGGAGCTCGCGCGCCTCTGTCGGCAGAACGTCGCGGAACCCGCGCGGCGGCGAAAGGAGCGGTCGCTGCGATGCTGACTCCATCTGGGAAGGCTACAAGGAAGCAGAATGCCGTCGCGCCGCGCGACCCAGTGTCTAGTCGAAGGAGCGGTTGCTCGGACGTCCGATCGGCGTAGGTCCGGCTTGCGCACCTGATTCTGGAGCGGTCACGGGGGCCACAGCCCCTTTCGCTCAAGAAAACTCCACGCGACCTTAATACGGATCGCGCCTGTGGCCCCAAGTGTGCAGAGCCATCTTGCAAGCCAACGCTGTGTCCAACAAACCGACGCTCTCGGTCCTCGCGTCGCGATATTCTTCGCTGGATACACATCGCATTAATTCCACGTCGCCACCGGTGGGGGACATGCTGGGCTCGCTGACATCAAGTGAACAGCTCCGCGCGCGACTCGAGTCCGCGAGTCGCCTGGGAGCGCTCGGGGCCGACGCGCGTGACCTGGCGGAGCTGTTCCGGGCGCTCTACGAGGAGACGGCGCGCGTGGTGGACGCCACGGTCTTCCTCTTCGCCCTCTACGACGAGGCGAGCGAGACCGTAGAGGTCGTCCGTCAAGTTGACCGCGGCGAGGAACACGAGGGCGGTTCGTTCCCGCTCGGAAAGGGCTTCACGAGCGAGGTCATTCGAACGGGATTACCGAAGCTCATCCGTCGATGGTCCGCCGAGGGACCGCCGGTCCGTCTTCTCTATGGGACGGAAGCCGGGGAGCTGGTCACGCCCCAGTCGGGCCTCACGGTTCCGATCCTTTCCGGCGATCGGGTGCTCGGTGTGATCTCCGTGCAGAGCTATCGAGCTGAGGCCTACGAGGATGCGGATGTCCTCAGTCTGAGCGCCGTCGCCTCACAGGCCGCCATCGCGATCAAGCGTCTTCGCGCCACGGAGCAGCTTGCCCTGGAGCATGAACGGCACGCGCTTCAGCTGGAGGCGGTCCTCGCGAGCATGAACGACGCGCTCCTGATCGTTGATGCGCGGGGCGCGATCGTGCGCTTGAACCGGGCGGCCAGAGAGCTTCTTCGCCTCGACAGCGCGAGCCTCGTCTTGGGCCAGCCACTCGAGCGGCAGCGACTCGAGCAGTGGCCGATGACGGCACGCGAGATCACTGAAGCGCTCATCCCCGTCATCGATGCGCTTCGCTCGGGGACGGGCGTCGATGACCAGGAGATCGAGCTGCGCTCGGGCGAACGGCGTGTCCTGAGTCTCGGCGCGTCCGTACTCCGTTCGGCGAAAGGTCCGCTGCAGGGCGGCGTGATCGTGCTCCGCGACATCACCGAGCAACGCGATCTCGAACGACTGCGGGAAGACATCTTCGCGATGGCGTGGCATGACATGGGGACGCCCCTCACGCTCATCAGGGGCAACGCGGAGATCCTGCTCCGCCGGCTTACGTCCGGAGAGTCCGATGCCAAGGCCTCCACCGCGGCGGCCGCGTCGATCGTCAAGCACGCGGACCGTCTCTCGGAGCTGCTGACGACGCTCTTTGATCTGCATTGCCTCGAGGCGGGCCTCCTCTCCCTCTCGCCCTGGCCGACGGATCTCGCTGCCCTTACACGCGAAGTGACCGACGGCGCTCGCCTGACCACTCGTCACAACATCAAGGTGCTCGCCAACGAAGCCGCTGTGGGCGAGTGGGACGAGCGACGGATCCGCCAGGTAGTCATGAATCTTCTTTCGAACGCCCTGAAGTACTCGCCCGACGGCTCGACCGTCACCGTCTCAGTCGCCGCCGACGAGCAGAACGCGACGGTCTCCGTCCGCGACGAAGGGATCGGCCTGGATGCCGGCGAGCTGGCGCAGGTGTTCCGGCGAGGGTATCGGGCGGAATCGGCGCGACGGGTCAAGGGAGACGGTCTCGGCCTCTACTTCGCCCACGGCCTCGTCGCGAAGCACGGTGGCCGCATGTGGGTGGAGTCGCTCGGGCACGGCCAAGGCAGCACGTTCTCGTTCGCGTTGCCGTTGGGTGGGGAGCAGGGCGCCGCTCAGCCAGAGGAGCGACGCACATGAGGAGCCGACGGCTGATCGGCTTCACCTTCGTGCTCGTCGTACTGGCGCTCGCACTTGTACCGACGGCACCACCGGCCCGCGCGGACTCGACGATCCCGCAGAAGATCGACCCCGCGCTGCAGAGCCTGATGGTGGCGCGTCCGTTGTCCCTACTGCCGGTGATCGTCGAGATGCAGCAGCCCGCTCCTCCGCTGGGCGCGGCGGCGAACGTCGATCGCGCGAACCAGGCACTGGAGCTGCTCCGCCTCAACGGAACTCCGGTCGCCGGGCTCGCCCTGATCGACAGCGCCGCAGGGTTCGCGAACGCCGCCGGCATCGACGCCATAAGCCTCGCCCCCAATGTCGCGTACATCCACCTTGACGCGACCGTGGCACCGGCGAGCGCCGTGGCTCCCGCAGCGGCCGCACTGACGCTCGATCCGCTGCCGACGGTTCCGCCGTTACCCACACCTATTCCCACGCCCATCCCGACTCCGACGCCCACGCCTACCCCGACCGCCGCGCCGACTCCAACGCCGACACCAACACCCGCGCCGACAGCAACCCCGACGCCCCCGCCGCCGGCGAGCCCGACGACCGCGCCGGCTCCGACACCGACGCCTACCGACAGTCCGACGCCAACGCCAACGCCGACGCCCACACCCACACCTACACCCACACCCACACCGACTCCGACCCCGACGCCCACACCCACACCGACGCCGACTGAGAGTCCTACGCCGACGCCCACGCCGACACCCACACCCACGCCGACACCGACACCGACTCCGACTCCAACGGCACCCACGCAGACCACTACGACCACCCCTCCAGGTCAGTACTCCGCGGCCTACCCGCGCGTGGTGAACGCCAACCAGGTGTGGTCGCAGGGAATCACGGGCACTGGCGTGACGGTCGCGGTCCTCGACTCGGGGGTCGCGGCTGATCCGGACCTCGTCCAGCCCGCGAACCGCCTTCTCGCGTCAGTCAACTTCGCCGATCAACGCCTGGTGAGCGATCCCGGCGGGCACGGCTCGCACGTCGCGGGGATCATCGCCGGGAACGGCACCCGCTCCGCGGGCGAGTTCGTCGGCGTCGCTCCGGAAGCCAACATCGTCGACGTGCGAGTGCTTGGCCGCACCGGGAGCGGTCGGATCTCCTCGGTCATACGAGGACTCGAGTGGGTCCTCGCGCACCGCTCCGCCTACAACATCCGCGTCATCAACCTCTCGTTCGGCGCGCCGGCACGCACCTCATACCGCACCGACCCGATGTCAGCCGCGATAGAGATCGCCTGGCGCCGTGGCCTCGTCGTCGTGGTCGCCGCAGGCAACAGCGGACCTGGACGCGATACCGTCGCGAGTCCGGGCATCGACCCATACGCCATCACCGTCGGCGCGACCGACGATCACGGGACCATCAGTCCACGCGACGACACGCTCGCCCCGTTCTCATCTTGGGGCAGCTCCGACTCGAACGCCAAGCCCGATCTCGTCGCACCCGGGCGGCGGGTCGTCTCGATCCGCGTTCCGGGGAGTGCCCTGGACACGCTGTTCCCTGACCGCGTCGTCGTTGCGACGAATGGATCGACTTACCTCCGCCTCAGCGGAACATCGATGGCGACACCGGTGGTGTCCGGCGCCGTCGCGCTCCTTCTGCAGCTCCGGCCGAACCTCAGCCCGGATCAAGTCAAGGCGCTCATCGTCGGGACGACGCAGCCTTTCGGTCAGGACAGCGGCGTGTCGCTCCCCGATCCGTCAGCAGCCGGCCGTGGACTGCTCGATGCACTCGCGGCCGTCCAGAGAGATCCCGGCACGTCGTCGGGCGCCGAAGTTCTGCCGGGCGGCACTTTGCTGACCACTCCTCCGGCGACTCCGAGCCTGCCCCTTGCAAATCGCGCGCTCCGGCCCGCGCACGGCTTCGCCCGCGCGATCTTCCCGGTCCTCTATCGGGGGCCGCTGCCTTGGAAGGACCCGACGCTCGGCGGGATCGCCTGGCAGACGCTTACTTGGGACAGCGTGGCGTGGGACAGCGTCGCCTGGGACAACTTTGACTGGGACAGCATCGCCTGGGACAGCGTGGCGTGGGACAGCGTCGCCTGGGACAGCGTGGCGTGGGACAGCGTCGCCTGGGACAGCGTGGCGTGGGACAGCATCGCCTGGGACTCGTCCA
>MNEO01000026.1 GCA_001917735.1 Chloroflexi bacterium 13_1_40CM_68_21
CGCGGTCGCCCGCGGCCAGATCCGCGACCGCGGCGCGCACGTGGCCGTCCGCGCCCTCGACAATCGCGTAGCCGCGGCCCAGCACAGCGAGGGGCGAGAGCGTGAGGAGCCTCCGCTGCACCGAAACCGCGCGCACTCGGCGGGCGGGCACCGCCCGGGCGATCGCGCGATCGAGCGTGCGGCGCGCCTCGTCCAACCGCTGGCGCCGCACCGCGATGCGCATCGCCGGCGCGCGGCGATCGAGGAGGCGCCGCGCGGTGTCCAGGCGCCGTCGGCGGGCGTCGACGCGCTCGCGCACCCGAGCGACCACTCGGCGCCACGCGCGCTCGGCCCGCTGCTGGTTCGCGCCGGCATCAGGGACGACGAGCTCGGCCGCGGCCGACGGCGTGGGCGCGCGCACGTCGGCGACGAGGTCGGCCAGGGTGATGTCGGTCTCGTGGCCGACCCCCGAGCACACCGGCCGCGGGAATCGTGCGAGCGCGCGCACCAGTGCCTCGTCATTGAACGGCCAGAGCTCCTCCGCGGCGCCGCCTCCGCGGGCGAGGATGACCACGTCGAGGTCGCGGAGCTGGGCAAGGCCGTCGAGCGCGTTGATCATCGACTCGACCGCGCCGATGCCCTGGACCTGCGCGGCCGCGAGGATCAGCTCTACACGCGGATCGCGGCGCGCGACCACCGTCTGGATGTCGCGCCACACGGCGCCGACCGAGCTCGTGACCACGCCCACGCGGCGCGGAGCCGGCGGCAATCGGCGCTTGCGCTCCATCGCGAAGAGGCCTTCGGCCGTGAGGCGCCGCTTGAGCGCCTCCAGGCGCAGGTACGCGTCGCCCGCCCCGGCCGGACGGAGGTCGTCGACCATGAGCTGGCATCGGCCATCGCGCGGATAGAGCTCGACGTACCCGTGCGCGATCACCTTCGTCCCGTCGCGCGGCGTGAGCGCCACTTGCGCCGCCTTCGTCGCGAAGAGCGCGCACGAAAGCTGACCGACGTTGTCCCGCAGCGTGAAGTAGACGTGGCCCGCCGGCGAGACGCGCGCCTGCACGACCTCGCCTTCGATCCAGAGGTCCTTGAACTCGTCGCCCGACTGGATGTGCGCGGCCAGGCGCGTGACGACCTGGCCGACGCGAACGACACGGCTAGGCGCGCTCGAGATACTCACCGGTCCGCGTGTCGACCTTGATCTTGTCGCCCCGCTCGACGAACAGCGGCACGTTCACGCGCAGCCCCGTCTCGACCGTCGCGGGCTTGGTCGCGCCGGTCGCGGTGTCGCCCTTGAGGCCGAGGTCGGTGTCCGTGACCTTGAGCACGACCGAGGCCGGAAGCTCGACCCCGATGGGCGAGCCCTCGTACTCCGAAAGCATCACGGTCATCCCGTCGGTGAGGTAGCTCACCGAGTCTCCGAGCATGTCCTCGTCGAGCGCGAGCTGGTCGTACGTCGTCGTGTCCATGAAGTGGTAGTGCGTGCCGTCGCGATACATGTACTGGACGTTGCGGTGATCCAGGCGCGCACGCTGAAAACGGTCGCCGGCCTGGAAGGTCTTCTCGATGAGGTCGCCCTTGCGCACGTTCCGGAGCTTCATGCGCATCTGTGCGCTGCCCCGCCCCAGCTTGATGTGCTGGAACTCGACGACCTGATAGAGGTTGCCGTCGAGCTCGATGGTCATGCCACGTTTGATCTCCCCGGTGCTGATCACGCTTTCTTCGTCTCCTCGATGAGCCAGCGTAGGGCTACCTCGTATCCGGCGACGCCCTTCCCGACGACCTGGTGCTCCGTCACCTGAGTGAGGAAGCTTCGACGGCGGAACTCCTCGCGCGTGGCGATGTCGCTGATGTGCACCTCCACGACCAAGAAAGGACAGTCCGCCACCGCATCGCGCAGCACGATCGAGGTGTGCGCGAGCCCGCCTGGATTGATGATGGCACCTGCGGCGTCGCGGTGTTGCTGGAGGAAGTCGATGAGCGCTCCTTCGTGGTTCGACTGGAACGCGACGAGGTCCGCACCGGCTTCTCGCGCGATCTCGCGGCAGCGGGCTTCGACCTCCTTCAGGGTGGTCTGCCCGTAGATCTCGGGCTGCCGGACGCCGAGCAGGTTCAAGTTCGGTCCGTTCATGAAGAGGATCTTCACGCCGCGCGATCCCCGACGATCCTGGCCGCGGCGCGCAGGGTGCGCTCGCCGACGTCGATCACTTCGCTGAAGCGCCCGATCCGCCGGGGCAGGATCCAGCGCAGCTTCCCGGCCCGCGCCTTCTTGTCGCGGAGGACGAAGCTCCAGACCGCGCTCGGCAGCCGCGCGCGCGTTGGAAGCGTCGCGCGCAGGAGCAGCTGTTCGAGCTGGGGGCGCAGTGCCGGCGACGTGAGCTCGAGCAGCTCCGCCAGAGCGGTCGCGTAGACCATCCCTACGGCGACGGCCTCGCCATGCGTCACGCGATACCCCGAAGCGGCCTCGTACGCGTGCCCCATCGTGTGGCCGAAGTTCAGAAGCTCGCGAATCCCGGCTTCGCGGGGATCCTGACTCACGATCGCGGCCTTCACCTCGGCGGCGATCGTCACCGCGGCGAGAAGGGCTCCGAGATCGCCGGTGCGCACGCCTTCGAGGCCACGCCCCAGCTGCGCGACCGAGTCGCGGTCGGCCAGGAATGCGCTTTTCACCACCTCCGCTAGGCCTGACGACAGCTGCCGCGCGGGAAGGGTCGCGAGCACGGTGAGATCGGCGAACACCGCATCGGGCGAATGGAACGCGCCGACGAGATTCTTCCCGGCCGCGATGTCGATCGCGGTCTTCCCCCCGATGGCCGCGTCGGCCATCGCCAGGAGTGTCGTCGGGATGTGGGCCACGCGTATGCCACGCAAGTACGTGGCGCCGACGAACCCCGCGAGGTCCCCGACGCTGCCGCCGCCCAGCGCGACGATGCCGCCATCGCGGCCGATGCCCTCGCGCGCGAGCGAATCCCAGAGCCGCGCGGCGACCGCAAGCCGCTTGGCGCCCTCGCCCGCGGGGACGCGGAGCGTGATCGGCTCGAGCCCCACCGAGGCAAGCGATCTGGTCACGGCACTCTCATAACGGGACGCGGTGCGCGCCTCGTCGACGAGCGCGACCCGTCCGCGCCAGCCGAGGTCGGCCAGGTGGGGACCGACGTGGTCGAGGATCCCAGCGCGGATGAGGACGCGCGATGGCCGCTCCGCTCCCGCGACATCGATGCGCACCCCGCGCGCGGATACGAGCCACGCGGCGATCGCGCGAGCGACCTCCGGCACCGTCGCGCCGTCGACGTCGAACGTGACGTCGGCGTCGTTGTATGCCTCGCGACGCTCGCTCAACACCGAGCGCGCGCGGTCGCGCGGCGCGATGTGCTGGTGCGGCCGCTTGGCCATCGTCGCGGCGATCCCATCGGTCACGCGGTCGAGAGATCCGCGCAGTCCCACGATGAGACCGAGCTGCCGCATTCGGGCGCGGTTCGCGTCCCGGATCGGCGCACCGCCGCCGGTGTCAACGACCATCCACGCCGGCGTCGGCTGCAAGCGCGCCAGCACGCTCGACTCGAGATCCCGGAACCGCTCCATCCCCTCGTCCTCGATCACCGCCTTGCAGGTCTTCCGCGCCCTCCGCTCGATCTCGCGATCGAGCTCGACGACGGCCGCTCCAAAGTGCCGGGCGAGGATCGGCGCGACGGTCGACTTTCCGATGCCAGGCGGACCGACCAGAAAGAGGTACATCAGCCGCGCGCGTCGATGGGATGAAGGCGGCGGCGGTAGCGCTCGACCGCCGCGCAGAGGTCGTCGACGTTGTCGTTGCCGAACTTCTCGCAGAGCGCGTCGGCGAGGACGAGCGCGAGCATCGCCTCGGCCACCACGCCCGCCGCGGGCACGATGCAGACATCGCTGCGTTCGACGTGGGCCGGCGCCGGCTCGCCCGTGCGAAGGTCGGCCGAGGGCAGTGGCTTCATGAGCGTCGAGATCGGCTTGAACGCGACCTCGAGAACGATGTCCTGGCCGTTCGTCACGCCGCCCTCCAGGCCGCCCGCGCGGTTGCGCTCCCGGACGAACGCGCCGTCCCGAACGCCGATCGGATCGTGCACCGCGCTTCCGCGCTCGCCGGCCGCCGTGAACGCGTCGGCGAACTGCACGCCCTTCGCGCTCTGGATCGACATGAGCGCCTGCGCGATGCGCCCGTCGAGGCGGCGGTCCCACTCCGCGAACGACCCGAGGCCAGGTACGACGCCGGTCGCCCGCAAGGCGACGACCCCGCCGAGGGTATCTCCGGCGTCGCGGGCGGCGGTGATGGCGGCGACCATGGCACGGCTGCGCTCGGGATCGGCGCTGCGGACCTCGCTCGCCTCGACCGCGTCGCGGTCGAAGCGCGGCTCGCCCACGACGTCCCCGATCGACTTCGTCTCGCTCGCGACCTCGGTCCCCACGACGCGGAGCAGCGCCTTCGCGACTGCGCCGGCGGCGACGCGGGCCGCCGTCTCCCGGGCACTCGCCCGCTCGATGACGTCCCGCACGTCGGCATGCCCGAACTTGAGCGCGCCTGCGAGATCGGCGTGACCCGGGCGCAGCCGGGTCACCGGATCGGGTGGTTCGGCGACGGGCTCGACGCTCATCACGCGCTCCCAGTTCACGGCGTCGCGGTTGGCGATCTCGAGTGCCAGCGGCCCGCCCGTGGTGCGGCCCTGGCGCACGCCACCGGTGATGCGAACGGCGTCCCGCTCGATCCGCTGCCGCGCACCGCGACCGTACCCGAGCTGCCTGCGCCGCAGGTCGCCGTCGATGTCCGCCGGCGACACCGCGAGGCCCGCCGGGACGCCGTCGAGGACCGCGAGCACCTTCGGCCCGTGGGACTCGCCGGCCGTCAGGAGCCTCATACCGGACGGGGAAGGGCAGCGCGCATGACTTCGAGCGGCGCGGGCACGCCCGTCCAGAGCTCGAACGAGCGCGCCGCCTGGTGGAGAAGCATGCTGAGGCCGTCCACGACGGTGACATTCTCAGTTGCCTTCGCTCGCTTGACGAGCGGCGTTTCTTCCGCGGTCGGTACCAGATCGATCACCCACATCGGCAGTCGCACGTCCTCCAGGGCTTCTTCGCCTTTCAGTCCGAGTGGGGTCGCGTTGACGACAGCGTCACCGGGCTCCCGGCCCCTGGGCCACGGGACGACCGCGGGGCGGCGACCATCGACCTCGATCGATCGCACCAGCGCTTCGGCGCGTGCCGGGTCACGGTTTGCGATGTCGACATTGTTGCTGTGCTCAAGCAGGGAGAGGGCGCACGCCCGCGCCGCTCCGCCGGCGCCGAGTATCAGGATCCGGTCGTCGGCGAACGGGAATCCCTCGGCCCAGGGGGTCCGGCGCGGCTGCGCTTCGAGCGCCTTCTCGAACCCGTACTTGTCCGTGTTGTACCCGATGAGCCGATCCGCGCGCGAAACGATCGTGTTCACCGCGCCGATTCGGCGCGCCTCGTCGTCGACCTCATCCAGCAAGCGCAGGACGGCTTCCTTGTGCGGGATCGTCACGTTGGCGCCGAGGACGTCTTCGCGGCGCATACGGTCGAGTGTCGCGACGAGCTGGTCGTCGGCGGTCTCCTTTAGCTCATAGCGGTGTGGGAGACCGAGCTTCGCGAACGCGGCGTTGTGCATCGCCGGAGAGAGCGAGTGCGCAACGGGATGTCCGATGAGCCAGACCTGACTCACGCGTCACTTATTTCCGTATTTGACCCGATTGGCCTCGTGCTCCGCGAGGGTGGTCGCGAAGGCGTGATCCCCGGTGCCGTCGTTCTTCGCGACGAAGTAGAGATACGGAACGTCGGCGGGCTTCGCCGCTCCCTCGAGCGCGGCTTGCCCGGGATTGCAGATCGGCGTGGGCGGAAGACCCGCGACCTGATACGTGTTGTACGGCGAATTGACCTTCAGATCGTCGAGCGTCAGCTCGCGCCACACGCCGATCGCGTACTGGATCGTCGGATCCGCGTCGAGCTTCATGCCGATCCGAAGACGGTTGGCGTACACGCCGGCGATCTTGGAGCTCTCGCTGCGATCGCGGGCCTCACGTTCAACGACCGAGGCGAGCTTCACGATGTCGTAGATCGTCATCTTCCGATCGACCGCGGCCTGCCGGAGCGTCTGGCCGGCGCGGCTCTCGAACTGATCGAGGAGCGTGTCGACGACCTGCGAGGCGGTCGCGGTTGGCTTGAAGAAGTAGGTGTCCGGGAACAGGAACCCCTCGAGCGACGTCTCGGGCGTGAGGCCGGCAAGGACGATGTTCTTGCGCTCGCCGACGACCGCGGCCTTCAGGAACTCGTCCTTTGGGATGGCCGGGAAGGCCTTGCCCACAGCCGCGGCGATCTCATTCAGGCGCCACCCCTCGATGACCCGGAGCACCGTCTGCTCCCCAGGCGCCTTCTCGAACACGCGCGCGAGCTCCCGCGGCGTAAGCGCTGGAGAGATCGTGTACGTGCCCGACTGCAGCGAGTTCTCTCGGCTGGTGTCGTACAGCACGTAGGTGAACGCCAGAGCTTTGCGGATGAAGCCGTCGCTCTCGAGGCGGCGCGCGATCGCGCCCGCCGTCTCACCCCGCGATATCACGAAGCTCCGCGTTTCGGCTTTGGGGTCCTTAGCCAGATCCGGCTCGGGCCCGACGCGCTCCGCGACGAGCCCACGTATGAAGTCCTGTTTGAGAAGGGTGTCGTGCTCCTCGACCTGCGCGACGACCGCGTCCACCGCGATCGGCCGGCCGACGATGACCAGCCCGACGATCGCGAGAACGATGACGATGATGAACGCGAGTGGGCCGCTCGCCGAGCGAGCCCGCGGCGCGCGTCTTGAGCCGCCTTCGCGCATCAGCGTGCGCGCTGCGCCAGGAAGTCTTCCAGGAGGACCGTGGCGGCGCCGGCGTCGAGGTCGCGCGCCCCGCGCAGAGCCGCCTCGCTCGTCGTGTGCCGCTCGTCGTAGAGCTTCACCGGCAAGCCGAGCGCTTCGCACGCGGCGGCGAAGCTACGCACTCGCATGGCCTGGTGCCCATCCTCACCGCGTAGCGTCAGCGGAAGACCGATGACGAGCTCTCCAACCTCCTCGTCGTGCGCGACCTTGCGGAGCGCCGCAAGGTCCGCGGCGTTGCTTCGGCGGGCGAGCGTGCGCAGCGGACGGACCAGGCCGTGCCTGTCGTCTCCTACAGCGAGGCCGATGCGACGGTCGCCGACATCGAGCGCGAGGTAGCGCACGGTCAGGGCGATCCCGACGAGACGGCGTTCGTCACCTCGATCGTGATGCGTGAATCGAGCACCGGGAGGCGAGGCCACCAGCCCGGCCACGCTTGGATACGGACCAGCTCGAACCCCGAGGCGCGCGCGATCGCCGCGACGTCCTCATACGCGCGGCCCGCGAGTGCCGCCGTCATCTGCGCCCGCTGTGGGCGCGTGGTCTGTTGCGCCCGGGCGCGTACCCGCCAGTGCACGCCGTCTTCGGCGACCGACGCGGGGATCACGACGTCCACCACCGCGTTGTCACGGACCAGGTCCATCCCCGGCTGAAGCTCGTTCGCGAGCTTGCTGACCGCGGTGGCTTTGGGCTCCGTATCGGCGACGGTGTACGTGGTCGCGGTCCCGTTCACTGTGATCTCGAAGGTGGTCGTCCCTTCTTTGGCTTCCTTCCCGATGACGTCGCCCGGCGGCGAGACGGTGGTGCGCTTGACGAAAGCGCCGTACACGGCGGATCCCTTCGGGGCCTGGCCCTGCCATACCTTCGTCTGCGTGTCGGCTGCGGCCTTGAGGTCCAGGTCGGACTGCGCGACCGCGATGTCGTAATCGGCCTGCTGGACGATCAGGATCTTTCTCGTGTCGCCGCCGAGCGTCTCGACCGGGTTCGTGACCGTGTAGTTCGTGCTCGGGCTGACCGTGATCTTCTGTGGCGGCACGTTCCCGCGCGGGCCAGGCTCCACCGCGCGGATGCTGATCGTGATCTCACTGATGCTGAAGGGAAGGAGCGTGCTGCGCGGCAGGGTCTTGTCCTCGCTCGTCTCGAAGCGGATGCCGTCGTTCGTGCGGACGATCGTGCCCTGGGCGATCCGGATGTCGCCGGTCGTGAGGTTCGTGAATCGTTCAATACCCAACGCCTTCACGTCCTCGATCCGCGAGCCTGTCGGTTTCACTGTGGTCTTCGCGGTGATCGGCTCCGTGCGGCTGGTGGCCTTGATGTCCCCGTTCGGGCCGGCTCGCAGGTCGTATTCCGATGGGCCGACCGGCGTCGCGTTCGCGGCAAGCACGACCGTCGCGGAGGGCGCGACCACCGCGATGAGGATGCCGGCGGCCATCAGCAGGCTCATGAGTACGGCGAGCGCCCGCCCGAGCGAGACACGCTGCGCGCCGACTGCCGCGATCGTCGCGAGCGCCGCGCGGCGCGCGTCGGTCAGGTGCTCGGTCGCGTCGAGCTCGTGACGTTCCAGCGCGGCGAGACTCGCGAACGCACGTAGATGCACGGACGCGGCGAGCGATCGTGCTTTGGCATCGGACGACACCATGACCAGGCGGCGGCCACCGGCACGCCGGTTCAGGACATCGAGGAAGGCGGCATTTCGCGTGAGCGGCGCGCCCGCCGGCACCACCAGCACGACGTCCTGCCCGGGATCCGCTGCCGCGAGGCGCCGCGCCGCGTCGAGGATCGTCGCCTCCGCGCCGAGATCCGCAACGAGACGCCGCGGCGCCGCGGTCGTCACCGTCACGCGTACACCTGGGCGGCCAAAGCCGCGGCCCCGGCGGCCACAAGATCGTCCGCGTGAAGCGGGACGTCGGTGAAGACTCGTCCGACGATGCCTGCCGAGAGCGGCCCAATGCGCGCGGGCGCGCCCCGGACCTCGCCCACGATTGCGGCGAGCGCGTTCGGCAGCACGAGCAGCGACTCCGGCACGCCCACGAAGAGCCAGCGCTCCGACGGGAGTGTGTCCTGTTGTGCGAGCGGCAGCGTGACGCATTCGGCCCACACACGCGCGTCTTCCTCGCGACTCGACTCACGAGAGAAGAACGCGTCGCGGCCGAGCCCGAAGACGCGCGTGCCGACCACACGACGCTCGCGGACCCTCGCCACCGCGGTCGTGTCCGCTCCGATGCGCACGACACCCGCGTCGGCGACACCGGACTCGGCGACCAGGCGCGCGAGCGCGTAGATCCCGGACACGACGGTCGCACGCCGACGCGAGGACGCGATCGTAGCGAGTGCCGCGCCGGACAGCACGAGCGGTGCGACGGCGACGTCGGTGTGGACTTCGAGAGCCCGTCCGTGGTAGCCGACGACCGATTCGAGCTCGCGTCCGTCGAGCAAGAGTGCCGCGATATCGTCGATGAGTCGCGCCGTCGGCACCCCGCGGAGAGCGGGATCGTCCGCGACCGCGGTCTCCGCGGTCCTCGCCGCATCGTCGCGAGCTTCGCGAAGCGCGCGGTCGATCTCGGCGCGGACGATCGGCGTGGTGGACTCGTCGCGCTCGAATGGCGTCGTCACGTGGTAGGTCCGCACGTCATCGCCATCGATCGCCACAACTCCGCGTTCCGTTGGCACCCCGCGTTCCGCGGCCACGAGAGCGGCGGCGAGCGCCGCGGTGACCGCCGGCCGATCGACGACCAAGCCGCCGGCGATCGCGTCTGGCGCGACCCCGGACTCGCCTCGCCCCAGCACCCGCAGCCGGCCGGATTCGGCGCGGGCTACGACCACCCGTGCGAGCCCGGCCGCCAGCTCGATGCCGGCCACCCGGGGCCCGCCTGTCTCTCGCGCCCGGTCTCTAGCCACGGCCCCCATTCAAACGCTGGCGGACCACGCTGCGTGCCGCTTCCACCGCTTCGCCCAGACGAGCAGGCGCCTTACCGCCCGCTGAGGCGCTCTCCGCACGGCCACCCCCGCGGCCCTCGATGATCGCTTCGACCCGCTTCACGACCGCGTTCGCGTCGACGGCGCCGGCGAGGTCCTTCGTCACAGTGACGAAGAGCGACGCCTTGCCGTCCCGCGCGCCTCCCAGGATCACGACGCCGCTGCCGATCTCCTCTCGCACGCGATCGGAGAGCTTCTTGAGCTGCTCGAGATCGGCGTCGCCGATGTTCGCGGCGACCAGCCTCGCCGGTCCGAGTGTCTCGGCCTTCGCGAGAAGCGATGCGGCGACGGACTCGACGCCGCTCCGCTGCATCGCCGCTAGATCTTTCTCCAGCTTCTCGCGCGACTGCTGCAGCTGCGCGACGGCCTCGGGCAGCCGCGCCGGAGCGACGCGCAGGGCCGCCGCCGCGCGGGCCGCGCGCTCGCGGATCTCGCGCACCTCCCGGAGCGCGCCGAGCCCGGTGACCGCTTCGATCCGACGAACGCCCGCGCCGATCGACTCCTCTTTCGTGATCAGGAAAAGCCCGATGTCGCCGGTGCAGTGGCAATGTGTCCCGCCGCACAGCTCTTTCGACGGGCCCGCCTCGACCACGCGCACCTCTTTCTCGTACTTCTCATCGAACAGGTGGAGCGCGCCCGACGCGAGCGCGTCTTGCAACGGCATCACCCGCGCGTGGACGTCGGCGTTCTCGAGGATCGCCGCGTTGACCGCGTCCTCCACGCGTTGCAGCTCTTCCGCGCTCAGCGCACGGTTGAGGGTGAAGTCGAACCTCAGGTTCGGCGCGTGCACGAGCGAGCCGGCCTGATGGACGTCCTCGCCGAACATCCGCCGCAGCGTCGCATGCAAGAGATGCGTCGCCGTGTGATTGCGCATCGTGTCCCGCCGGAGATCGGCGTCGACGCTCGCCCGGGCACGCGCGCCGGTTCGGAGCACGCCGTCGACGACCTTGGCGCTCATGACGATCACGCCGGGGGCCGCCGTCTGCGTATCCGCGACCATCGCGCGCCCCGCGTCGGTCGTGATGTCCCCGCGGTCTCCGACCTGGCCACCGCCTTCGGGATAGAAAGGAGTGCGATCGAGAACGATCTCGACGTCCTCGCCTTCCTTCGCTTCATCGACTCGCGTCCCGCCGATGACCAGCGACACGATCCGTCCCTCGGTCTGGAGCTCGTCGTAGCCGGTGAATTCACTGTGCAGGTCCTCGTTCTCCCGAAGCGCGGAATAGAACTGGCCAAAGCGCATCACGTCCTGTGAGAACTTCGCGGTCGCGCGCGAGCGGCTCTTCTGCGCCTCGAGCAGACGCCGGAAGCCGGACTCGTCGATCGCCAGACCGGCGCCCGCCGCGATCTCGCGCGTCATCTCGAGAGGGAAACCGAATGTGTCGAACAACCGGAACGCTGTGTCGCCATCGATCCACGCGTAGCCCGCGCCCTTCGCGGCATCGATCGCGATGGTCAGCTGCTCGAGGCCGTTCTGCAGGGTCCGCTCGAACTTCGCCTCTTCTTCGCCGAGGATCTCGGGGATCCGGTCGCGGGCCCGCGTGAGCTCGGGGTAGTGCTGCTGCATGTGCTTCACGACCTCGGTGCCAAGCGTCGCGAGGATGCCGGTCTTGAGGCCGAGCCTGCGCGCATGCATGGCCGCGCGACGAATGAGTCGGCGGAGGACGTATCCGCGCCACTCATTCGAAGGCTGGATCCCGTCCGCGATCAGGAAGGTCGCCGCCCTGGCATGCTCGACGACGATCCGGATCGAGCGATCGGTCTGCGCCTCCTGCCCGTAACGCTTGCCGGAGAGCGCCTCGACCTTCTTCAGATACGGCTGAAAGAGATCGGTCTTGAAGCTGTCGGGGATTACGTCCTGGAGCACCAGCGCGAGGCGCTCCAGGCCAACTCCGGTGTCGATGTTCTTTTTCGCGAGCGGCGTGAGCGTCCCATCCGGCTGCCGGTCGTATTGCTGGAAGACGAAGTTCCAGATCTCGATCCAGCGTCCGCAGTTCTCGGCCGGCGAGCAGTCGTGCTCTGGCACGCCCGGCTGCGGACCGCGGTCAACGAAGACTTCGCTGCAGGGGCCGCAAAGACC
This sequence comes from Chloroflexi bacterium 13_1_40CM_68_21, assembly GCA_001917735.1. The sequence goes on from MNEO01000026.1 coordinate 11,922, forward strand.
CGTCGGGCCGGGCGACCAGAAATTGGTCTCATCGCCCTTCTCGAGGTCACCCAGGCGGAACACCCGCTCCAGCGGCAGGAGCTTGAGCTCCTTCGTCCAGATGTCGAACGCCTCGTCGTCGGTCTTGTAGACCGTCGCTACCAGCTTCTTCGGGTCGAAGCCGAAACGGTCGATGAGCAGCTCCCAGCCCCACTCGATCGCTTCCTTCTTCCAGTAGTCGCCGATGCCGAAGTTGCCGAGCATCTCCCAGAAGGTCTGGTGCCAGCTGTCGTTGCCGACCTCGTCAATGTCCGAGGTCCGGAAGACCTTCTGGATCGTGACGATGCGTTTGGCCGGCGGCTGCTTCTTGCCGAGGAAGTAGGGCACGAGCGGCTGCATGCCCGCGCTGGTGAAGAAGACCGAGGGGTCGTCTTTCAGGACGAGAGGGGCGCTGGGCAGGCGGATATGACCCTTCTGCTCGAAGAAGGTGATGAACCGCTCTCGTATGGTCGCGCTGTCGATGGCGCCCTCCTCTTAAACGAAAACGCGGGTCGCCGACCTCGGCTCCCCGCGTTCCCCGTCGTTCGAAAGTCTAGCGGTCAGGATTTCGTGGCGGAGCCTCCTCCCGATTCACGCGAGCCTCCTGGTCGTGCGCTCGTGTCCCATTGGCGCTTGGCCTCGCCGATCAGCTCCTTGCCCTTCACCGAGGCGTCGTCCGCGAGCTTCTGGGCGATCTTCTGCAGGTCGTCCGCGCGGCGCTTCAGCTCGTCGGTGCGCGCGCGCAGCTCCTCACGGGTGATGTCGCCCGTCTTCGGCGCGTAGAGAAGCGCGACCACCGCGCCGGTCAGTAGGCCGAGGATGAAGCCCATGCTCTATCTCCCCTCGTCTTTCGACATATGACGTTACCGCTTCGCGGGCCCTTCCGCGACGGCGACGATGGCCGCCGCGAGGGCCGCGGCGACGATCGCGAGTAGCAGTTGGGCGTCACCCAGCACCCCGAGGGACGCGCCGGCCAGCTCGCCGAGCGCCTGCGCGGAGGCCGCCGCGGCCGCCGACAGGAGCCAAGCACTACCGAGGGAGCGCGGCCGACCGAACGCCGCGTACGCGCCCGCGGGGACACCGATCGCGATGAGGCCGAGCACCACGACGGCGGGCGGCACTCAAGCCGACCGCGGCGGCGCCGCAAAGACGGTGAGCGCGCCAAAGCGCTTCGCACGCTCGCCGGCCAGGTCGCCGAGTGGCATGCGCGCCACGGCCGCGAACGCGAACAGCGGCAGCAGGAAGAAATAGGAGAAGAGGCTCCGCCAGGCGAAGTAGAGGGGGACGAGCGCAAGCACCGCCCCCAGCTCCGGGCTCGTGCGTCGCGATCGCCACGCGACGACAAGACACGCGAGCCCCGCTGCCGCCTCCAGGAGCGCGTATGCAACGGCTGGCAGCAACGGCAGTTGACCGTTCGTGAACAGGAAGATGATCCCCGCGCCCCGCGGGAACATCGGTTCGATCAGCGGGGCGAGGATCCCGACGAGCAATGACCGTGGATCGTGAACGATGAAGGGGAGGTTCGTGATCGCGAAGACGCCGGTGGCGATCGCGACGTCGCGCGCCGCGGCGCGCCAGCCGCGCTCGGTTGCCACCGCGATGAGCCAGAACGGAGCGAAGAACCAGGCGATCTGCTTCGTCGCCAACGCGAGTCCGAGCGGGATCGCGGCCCACCGTCGACCGCGGTAGAGCCACGCGAGCACGAGCGGGAGCGCGTACAGGAGATCCGCGCTCCCGCCGACCGTGAATGCGGTGAGGCTCGCCGCCCCGAGCAGCCCGGTGAGGAAGAACGGTCGCAGGCTGCGGCCCGCCCGCGCGACCACCAGCACCATCGCGACCAGAAGGCACGCGAGGTAGAGGTAGTTCGAGTCCCCGCCGACCGCGACGATCGGGAGGAGGAAGAGGAACGAGAGCGCCGGATACGATGGCCGCCAGACGAACTCCTCGTTCACGCCGACGCCGTGCGAGCGCAGATCCCACACGGCATCGAGCTCGGCATCGCTCGGGTAGATCACGTCGTCCGCGAAGAGACCGCGCCGGAGCGGCGTCGTGCGATCGGCACCGATGCCGAGGCGTCCGTAACAGCTGAAGAGGTCGAGATCGCTGTACGGGTCGCGTCCCTGCAGGACAAGGCGCGCCGCGCACTCGTTGAGGGCGATCGCATCGTTGTGGTACGGCGTCCAGTCGTACGAGTGCTGCCGTGGCATACCGACGAGCCAGCCGAGACTGACCAGGGCCATCACGCATACGAATGCCCACGTCCCGCGAACGAGCCAGACCTGATCTGTCGTCGTCACGGCGTCGCCGCGGCCGGTCCCCCGAACAGCGAACGCGAGCAGGACGATGGCCGCGCCGATCGCGAGGACGACGACTCCCACACCGCCGCGGCCGGCGTGCTCCAGGATGATGCTGTTCACGATCCCGGCGAAGTAGAGCGCGGCGCCGGCTACGGCGATCGCGGCCAGGCGCCAGAGGGCGCGCATCGATCCGGGGGGCTACGCCCCCCGAGGACCCCCCGCTCGAACATTGCGGACCACGCCGCCCCCGATGACCTCATCGCCTTCGTAGAACACCGCAGCCTGCCCGGGCGCGACCAGCGCCGGTTCGCTGAGGTCAAGCGTTGCATCAGAGCCCTGCACGGCCACCGTTGCGGCAAGTGGGATGCCGCGATAACGGAGGACCGCGTTCGTGGTAAAGCAGGGGGACGGCGGCTCGCCGGCGACGAACCGGACGCCGGAGAGCCGATAGTGCGTCGTCGCGATCTCGTCTTTCGTGCCCACGACGGCCGCGCCGCGTTCCGGCTCGAGCCGGAGCACGTAGAGCCGCTCACCGGTCGCCACACCGATACCCGAGCGCTGTCCGACGGTCAGCCCGCCGATGCCGGCGTGCGCCCCGACGACGGTGCCGTCTGCCCGCTCGACGGGCCCGGACACGAACGCTCCGGGCGAGCGCTTGCGGACGAGCTCGCGGTAGTCGCCGGGCACGAAGCAGATGTCCATGCTCTCGGGCTTGGACGCGGTCGGGAGACCGAGCCGGGACGCGATCTCGCGCGTCTCCGACTTATCGCGAAGCTCGCCAATCGGGAAGAGCGTTCGCCCAAGCTCGCGCTGGCCAAGCATGTAGAGCGCATAGGACTGGTCTTTCGACCGATCGCGCGCGCGCGCGAGGTGGCGTCGGCCGTCCGTGCCGGTCGTCACGCGCGCGTAGTGTCCGGTCGCGAGGCGTTCGCCGCCGAACTTGCGGACGACATCGCCGAGCAGCGTGTCGAACTTCACGTGCTGGTTGCACGAGACGCAGGGATTCGGCGTCTCGCCGCTCGCGTACGCGCTCACAAAGCTGTCGACCACGCGCCGCCCGAACACTTCCGCGTAATCGAGCGCGTAGAAGGGGATCCCGATCGCCGCCGCGGCGCGGCGCGCATCCTCCCCCGCCTCGTCGGTCCCACAGCAGCGCGGCGCATCGGCGCTCGTCCCCGCTGGGACGAGCCGCATCCACACGCCCACCACGTCCTCGCCGCGCTCGGCGAGGATCGCCGCGGCAACCGACGAGTCCACGCCGCCGCTCATCGCGACGAAGACTCGCCCGCTCATACGGTGCCCCTCACGTGCGCATCCAGTACCGCGGCGCGGAGCGCTCCGATCGCCGTCAGTACACAGCGCTCGTCCTCTGCGTCGACGCCGCCCATCGCACGCGCGAGCTGGGGCACTCCGATCTCGCGCGCTTCCTCGGTCGTCCGCCCGCGCGCTAGCCGCTGCAGCGTGTCGCCGGCCCGGAGCGCCGCAGCGCATCCAGATGAGATGACACGGATGTCCGCAACGGTCCCCGCCACGATATCCACCGCTATCCGGACCCGGTCACCGTCGCGAGGGTTCGCGTCGTTACCGGTCCCCCGCGTCAAACCGCCACCGCGTCAGCGACGCGCAGCCGCTTCACCACCCGCTCGAGCGCGCCAAGGAAGGCATCGACCTGCGCTTCGGTCGTGGAACGCCCGATGGTGACGCGCAGCGACCCCTTGGCGAGCTCGCGGGGCAGCCCGAGCGCGAGGAGCACCTGCGAC
>MNEO01000073.1 GCA_001917735.1 Chloroflexi bacterium 13_1_40CM_68_21
TCGACACGCGACGTCTCTTCGTCGACAACGACCTGGTGCGCCTGTCGATCGACTGAGCTGGCACGCGCGCTGCGAAGTCGTCATCGTGCGCTTCGCGCAATTACTCGCCCTCCTAGCGCTCATCGTCATGGTCTGCCCCGCGGCGGCGCCAGCGAAGGCCCGCCCCATCGTCGTCGTCGCGGCGAATCAGTCCTTCAACTGGTCGGGGTACGTGCAGGGCCGCCTCGAGAAGAACACAACGTTCCACTCCATCGCCGTGAGCTGGAGCGTGCCCACGGCCAGGCCTCACCGCGCGGGGGAGGCGGAGTACTCGTCGAGCTGGATCGGCATTGGCGGCGGCTGCCTCGACACGTCGTGCAAGCTGACCGACGCCACGCTCATCCAGGCCGGCATCGGACACGACGTCGACGCGTCGGGAAGGGCGGATTACTACGCCTGGTGGGAGGCGATCCCGGTGCCGCTCGTGCGCACAGGTTTAAGGGTGCATCCGGGGGACCGCGTGCACGTGACGTTCAGCCTGACGCTCCCTTATGCCTCCACCCATGGATCGGCCGAGTGGGTCATCGAGACTCCTGTCGTGATCTCGGAGACCACCGGCGCGGTTACGGTCGGCCCTATGCCGAAGCTTTCCGTCGTCCACTTCAACCACGCAACCGCCAACGGCAGACCGGCGGGCTTCGTGCCCGCAGAGCGTATTGAGCTGGTCGACTTTGACCTCACGCTCATCGCGACCCCATCTGTGCCGGATCGCCAGGCCGATGGGTTCAACGACTGCGTCTATCGGACGAGCTGTCCCGCTCCGAGCAAGAGATGAGTGAGCGGCGGCTGGGGACCGAGGACTCGGGCGGAGCGACCCAGCCGCCGCTTGCGTGAAGTTCGCGATCATCGACGCATTACGACCGCTTGCTGATCGCCGTCGTCGGCCGCGCGCAGCATCTCAGCGCAGCGCTCGGCCAGCTCGCGGGCCATCTTCGAGTCGCAGCCCGAACGCGACGCGAGCAGCAGCGCGTTGAGGGCATGCCGGTACAGCGATCTTTGCTGGGCATGGTCGTAGCAGGCGCTCTCGCAGCATCTCCGACTGACCATCGGTCTCCTCCCTTCGCCGCGATTCGCTCGGGACAAACAAAAACGCCACGGGGAGGAGCCCGTGGCATCGGAGCGCCGTACAGATCTCTCTACAGCGCTAGCCCGGACCCGCCTCCCGCGATGACGTGAGGGCGATAAACACGAGGTACGCCATCGCTGCCTCCATTTCTTCGCGCGCCTGGACGCGCGAAGCGCATGTGTACTCCGGAGGCGCGCCGAATGCAAGAGAGATTTCCACATTTCGTGCGGTCCGCATACTTCGCTTCCATGTCGCTCACCGGAAAGCGACTCGCGTTCATCGGGGGCGGGACGATGGCCGAGGCGATGATCCGCGGCCTCCTCGACCGCCACCTGGTGCCGCCGTCGCACGTCCTCGTCACCGGTCCGCGCCGCGAGCGCCGGGCGGAGCTGACCAAGACCTACAACGTGAAGGCCCTCGCCTCGAACGCGGACGCGGCGAAGGACGCGCACGTCGTCGTGCTCTCGGTGAAGCCACAGGTGCTCGCGACGGTGATGCGCGAGCTGCGCGGCAAGCTCGACGAGAAGCAGCTCGTCATCTCCATCGTCGCGGGCGCGACGCTGCGCGCGCTGCGCGACGGCCTCGATCATCCGGCCATCGTGCGCGCCATGCCGAACACGCCCGCCCAGGTCGGCATGGGCGTGACGGCGTGGTCGGTGACCGGCGCGGTCGACGCCGATCAGCGCGAGCTCGCCAAGGCGATCCTCGGCGCGCTCGGCGAGGAGCTCATGGTCGACGACGAGAGCCTCGTCGACATGGCCACCGCGCTCTCCGGCACCGGACCGACCTACGTGTTCCTGCTGATGGAAGCGCTCGTCGACGCGGGGGTCCACCTCGGCTTCTCGCGGCGCGTCGCCGAAGAGCTGGTGCTGCGCACCGTCGAAGGGTCCGCGCTCTTCGCGCGGAAGAGCGGCCGGCACCTCGCGGAGCTGCGCAACATGGTCACGTCACCAGGAGGCACGAGCGCTGCCGCGATCTATCAGCTCGAGAAGGGCGCGCTCCGCACGGTGCTCTCGAAGGCCGTGTACGCGGCGTACCAGCGGACGCGTGAGCTGGGCGCGGAAGCCGAGCGCCGGTCCGAGGAGCGCCCGTGAGGAACTTGGTCACCGCCGTCGTGCTCTTCGCGGCGTTCGCCGCGGGCCTGTGGCTCGTCGGGGTGGAGGCGAACCCGCGCTTCGACGATATGGGCATCCTCGCCGGCCTCATCGTGCTGACCTCGGGAGCGCTCTCCGCGATCCGGCCGCGCGCCGCGCTCATCGTCGGCGCGCTCGTGGGTCTGCCGATTCCGGTGGTGGAAGCGATCCGCTTCGACAACTACGCGGCACTGGCGGCGCTCGGGTTCGCGCTGGCGGGCGCGTTCGCAGGCGCATACGTCGGGATTGTGCTGCGGCGGAGCGTGCAGGTGGACCAGCGCGTGAGCCCGCGCTAGGGCACTTGGATCTGGTGGACCTCGAAGACCTCTCCGCCGCGCTGGATGTTGGCGTCCGCGTCGACCGTTTTGATCCATGCGTTCGGTGGGCCGCTCAGGGCCTCGAACGTCTTCGTCTCCATGGTGCGCGGCCAGAGGAGGACCGTTCGCTCATGGGGTGCACCTTCCGAGAGGAAGCGTTCGAGGTCCTTCCGTGTCGCGAGCACGACCGCCACGCCGGTAGACGCCCCACCGGGCGCGAGACGGACGGGCCGCGGTGACCATGCCGCGAGCCAGCTCGGAGCGGCTCCGTCGTAGCCCACGACCGCGATAAGCGGCGTGGGTCCGAAGTCCCAGAGCCACGCGGCCGTTTCGGCCAGGGTCTCCGGGTCCCCGAGCGGACGCCAGGTGGCGTCAGCGGGAGGGAGCTCCAGCCTAAACCGGTCGTATGCGACCTGGCTCACCTGCATGTTCGACCCTGGCTTAGCAGGCAAACCGCGCGCGCGACAGTCCCCGACCACGGGGAGAGCGGCCTAGTACAGAAGTACCGGTGATCAGGCCGAGCGGCGCAGCCGCGGATCCAGCGCATCGCGGAGCGCGTCGCCGAGGAAGTTGAACGCGAAAACCGCCGTGAAGATAGCGACGCCAGGGCCGACGCTCATCCACCACTTGAGATTCGGGAGATACCGCTGTGAATAGTTCACGTCCTGGCCCCACGAGGGATACGGGGGCTGCGGACCGAGACCGAGAAAAGACAGCGCCGCCTCGGCAAGGATGGCGAACGCGGTCGACAGCGTCGCCTGCACGATGAGCGCATTGAGGACGTTCGGAAAGATGTGACGCAGGACGATGCGAAGTGGCGTCGAGCCTACGGTGCGGGCCGCGACGATGAACTCGCGCGCGCGCACGGCGAGGACCTGTCCACGGGTGAGACGCGCGTATGCCGGAATGGCCACGATGCCGATCGCGATCATCGCGTTCTGGATTTGCGGCCCGAGCGCCGACGTGATCGCGATCGCGAGCACAAGCGCCGGGAAAGCCAGCAGCGCGTCAACGGCACGCATCGCGAGTAGATCGAATGCGCCGCCGAGGTACCCCGCGGCGAGTCCGAGTGTGACCCCAATGAAGAAACCGATACTGACGGAGATCAGCCCGACCGACAGCGAGACGCGGCTGCCCCAGATCACCCGTGAGAGCACGTCGCGACCAAGGTCATCGGTCCCGAGAAGATGAGTGAGGCTCGGCGGGCGGAGTGCCTCCAGCACATTCACCTTTATCGGGTCGTACGGGGCGACGATCGGTGCGAACGCGGCCAGGAACAGCCACGTCAGGACCAGCGCCCCACCAACGATCATTCGTGGATTCCGACGGGCGAAGTATCTGATCGTGCTTGCCCGATCGGCGCGTTGAATGTGCACCGCCACAGGGATCGTCGCGCCGCTCATGCGGTCGCCTTCCCGTACGAGATCCGGGGGTCCAGCCACGCGTACAGCAGATCGACGAGCAGCGTTGTGATCATGAAGGAGAATGCCGATACCAGCACAACACCCTGGACCACTGGGTAATCCCCTGACGGGATGGCCGTGACCGCGAGCCGGCCGATCCCCGGCCAGAGGAAAATCGTCTCGGTGATGAAAGCACCTTCGATGATCGCGCCGATCTGGATGCCGATCAGTGTGACGACCGGGATGAGCGCGTTCTTCAGGGCATGGCGCGCGATGATGGTCCGCTCGCGCAGCCCCTTTGCGCGCGCGGTGCGCATGTAGTCGTGCCCGAAGACGTCGAGCAGACTCGAACGCACCTGTCGAAGATTCACGGCGAGACTCCCCGTTGCGAGGGTGATCGCCGGAAGAACGAGGCGCCGAAGGTTGTCGCCAAGGTCTTGGGTGAGCGGTATGTATCCACCGGGCGGGAAGATCCGTCCTGGAACGACGTAGGCGAACAGGAGGATGAGCAGTATCCCGAGGAAGAAGCTCGGGAAAGAGACCCCCGCGAGGGTGACCCCGGACGCCGCCAGATCCACGATCGAGTTGCGCTTGATCGCGGAGATGATCCCAACGGTGATCGCGAGGGTCACAGAGATGAGCAGCGCGGCCGCGCCAAGCTCGAGCGTGGCTGGAAGCCGCTCGACGATGGCTTCCACGACACGCTGCTTGGTCTGGAACGAGCGGCCGAGGTCGCCGTGCGCCACGCGCGTGATCCACGCGATGTACTGCACCGGAATCGGGTGGTCGAGGCCCATGTCCTTCCGGATCGCCGCCAGCATCGCTGGATCACGCTCTTCGCCGGCGAACGCGAGCGCCGGATCGGCTGGCGACAAGCGCACGAGCACGAAGACACCGATGGTCACTAGGAACGCGACCGGGATCATGAGCAGGAGGCGACGGAGTATGTAGGTAGTCACTCCGTCGCCTCCGGTCTCACGTCACTCCGCGATTACTTCTGTACCCAACCAGTTTGGAATCGCGGGATGCGGTCGGGGTACGACTCGAGTCCGACGAGGTTCTTCACTGTAGCTAGCGGAGACACGCCGAAGCTGAGCCACACGCGGGCGGGATCGTCGACGACATAGATCTGCTGCGCCTGCAGGAGCAGCGCCTTCCGCTTCGCGGGATCCGACTCCGCACGCTGCGCCTTCATGAGCTCGTCGACCTTCGCATTGCTGTACCCAGAGTCGTTGTTGGGCTGACCGGCGACGACGAAGTCGTAGATGTTGCCATCGGGATCGAGTCGTCCGCTCCAACCGATGTTAGTCATGCCCAAGTGCTTTTTCTGCTGCTGCAGCGTGACGATGTCGTTGAAGAGCTGCGTCTTGATGTCCGCCTGTATGTCGGCCTTCGCGAGCTGCGCCTGGATGAGCTGGGCGTACTGCAGACCGGGCGGGCTTCCGGACGAGATGAGCAGCTCGAACTTGAGTGGTCCCCTGCCGACCTCAGCGATGAGCTTCTTCGCGCCTTCGGGGTCGGCCTTCGGCCACGGCTTGAAACTCGCGTCGTACGCGAAGTGGGCGGGAGAGATTGGGCCCCAACCCGGAAGGCCGACGCCTTGGGCGGGGCCGTTCTTGTTCAGCTCCTCGCGATCAAGCGCCATGGCCACCGCCTTGACGTAGCGCTTCTCGTTGAACACGAAGCCAGCGGTCTCGTTCGGTATGAGGCTGTCCCAGCTGAACGAGCCGACCTGCTGGTAGCTCAGCGTCGGGTCGGCCTGCACGACCGGCACGTCTTTGCCGGTGACGCGATTGATCACCTGGGCGTTGCCGGTCCGGAGATTTGTCAGCGCGACGTCAGGGTCGAGGATCGGTCGCACGATGATCTTGTCAAGGAATGGGAGCTTGTTGCCGCTAGCGTCCTTGCCCCACCAATTGGGGTTGCGTTCAAGTGTGTAGTGGTCGGCTTTCACGGCCTCGGTGAGGATGAACGGTCCCGTGCCGGCCTTGAACGGTTTCAGGGTGAAGTCGGTGCCCATCGCCTGCTGGACCGACTTGGAAACCATCATGCCGGCGCGGTCGACGAGCGCGCCAAGCAGCGGCGCGAATGCCGACTTGAGGTTGAACTTGACGGTCGATGGGTCGACGACGGTGACGGTGTCGACCGAGCCGAGGTCTCCGGTTCGTGCAGAGCCGGAGGTCGTCTTGTACCGCTCGATATTCCACTTCACCGAATCCGCGTCGAACGTGGTCCCGTCATGGAACTTCACGTCCTTGCGAAGGTTGAAGGTCACGCTCTTGCCTTCATCGGCGTAGGTCCACTTTTCCGCGAGCCAGGGAATGATTTCGCCCTTCGGTGTGACTCGCACGAGCGAGTCGTACATCGCGTAGTGGATGTTCCGATCCACGAAGAGGCTTGACAGCATCGGGTCGAGGTTGCTGACGTCGTTCTCGAGCGCGAATGTGATCGTCCCGCCGTAGACCGGCCTGCCTGACTCCGGCGTCGCTGAGGCCCCGCCGCCGCCACCGGTGGGCTGCTGGCCGCCGGTGCATGCGGCGAGAAGGACCGCGAATGTGGCGATGAGCGCGAGCGAGTAGCGGGCGGATCGCATGGTATGGACACCCCCTCCCGAACCGACCGGGTTTCGGTGAGGATACGTCCGCCTGCTACGCGCGGTTCAGCGGTCTAGGGCTGCTCAACCCCTACGTCGTGGCGCTCTTCGACGCGCTCGCCGCCTTTTCTTCCGAATGACGGAAGAGCCGTGGCCCGCTCGCGAACGACGTCCCTTTTCACGGTGCGGCCGGCCGGCGGAACGCCCACCGATCGCGCCGGGACAGGTCCGCGAGCCGGGGCGATCGCCACCACCGCGTGCGACGGAGCGAGCACGCCGCCGAGCCAGCCGGCGAAGATCGCCGCGAGGAAGCCAAGGAGCGCGCCGAACGTGAGCGCGTTACCGCTCTCGATGCTCCATCCGCCAGCCCCTGGGACGATGTCCGCGACCCCGTTCACGCCGAGGCCGGCGAGGAGTCCGTGGTCCGCCGCGTACGCGAGAAGGGCGATAACGAGCAGCACGAGCAGGCTGAAGAACGCGGTCATCATTCCATGCCAGCTCGTCCGATAGCCCGCCATCCGTCCCGCGACGTAGCCGCCGACGAGGTACGACACGAAGATCCCGATCACCACTGGGACCGCTGCCGCGAGGTCGTTGGTTCCGATCTGGACCCGCGCGAGCAGGCTCGCGATCGCCGGCGCCACAAGCGTCGCCGCGCCGATCGTCGCGATCCAGCCGCCGAGCACCGACATCCACGAGGTGCTCGCGGGTCGCACGAGAGGTTCTCTCACCATCTTCATTCCTCCACTCGAGGTTTGAGCGATGGGATCGGGTGCAAGACGCTGGCCAGCCCGTCGCCCAGCGTCCGGCTAAGCGAGCGCTCCCCGCGCGCCTGCGGCTTTGGCGAGCGTCGGCGCGAGATCGGTCGCCTCCCACGGGAAATCGGGGCGGCCGAAATGCCCGTACGACGCGGTCTGCCGATAGAGAGGACGGCGCAGCTTGAAGCGGTCGATGATCGCGCCCGGGCGGAAGTCGAAGTGCTCTTCGATGAGCTTGCGGATCGTTTCGTCCGCGACGGTGCCGGTGCCGAAGGTCTCCACGTTGAGCGAGATGGGCTGCGCTCCACCGATCACGTACGCGAGCTGTACCTCGAACCGCTCGGCGAGCCCCGCCGCGACGACGTTCTTCGCGACGTAGCGTGCGGCGTACGCGGCGGAGCGGTCGACCTTCGTCGCATCCTTGCCGCTGAACGCGCCGGTGCCGTTCACGAGGTACTTCGTCGTCGAGTCGAGCCACTGCCCGCCGACGGCCGGCCGGATCACCTGCTCGC
>MNEO01000036.1 GCA_001917735.1 Chloroflexi bacterium 13_1_40CM_68_21
CCCCACCGTATTCCGGTTGGTCCTCGGGAGAAGCGTTCACCGCGGTCAACACCGCGGAGCTGGAGTTCGCGAACGGGATCTCGAAAGACGGTCTGACGTTCTATTTCCAACGTGGCAACGCCACGACGAGCGGAGAGGACATCTGGATCGTCCAGCGTGAAGCCACGGACGCCCCGTGGGGAACGCCACAGAAACTGCCCGCTACCGTGAACTCGACGGCAAACGATCGAGCGGCTTTCGAGTCACCGGACGGCCACTGGCTCTTCTTCGCGAGCAACCGCCCTGGGGGACGGGGCGGCTTCGATCTGATGGTGTCGTGGCGCGCGCACAAACACGCGGGACCGCCGGACTTCGGCTGGCAGGACGCGGTGAACATCGACACACTCGGATCGCCGGTCAACACGCCGGGGTTCGAATCGGGCCCGACGGCTTTCGAGGACGATTCAGGCGCTCTCCAGCTCTATTTCGTGAGCAATCCGACGGGGCCGCAGAACAACCTGGTCGACATCTACCTAAGCGTTCAGAAGGCCGACGGCTCGTTCGGTGCGCCTACCCGAGACGCTGACCTCAGCAGCAGCGGCTTCAACGAGGGCCGGCCCTACATCCGTCATGACGGGCTCGAGATCTTCTTCAACTCGAACCGCCCGCCGGGCCCACAGACCGATGCGAACATCTGGGTTTCCACTCGGGCGACAACGAGCGACCGCTGGTCGGCGCCGGAGACAGTTCCGGTGGTGAGCACGACCGCGACCGAGATCACGCCCGTGCTGTCCTGGGATGCCCGCACGCTCTTCTACGCCTCGAACCGAAGCGGCCTGAGCGGAGAGATCTTTTTCTCGACGAGAACGAAACTGCACGGGGGGCCCTAGGAAGCCGATGGGGTCATGCGCAGCGGCACGATGGTCGCCAAACGGTTTGGAAGGGGACACAAATGAAAATTCGAGTTGCCGCCACGGTCTGCTTCGTCGCGACGGCTCTCGCGAGCGCACCGGCCTTTGCCGCACCGCGCTATTCGGAGTGGTCAGCGCCGAGCAATCTAGGCGCCGTCATCAACTCGAGCTCGGACGACAGCGGCCCGGCACTTTCGAAGGATGGCCTGAGCCTGTACTTCACATCGACGCGTCCCGGATTCGGCGGCGAGGACATCTGGGTTTCGCAGCGCGCGAACACGGAGGCTCCTTGGGGTGCGCCCGCGAACCTCGGAGCGGTGATCAACACAGCGGCGAACGATCGGGTCCCGAACTTCTCGCGGGATGGGCATTGGATGTTCTTCTCGAGCAATCGGGCGGGCGGTATTGGCGGCTTTGACATCTGGGCTTCCTGGCGGCCCTTCGTGCACGACGACTTCGGCTGGCAAACGCCGGTGAACCTCGGCCCTGGCATCAACACGTCGCTGATTGACACCGGGCCGTCTTACTTCGAGCCCGAGGAAGGCGCCGCGATCCTCTACTTCGCGAGGAACCGGCTGGGCAATCTCTTCGACTTCGATATCTATGCGAGCAAGCGCCAGGCGGACGGGTCTTGGGGATCGGCCTCCCCGGTGGCCGAGCTCAACTCGCCGGCCAACGACGCGCGCCCAGCGGTGCGCCACGACGGCCTCGAGATCATCTTCCACTCGTTCCGGACCGGCGACTTCGATCTCTACGTTGCGACGCGCAACAGCACGGCGGACGCATGGTCCGGGGTGACGAACCTCGCCGCGGTGAACGGCCCATTCCTCGACGCGCAGCCAGCGATCTCTTCCGACCGCGAGACGCTCTTCTTCACGTCGGGCAGGCCGGGCGGCTCCGGCGGGGGCGACCTTTACATGACCACGCGAACGAAAGTCACGGGAAAGCCGTAGCGAAAGGGGCCGCGACTCGAGTCGCGGCCCCTTCCTCCTTATTCCAGGTAGTCCTTGAGCTTGCGGCTCCGCGATGGGTGCCGGAGCTTGCGGAGCGCCTTCGCCTCGATCTGACGGATCCGCTCTCTCGTCACATTGAACTCGCGGCCGACCTCCTCGAGTGTGCGCGTGCGGCCGTCCTCGAGTCCGAACCGCAGCTGCAGCACGCGGCGCTCGCGTCCGGTCAATCCCTCGAGCACGGACTCGACCTGCTCCTTGAGCAGCTTGTGCGACGCCGCGTCGCTCGGCGCGAGCGCCTGGTTGTCGGGGATGAAGTCCCCGAGATGGCTGTCCTCTTCCTCGCCGATCGGCGTCTCGAGCGAGACCGGCTCCTGCGAGACCTTCACGATCTCGCGGACCTTGTCCGCGGTGATCAGCATCCGCTCGGCGATCTCCTCCGCGGTCGGTTCGCGGCCGAGTTCCTGGAGCAGGCCGCGCGACACGCGGATGAGCTTGTTGATCGTCTCCACCATGTGGACCGGGATGCGGATTGTGCGCGCCTGGTCAGCGATGGCGCGCGTGATCGCCTGCCGGATCCACCACGTCGCGTATGTCGAGAACTTGTAGCCCTTGCGGTAGTCGAACTTCTCCACCGCGCGGATGAGACCGATGTTTCCCTCCTGGATCAGGTCGAGGAAGCTCATGCCGCGTCCGATGTACTTCTTCGCGATCGAGACCACGAGCCGGAGGTTCGCCTCGGTCAGGTTGTGACGGGCGTCGTCGCCCTTCTGGATGAGCTCGTCCGCGAGGCGGCGCAGCGCGCGCTGCTCGTCGGGATCCGACTGCACGAGCTTATCGAGATGTTTCACGAGGATGTCGCGCAGCTCCGCGCCGAGCATGACCAGTTCGCCGAGACGCTCGGCGCCTTCGGCTGGCCCGTGGATCTTCGCGTACTGCGGAAGGATCCGGAATGCGAGACGCTCCGCATCGCGGCGTGCGGCGTCGATCAGCGCGACGGTCTCGTCGATGAGGACCTTCGCCTCGTAGCTGATCTCTTTGCTGTTCGCCTCACCCTGTAGCGGATCGCGAAGCTTTAGGAGCCGGTTGGTGACGCGCTTCAGCTCTCTGCCGCCCTCTTCATCGGTGAGCGTGTAGCGGAGCGCTTTCGTCGTGAACCGCGTCGCCTCGTCGACGAACTCCTTCGGTCGGCCGAGGGCCATACGCTTCTTGACCTCGACGCCGAGCTCGTAGAGGTGCACGACTGAGAGCGCGGGTGACACGAGCGCCTGCTCCCCGAGCTCGATCGACTTCGCGAGGTTGACCTCCTCCTCCGCGGTGAGCAGAGGGACCTTGCCGATCTCCTTGAGGTACATCCGGACGGGGTCGTCGACGCTGATAAGGTCGCTTGCGAGGACCGAAGCGATCGAGTCCTCGCGCTGCATCTCCTCGGCCTCTTCCTCTTCCTCCTTGACCTGCGCCCACGTCGGCGAGCGCTCGGCCTCGAGGATCTCGACGTTGTTGTCGTCGAGCGTGGTGAGGAGCTCTTCGATCTCGCCTGGCTCGGCGTCCGGAATGGCCCGGACGATGTCCTCCTGCGTGACGTAGCCCTGTTGCCGGCCGCGCGCGATCAGGCGCTCGGCCGCCTCGCGGTGCTCCGGGTGGATACCGCGCTCGGGCGCCGGCGCCGTGGTGGTGGTCGTTTCCTTAGTGCTGCTCTTCATTCATCCCTCTTGTCCACATCAGCCGCGTGAAGGACGGTGTGCCGCTCCCGACGCTTCATCAGCTCCGCGAGCTGGTCCGCCAGGCGAGCGATCTCTCCATCCAACACGGTCCCGTCGCCACCTTCGCCCCGCCGGAGCCGAGCTCCAGCGGCCTCAAGGCGGCGCCGCAGGTTCCATTCCCGAAGGCTCAGCGCGGCGATCTCGATCGCCTGACCAGGCTCGACCTCATCTCCGAACTCAGGCGCTGATGCGCCAAGGGCCGCTACTACGGCGGCCAAGTGAGCCGGCAGGTCAGAGGTCGGGTGCTTCCCCGCCTGGAGCTGTTCGTAGAGCGCTCGCAAGTCGGGGTCGTCGAGGTCGCTGGGTTCGAGGTCGGCGCGCGCCGCTTCCTCCGGAAATCGCGTCAATAGTGCCATTAGGTAACGCGCGGGAGAGCCCGTTTGTTTCGTGGACGTCTCAGGACCATCGGGGGGCGCTGCCCCGCGGCCCCCGCTCTCGATCTGCGTTCGCGCCGGCGCCGCGGCCGCCTCGCGGCGAAGCGACTCCTGTTCGACACCGGTCAGCTTGGAAAGAGTCCCGAGATAGAGCTCCCGCGTGAGAGGGTCGGGCTCGTCGCCCACGAGCGGCAGAGCTTCGGCGAGGAAACGCCGGCGCCCGTCGGCTCGGGCCAGATCGCTCCGGCGGGCGATCCGGTCGATCACGAACTCGAGCACCGGCTTGGCAGCGCCGACGAGGGTCCGAAGGCGCTCGGGGTCGCGGCGCGCAAGCTCGTCCGGATCGGTGTCGTTCGGGAGAACGGTCACGTACACGGCGAGCCCAGTTCGGGCCGTTACCGACCCGCGGCCGGCGCGCTGGACGGCCCGCTGGACCTGGCGGGCGAGGTCGCTTCCGCGCTGCTCAGCCGAGCGCTGCCCGGCGGCGTCGCCGTCGAACGCCACGATCGCGCGCTCGATCCGCATCGTGTCGAGGGCGTGGTACTGGTCCTCCGTGAGCGCGGTACCCATCGAGGCGACGGTGTTCGCGAAACCGGCTTGATGCATGGCGATCGCGTCGAAATAGCCCTCGACGATGACCGCCGCCCGCTCCTTGCGGATCGCCGCCCGGGCCGCATCCAACGCGTAGAGCGTCGCGCCCTTGTTGAAGAGCGCCGTCTGGCGGGAATTGACGTACTTGCCGGGCTGGTCCGCACGCATCGCCCGTCCGCCGAACGCCACGACCCGACCCCGACCATCCTTGATCGGCACGATCAGACGGTCTCGGAACCAGTCGTAGAGCCCTCGTTCGCCGCTTCCGATGAGCCCAGCGGCCACGGATTCCTCGTCCGAGAACCCTTTTTTCCGCAGGTAGCCAAGAAGGCCGTCGCCCAGATCGGGTGCGTACCCCAGCCCGAACCGCTCCACCGTTTCGGGCTCGATCCCGCGCTCGGCGAGGTATCGGGCGACCTGCTTGCCGCGCTCGGTGCCCCGAAGCGCCTGGCGGAAGTAGAAGTAGGCGGTGTCGTTGGCGTCGAGGAGTCGCTTCTCCCGCTCGCGCTCCTCGGGCGCGCGCCAGCTCGTGAGCTCCAGCCCAGCACGTTCGGCCAGGACTTTTAGCGCCTCCGCCGGCTCGAGTCCGTCCTGCTCCTCGAGCCAGGTGAAGACATCGCCGTCGCGAGAGCAGCCGAAGCAATGGTACCGCCGGCGATCGGGGTCCACCTGGAACGAGGGCGTCTTCTCAGAGTGGAACGGGCAGAGACCCTTGTAGACCCTACCCGCCTTCTTTAGCTGTACGCGCTCGCCGATGAGCTGAACGATGTCGACGCGCTCTTTGACGAGGTCGAAGTCACCAGGCACCCCACGCAGTATCGCGCGCGGCTTGCGCTACAGCGGCAGCTTGAGGAGCTCCTCGAGCTTCCGGGCGTCGACCGGCTTAGTCACGTGGTGGTCAAACCCCGCCTCCCGCGACAGACGCCGGTGGCGATCCTCCCCGTAGCCGCTGAGCGCGACGAGGATCGCGTCCTGTAGCCCGACCTCTTGCCGGAGGCGGTGGGCCACCTCGAAGCCGTCCATCTCGGGCATGCTGATGTCGAGCAGAACAAGCTCGGGACGGTGTGTGGTGGCGCTGTCGAGCGCCGAGCGCCCGTCGAACGCCGTCGAGACGTCGTGACCGAAATCGCGCAGTAGCTCGGCGAGGGCCTCGGCGGCGTCGCGATTGTCGTCAACGATGAGGATCCGCCGACGAGGGCCCACTGGCGCCACATTCTGGGCTAGAGGTGGCTCCAGCCTGACGGGATGAAGATCGACGCGTACGTGTCGAGGGCGTACCGGTCGGTCATGCCGGCAACGTAATCGGCGACCGCCCGCTTCGTGCCCTCCTTCGTCGCGATCCGCTGATGCTCCGGGGGGAGAAGCGATGGCTGCTTCTCGAAGTACTGGAGCAGCTCCCAGAGGACGCCCTGGGCCTTACGGTCTTCGGTCTTGGCCGGCCCGGCGAGGTACACGTTCTCGAACATGAATTTGCGCAGCGCGTTCGTCGCCTCTAGTACCTCGTCGCTCATCGTCACGTCACGCTTGCCGTACGAGGTCACGATGACGTCGTAGATCATCGTGTCGAGCCGCTCGGCCCGATCACGGCCGAGCGACCCGCGGATGCCCTGGGGGATGTCCTCTTCGCGCACGATCCCGGCCCGCATCGCGTCGTCGATGTCGTGGTGGAGATACGCGATCTTGTCCGCGTACCTCACGACCCATCCCTCCGGTGTCTCGGGGATGCCCCACGCCGCCGTCTCCACCCCTCCCTCGGTCGGCGCGCTGTGCTTTGCGATCCCGTCGCGGACCTCGTGCGTCAGGTTGAGGCCCGCGCCGCTCTTCTCGATCTTCTCGACGATGCGGACGCTTTGCTCGTTGTGCCGGAAGCCTTCGGGGGCGAGGAACCTGCCGAGGAGCTCTTCCCCGATGTGGCCGAAGGGCGTGTGCCCGACGTCGTGGCCCATGGCCATCGCCTCCACGAGATCCTCGTTGAGACGGAGGGCTCGCGCGATCGAGCGGCCGATCTGGGTGACCTCGAGGGTGTGCGTGAGGCGGGTGCGGTAGTGATCGCCGACGGGCGCAAGGAAGACCTGCGTCTTGTGCTTGAGCCGTCGGAACGCCTTGCTGTGGACGATCCGGTCGCGGTCGAGCGCGAAGGCGGCGCGGGTCGGCGAGGGCTCCTCCGGACGATCGCGGCGCGCGTTCGCGGAGCGTGTCGCATGTTCGGCGAGGTTCGCCTGCTCGAGCTCCTCGGTGTGCTCGCGGACACGCAGCGCGGACACCGAGCGCGTTCGTGAGAGCTTCGCCTCGGTGCGGGTCTGTGTGGCCATCGCGCGTAAGGCTAATAGATGAAGACTGCGGTCTGGGCACGAACAAGTGTGAACGCGGCGTGATCGAACTTCAAGACTTGTTCTTTGGAGCGGCCTGGGCGAACAATGCCCAGCCCCGTCCGGGGCGGGAGGCTTCATGGGTGCGACGGCTGATCCACGCCGCCTGCTTTGGGACGCCTGCTACAACGTCCGCGATCTAGGCGGTTTCACCACCGTCGATGGGCGCACGACCTGCTGGCGGGCCATGGTCCGTTCCGACAACATCTGCCGCCTCACGCGGCACGGACGTCAAGCCCTTGTGCGGTACGGGGTCCGCACGGTCGTCGATCTGCGGTCGACCGACGAGCTTTTGCTGGAGACCGATCCGTTCTCGCGCGGCGACATGGACGAGGTCGCCTACATCAACGCGCCGCTGATGACTGACGAATTCTTGTCCTTGTATTCGACGGGTCTCGATCAACTGTTCGAGATGGTTCTCCTTGATCTGTGCCGCGATGCGGTGGCCTTCTTGTTCACCGCTATCGCTGTCGCCCCTGAAGGCGGAGTCCTCGTCTACTGCCACGCCGGGAAGGAACGAACTGGGATCGCGTCGGCGCTTCTCCTCGCCCTCGCCGGCGTTCCGAGGGAGGTCATAGCCGACGAGTACGCGAAAAGCGACGAATACCTCGAGCCTCTATACGCCGCGTGGATCGCGGCTCGGTCGGCCGAAGATCGGAACGCGATGGCGAAGAGCCTCCGCCTTTCACCCGCTCGTATGGTCACCACCCTCAACTACCTCGACGAGCGGTACGGCGGGGCAGCCGAGTACCTCCGCTCGACAGGCATAGACGAACGCGACATCACCCGCGTTCGCAGCCGCCTCGTGAACTAGTGGACCTGCGCGCCCGCCTGCGGAACGTTCTCTGGATCGGCGGCGGGACCGGCGCGGGCAAGTCATCTGTCGCTATCGTGCTCGCCGAGCGCCACGGACTCACGCGATACAACTACGACTGGCACGACGCCCGTGACCACACGGAGCGGACTCACGCGGACCGCCACCCGCACCGAGCCGCGTTCCTCGCGATGACGCTCGATGAGCGCTGGCTCCTGCGGGCTCCGCGCGAGATTGCGGATGAAACGATCGACATGTTCGGCGAACGCTTCGAAATGGTCATAGAGGACCTTCTCGCGATGCCGGAATATCCTCCCGTGATCGCGGACGGCTTCGGGTTGCTGCCCGAGCTCGTGTGTCCGATCATCGAGAGTCCCCGTCAGGCGATGTTTCTTCTTCCGACGCCAGCGTTCCGCATGGTCGCGCTCGAGCGGCGAGGCTGGGGATCGGTCGAAGAGACCAGCGATCCGGGCCGCGCCCGGGAAAACCGACTCGCGCGCGACGCGCTCTTGACCGACCACATCCGCGGGCGCGCGGCCGCACTCGGCTTGGCGGCTATCGACCTCGACGGTTCGCGGTCGTTGGCCGACGTCGCTGGTACGGTCGAACAACACTTCGCACCGGGCATGCCGTGAGGGTCTCTCGGCTTTACACCTGACGGCTCCCGGTGTATGCCAGCGCCGGCGCGAGCCAGGGGAGCTGTGCGGTGGAACGTTCTCTGTTCGAGAGG
>MNEO01000043.1 GCA_001917735.1 Chloroflexi bacterium 13_1_40CM_68_21
CTTCCGCCGCTCGATGAAAGCGGCGACGCCTTCGCGGAAGTCGTCGCTCGTGTAGCAGAGCGCGACCAGATCGCTGGCCTCATAGGGGAGCATCCGCGCGCGGATCCGGCGGAGCACCTCCTTCGACGCATGCAGCGTGAGCGGGGCGAAGGACGCGAGCGTCTCGACGAGCTCGTCCACGCGCCTCACCAGAGCGTCCTCGCCGGCCACGACCTCGGTCACCAGCCCGATCGCGCGCGCCTCCTGCGCGTCGATCAGCCGCGCGGTCAGCACGAGCTCCTTCACGCGCCCGATGCCAACGAGGGCCGAGAGCCGCACGAGGTTCGCGGCGGAGAAGCAGTTGCCGAGGGTGCGCGCGACAGGCACGCCGAATTTCGCCGACGGCGACGCGATCCGCAGGTCGCACGCGGCTGCCATCGCGAGGCCTCCCCCGATGACGGGCCCGCTGAGCGCCGCGATCGTGGGCACGCGGACGCTTTCGATGGCGCCGAGCCAATCGTCCATGCGCCGCTCGTATTCGAGAGCCTGCTCGGCCGTGGTGAAGTCACGGAACTGCGCGATGTCCGTACCGGCGACGAACGCCTCGCCCGCGCCGGTGATGACGACCGCGCGGACCGAAGCGTCCGTGTCCGCGTCCCGACAGATCTCCGCGATGCGCTCGTACATCGCGAAGGTCATCGCGTTGCGCGCCAGCGGCCGGTCCACCGTGATCCAGAGCGCCTCTTCGCGGTGCTCGGTGCGGATCTCGTCCGTCATGCGCTGGCGATGACGCCGTCGTGCTCGAGCCGCGCGACCTCCGCGTCGGTGCAGCCGAGCTCGCGAAGGACGTCGGCATTGTGCTCGCCGAGGCGCGGGCCGGCACGACGGTGACGCACGGGCGTGCGCTCGAGCCGCAGTGGCGAGCCGAGGCCGCGCAGCGAGCCGAGCACCGGATGTGGCAGGTCCACGAAGAAGCCGCGCGCGCGAAGATGCGGGTCGACGAAGACGTCGCCGTAGTCGGCGATCTCGCCGCACGGCACGCCGGCCGCTCGGAGCAGCCCGAGCCAGTGCGCGGCCGGCCGCGTTCGGGTTACCGCCTCGATCGCGGCGATGAGCCCGGCGCGATGCCGCTGCCGGGCGTTGGCGTCGGCGTAGCGCGGGTCGCGTTCGAGCGGTTCGAGCCCGAGCGTGCGGCAGAACGCTGACCAGTTGGCGGGCGTCGTCGCGCCGAGGGTGAATGGCCGGTCCGCCGCGGCCACGGCCTGGTACGGCGCGACGAGCTTGTGCGCCGAACCCGCGGCGCGCGGCACCTCGCCGGTCGTGAAGTGGATCCCCGCCTCCCATACGGCCAGTGCGACCGCCGACTCGAACATCGAGACGTCCACGAGCTGCCCCTTGCCATCGCGGTCGCGCGCGCGAAGCGCCGCGAGCGTCGCCACGGTGGCGTAAAGCGCAGCGGTCAGATCGGCGATGGAGACGCCCACCTTCACCGGCGCGCCGCCCTCTTCGCCGGTGACGCTCATGAGGCCACTCAGGCCCTGCACGATGATGTCGAGCGCGGGCCGGTCGGCATACGGACCATCGAGGCCGAATCCTGTCAGGGCGACGTAGACCAGGCGCGGACTCGCGGCCAGCAGAGAACGGGGAGAGAGCCCGAGCTCTGCCATCGTGCCCGGGCGCAGGTTCTCGACGATGACGTCCGCGTCATTGGCGAGCCGCCGAAACACCTCGCGACCCTCGGCGTGCTTCAGATCTATCGCGAGGCTGCGTTTGTCGCGATTGAGCCGGGCGAAGTTCCCACTTTCGCCGTTCGCGAGCGGCTCGAGCAGCCGGGCGAAGTCGCCGCCTCGAGGGCTCTCGACCTTTACGACATCCGCGCCGAGATCGGCGAGCTGCATGCCGCAGAAGGGACCCGCCATGTAATTGCCGACCTCGATGACGCGGATCCCGCGCAGCGGCGGATCGGCTAGCACGTCCCCCACCGGTCTAGTTTGTCACCGGTCTTGCGCCAGACGCCCGCGCGCGTGCCCTCGGAACCCACGAACCAGACGTCGTTGCCGCGCGCGAACACCGCGCGAAGCGCGCACGTCGTGCCGAGATCGACGCGGCGAACTGCGGTGCCCTCCACCGCGAGCGCCACGCCGCGGTCGCCGACGACGTAGGTCACCGGACCCATCCGTACCGACGAGCGAAGCCCGCTCTCCACACCGCTCTCCAGCGCACGCCAGCGACCATCGAATCGCAGCAGCACGCCACCGTCGCCGGCCGCGACCGCATCCGTCGGCGACGCGCCAGCAACCGTGCGGAGCGCGGCGGTTGTTCCCGTGACGAACGGTCGCCAGCCGGCGTTCTCGAGTCGATACGACACCCCGCCCGCGCCCACCGCCCAGGCCGAGTTGCCGCTGAACGCGACGATGCCGAAAAGATCTTCCTCGATGCCGCGCGCGAATGGCTGCCAGCCGCCGAAGGTCTGCCGCTGCACGTTGCCCGCGGAGCCCACGATGATCGCTCCGTCCGGCAACACCGAGATCCCGTACGCATCGAAGAACCCGAGGTCGTCGGAGCGGATCGTCTTCGCCACGTCATCGATGGTCACGACCCGACCGAACGCACCGACGGCGAAGACCTCATCCTGCGCGCACGCCGCGGCGACGAGAGATCGAAGTGTCGAATCGATCAGCTGCCAGCGCTTTCCGTCAAAGCGGCCGATCCCGCCTCCATCGGACACGACCCACGCCGCATCCTGGCTCGCGCAGCCCGCGGTGAGCGGCTGCTGGAAGACGAGCGGCCCGCTGTCGGGCTCGGGCGTAACGCTCGGCACCGGCGTGGGCACGGGCGTCGGGACGGGCGTGGGCGTTGGGCGCGTCACGATGCCGGCCGCGGCGCCCGCGCCGATGGCGATCACGAGCATGACCGCCGCGGCAGCGAGCGCGGTGCTGGTGCGTAGGTACCTCTGAAGGAGCGGTGTCACATGGCCTCAAGTCTCTTTATGCGCTCCTGGATGGGTGGATGGGTGTCGAATAGATGGTCAAAGAAGGCCGGCGCGTCCTTGAGCGGGTTTGCGAAGTACAGCGAGGCCGTCGCCTTGTTCGCGACTTCGAGCGCCTCCTTGTCTGCCGCGATCTTGCGGAGAGCCGAGACAAGCCCTGGCGGGTAACGTGTCAGGAGCGCACCCGACGCGTCCGCCAGATATTCGCGCTGCCGCGAGACCGCGAGCTGGATGAGGGTCGCGATGATCGGCGTGAGCACCGCGAGCGCGATCGCGATGACAGCGATGATCGCGGTGCCGCCACCGCGGTCTCGGCTCCGGCCGCGGCCCCAGAACATCGAGCGCCACATCCAGTCGGCGAGGAGCGCGACGGTGCCGACGAGGACCGTGACGAGGAGCATGACGCGGATGTCGCGGTTGCCGACGTGCGAGAGCTCGTGCGCGATCACGCCCTCGAGCTCGGTGCGGTCGAGCTTGTCGAGGAGACCGCGCGTGACAGCGACCGAGGCATGTCGGGGGTCGCGGCCCGTGGCGAACGCGTTGGGCGCGGAATCCTCGATCACGTACAGCTTCGGCGTGGAGATGCCGAGTCCGATCGCGAGCGTCTCGACGACGTTGTGCAGCTGGGTCTCCTCGTCCGGGCGGAGCTCGCGCGCCTGGCTCTGCGTGAGGATGAGCCGATCGCCGGCGAAGTAGGAGGTGAGCGCGCCACCGATGGACAGCGCGAACGCGAAGGGCAGCACGGCCAGCCCGCCGCCCGGCGCGAAGTACTCGCCCACGAAGTAGCCGAGCACGGCGATGAGCGCGGTGAATATCGCGATGAGCGCGATCGTCCGCCACCGGTTCGCGGCGGCGGCCTCGTAGATCGATATCCGCGCAGGTGTGAGCTCCGAGGACACCTCTGAACAGGCTAGTGCGTACCCGATAGGACATAGTTCAGGCCGCGGCGCAGACGTGAACCCCGACTAACGGGGACGACACCGGGAGGTGAGGCGATGAGCCTCGGGATCCAACTCGACGAGATCAAGCACGTCCTGCTGGCGGACCGCTGGCACGAAGTCGAAGAGGCATCCTTCGCGCTCGACACGTACGAATTCATGGAGGGCGACCAGGCCGTCGCGCGGGGCGACGGCCAGCTCATCACCGTCGCTGGCTTCATGTTTCGCGAGCCAGGTGGCCAGATCGTCGCTGGTCCGCTCTCCTCGATCCTTGCGGTGCAGCTCCCGCGGACGAAGACGCGACGCTAGAACTTCACCTGCGGCACCTCGCGCTCGCCCGCGTCCGCGAGCTCGAAGTACTCCTCCGGCTTGAAGCCGAGCATTCCCGCGAAGATGTTCGTGGGAAAGGTCTGCAGCGACGTGTTGTAGTCGCGCACGTTGCCGTTGTAGAAGCGGCGGGCGAACGCGATCTTGTCCTCTGTGGCGGTCAGGTTTTCGGACAGATCCTTGAACTCCTGGACGGCCTGTAGCTGGGGATAGTTTTCCGCGACCGCGAAGACCGAACGGAGCGCGGTGGTGAGCATGTTCTCGGCCTGCGCCCGCTCCTGCGGGGATGCCGATGCGCCGGCGGCGACGGCGGCCGCGCGCGCTTGGGTAACGTTCTGGAACACCGTCGACTCGTGGGTGGCGTAGCCCTTGACGGTCTCGACGAGATTCGGGATGAGGTCGTGGCGCCGCTTGAGCTGGACATCGATGTCGGCCCACGCCTCCTTCACGCGCTGGCGCAGGGTGATGAGGCGGTTGTACGTTCCGATGAAGAACAGCGCGAGCCCCGCGATGATGACGACGAGGACGACGATCTCCACGAAGCCCCTCCCTCGACAGCCGAGGCTAGCAGAAGGCTCGCCTCAGCGAGCCCGCGCTCAGAGCGCGAGCGGTGCCAGCGCTTCCTCCAGCTTGCGTTGCCGTTCCATCCCCGCGGCGAGCCGCGCGTGCGCCTCGGGGCGCGGCCGGAACGTGGGCCCCAGCGGCACGCGCACCGTGGCGATGTCCTTGATGAGCCCGACACGCTCGAGCGCCACGAGCGCCGCCCCCCGGGCCGAGCCTTCGCCGGCGCCGCTCATGAGCACCGGCCGACCGAGGGCGTCGGCAAGCAGCTGCATGAGCCACGGCAGCTGCAGCAGCGTTCCGCCGGTCCCGATCACGCGCTGCACCCCCGGTAGGGCCGCGTCGACGACCTGCCAGAGTCGCGCGGCCCGATAGACGACGCCTTCGAGCATCGCCCGCGCGATCGCCTCGGGTCCGGTCGCGAGACCGATCCCGGCGATCGCGGCGCGCGCCGCGTCGTTCCAGGTCGGGCTGCGGTCGCCCGCCAGAAGCGGGAGCGCCGTCAGGCCATCGGCATCCACATTCGATCGCCAGAGCGCCGCCGGATCGACCGAGGGGAACGTCTCTCGCAGCCACGCGATCACGTTGCCGCCGCTCGAGAGCGCGCCGCCCGCCACCACGCGGCGGGTGTCGAGGTGATAGGTCCAGCCGCCGCGAACGACGGGCGGTTCGTCGGTCGCGAAGATCACCCGGATGGCGCCCGAGGTGCCGAGGAAGAGCGCCGCGGTGTCGCGGCCGATCGCGCCCGCGCCGACGTTCGAACACGCGCCGTCACCGATCGCCGGCACCCACGGAACGCGCGCGAGGGCGGGCCAGCGTTTCGCGAACTGCGGCCGCAGAGCGAGGAGCGGCTCGTCTGAGATCGTCGAGAGGGCCCCCGTGCGGATCCGGAGGTGCGCGAGGACCGGCTCGTCCCAGGCGCGCCGGCGCTGGTCGTAGAGGCCGGTCGCCGATGCCATGCCATGCGCGGCGCGCGTGCCCGGAAAGAGGCGGAAATAGAGGTACTCCCCGAGAGACATCCACTTCGCCGTGCGCGCGAACGCGGTCGGATCGGCGTCGCGCAGGTAGCGCAGCTTCGCGGGAAGGTACGACGCATGGAACGTGCAGCCGGTGCGCGCGTGCGTGGCGACCGGGTCGAGCTCGGCGCGCAAGGCGGCCGCGGAATTGCGCGCGCGGGTATCCGCCCAGGTCAGCACGCGGGTCGTCGGCCGGCCGCGTTCATCGACGCCCATGACGCTGTGCCAGAACGTCGACGTCGCGACGACGGCGATGTCTTTGGCGCGACGGCCAGCGCGCGCCAGCGTCTCGTCGATCGCGTCCGCCGTGGCGCGCACGCGCTCGTCGGGATCGAGGGTGGCCTCCCCGTCGCTCGCCGTACGCAGCGGCCGGTCACGACGCGCGACGGCGTTCGCGACGGGACGGCCGCGCACGTCGAAGAGGAAACAGCGCAGCCCGGAGGTTCCGATGTCGATAGCGATAACGAGCGGCGCTTTGGCTTCACGAAGCGGGATCGCGAGCGGCTCGCGTGCGTGTGCCGCCGTCCTCATGGCGGCGGAGTATGAGCGCGCGCTGGTTAGAGCAATGCCTTCACCGCGCGCACGATGTGGACCGTGCTGATGCCCGCATCGTCGAGGAGCTCAGCGGGCTTTCCGGATCCGGGCATCTTGCGGACGGCGAGGTGCCGGTACCGGATCTCGCGAACGCCCTTTTCGGCGAGCGCGGCGAGCACCGCGTCGCCGATCCCGCCCTCAGCCCAGTGATCCTCAACGACGACGAACCGCCCGCCGGTCACCTTCGCCGCGTCCGCCAACGCGTCGGCATCGATCGGCTTGACCGTGTAGAGATCGATCACGCGCACGACGATGTCCTGACTCGCGAGGACGTCGTAGGCCTTGACCGCCTCGTGCAGCGTGATGCCCGCCGCGACGATCGTGACGCGGTCCTTCTCCGAACCGCGGACGACTTTGCACCAGCCGATCGGGAACTCCTCGCTCGTGCCATAGAGCACGGGCGTCTTCTCCCGCGTGGTGCGCATGTAGGTGATGCCCTTGCGGTCGGCCATCTGCGCGACGAGCCGCGCGGTCTGGTTGCCGTCGCACGGGTAGAGGACCGTGCTGCCGTGGACGGCCCGCATCATCGCGAGGTCCTCGAGCCCCATCTGCGACGGGCCATCCTCGCCGATCGAGACACCGGCGTGCGACCCGGCGAGGCGGATGTCGGCGCGCGAGACCGCGGCCATCCGGATGAAGTCGTACGCGCGGGTGAAGAACGCCGCGAACGTCGACGCGAAGGGCACGAGACCCGTGACCTGCATGCCCACGGCGGCCGCGACCATCTGCTGCTCCGCGATGTACATCTCGAAGAAACGCTCCGGCGCGCTCTTCTTGAAGTCCTCGGCGTGCGTCGAGTTCGAGACCTCCGCGTCGAGAACGACGACGTCCTTGCGCGCTGCCCCGAGCGCCGCGAGCGCCTCGCCGTAGGCCTTCCGCGTCGCGATCGGCTCGCTGTAGGTCTTGAGCGAGATCGAGCCGGTGCGCTGCCTGGGCCGCGGATCCCAGCGTTCGGGCTTCGCGACCGGGAACGTGCGTGACCGGGCCGCGCCGCCGAGCTCGGCGATGGCCTGCCTCGCCTGCTCGGCATCGAGCGCCTTGCCGTGCCAGCCTTCTTTGTCCTCGAGGAACGACACGCCCTTTCCTTTGATTGTCCGCGCGAGCACGGCCGTCGGGCGCGCCGCGCCACGTGCGCGTGTGAGCGCGTCGTCGATCTCCGCGAGATCGTGGCCGTCGATCACGATCGGGTCCATACCGAATGCTCGGACGCGCGCCGCGTACGCCGGCATGTCCCATTCGAGCTCGGTCGGTCCGCGCTGCCCGAGCCGGTTCACGTCGAGGATCGCGGTGAGGTTGGAAAGTCCTTCGTGCCCGGCGTGATCGAAGGCCTCCCAGATCGAGCCCTCCGCGGTCTCGCTGTCGCCGACCAGGACCCACACGCGGTACGGCGCGTCGAGCACGCGTTTTCCCGCGAGCGCGATGCCGACGCCGATCGGCAGGCCCTGGCCGAGTGAGCCGGTCGCGACGTCGACCCACGGGAGGATCGGCGTCGGGTGACCCTCGAGACGGCTTCCGAGCTTGCGGAAGGTCATGAGCTCATCGTCGTTGATCGCGCCGGCCGCTTTGAACATCGAGTACACAAGTGGAGACGCATGACCCTTCGAGAAGATGAGATGGTCGTTCGCCGGATCGTCCGGATGCGCGAAGTCGTAGCGAAGGTGCCCGGCCAGGAGGACGGCGATGAGGTCCGCGGCGGAGAGCGATGAGGTCGGATGGCCGGACCCGGCCGCAGTGGAGCAGCGAATGCTGTCGATCCGCAGCTGCCGCGCCAGATCACGATAGGTATCGAGCTTCGACCCAACTTCCGTGGCGGTGGTGCTCACGGACTGAGGTTACGCCACCACTCGAGGTCGCCGTCCATGTCAGCGCCTGGGCGCTCCGAGCAGGATCGGCCATTCGCCATCGGTCCAGCCGCCGTCGCGGACCCTTCCGATGTCCGCACCGCCCCACGCCACATAGGTGCAGGTGATGTGGCCGCCGCCGAACTCGGTGACGCGCTCGAGGGCGTACAAACGCCGGCGCTCGGCCGTGAGCCAGCACCGCATCCGCGCGCAGTCCATCTCCTGATCGCAACGTGGGGCGTTCGCGACCTCGCGTGGCGCGGCCATGAGCGCGAGGACGGCACCGGTGACACCGATCACGGCCACGGCGGAGGCGAGCCCGGCGCTCGCCCGGACGAAGCCAAGTCGGCGCCGCGCCGCGGCACCAATGAATGCTCCCGCCGTCGCCGGCACAAAGAGCCAGGAGTCCGAAAGAAAGAGCGAGAAGTAGGCGCCCGCTGTCGCCACCCGGCCCAGCACGAGAAGTGCGGTGACCAGCAGGAGCGCACTGAAAGCCGCGGCCCACACCGGCCCGTGGGATCTCGCGGGGTCGACGGTCAAGCCGACGACGAGGCCGCACGAGACGATCACGAGCAGCGCCCAGGGGAAGTAG
>MNEO01000005.1 GCA_001917735.1 Chloroflexi bacterium 13_1_40CM_68_21
AGCGCGAGGCGCTGTTGCTGGCCGCCGGAAAGCTGCGGGGCCGGCCGCTCTTCGAGACCCTCAAGGCCGACGAGCGCGAGCGCGTCGGCGACCATCCGCCGCGTCTCCGCCCGCGACGGCGCGTTCTGGCTCACGCGCAGGGGGAACGCGACGTTCTCGAAGACGGTCATATGCGGCCAGATCGCGTACGACTGGAAGACCATCCCGATGTCGCGGGCGTACGTCGGGACGAAGTGGCTCTCTCCGGAGAGCACTTCGTCGTCGAGCCGGATCGCGCCGCCCTCGGGACGCTCGAGCCCGGCGAGGCAGCGGAGGGTCGTGGTCTTGCCGCATCCGGAAGGACCGAGGAGCGTGAAGAATCGGCCGTCCTCGACCGTGAAGGAGACGTCCTCGACTGCGCGAACGGCACCGCGCGCGGCGGTGAACGTCTTCCGGAGCGACTCGACGTGAAGCGTGGTCACGCTTCGCGGATGGTGCGCCCACCGATGCGCTGGAGCACGGTGACGAGCGCCACGAGCACGATGATGAGGAATACGGAGAGTGCCGCGATCGAGGTGTAGTTGCCGGAGTCGCGCAGGTCGAAGATGCGCACCGCCAGCACGACGCTCTGGCTCGAGTACAGCAGCACGCCGGCGCCGAGCTCGCGCAGCGAGATGATGAACACGTAGATCCACACTCCCACGAGCGCGGGCCGCAGCAGCGGGATCAGGATGTAGCGGAACGTCGGCCACCACCGCGCGCCGGCCGCGCCGGCAGCCTCCTCGAGCTCGCGGTGGATCTGGATCAGGGCCGACGTCGTGCCGCGGATGCCGTAGGGGAGGTACCGGGTCACGTACGCGACGAGCAGGATCCAGAGCGTGCCGTAGATCCGGATCGGGATCGTGAAGTACACCCAGATCAGGCTGATGCCCAGGACGATCCCGGGGATCGTGATCGGCACGAACGCGAGGAAGTCCAGGACGCCGCGCCCGGGCACCCGCGTGCGGACCGTCACCCACGCGATCACCGCGGTCACCGCCACGACAACGGTCGCCGCGGCGATACCGAGGATCAGGCTGTTGAAGACCGCGGTCCTCGTGAGGTCGTCCTGGAGGATGAAGGAGTAGTTCGAGAGCGTGAGCTCGCGGAGCGCTTCGAGCGACGGGACCGAGTAAACGCGGATGAAGCTCGCGTAGAGCAGCACGAGGAACGGCAGGACGACCGCGAGAAAGGCGTAGAGCCCGAGCCCGCCGAGCGCGACGTAACGGAAGCGACCGAGCTCGACACGCCGCGGCCGGTACGCCTTTCCCGTGACCGTCGCGTACCGCTCCACGCGGCGGGTGGCGCGCCGGTGAAGCACGAGACCGACGATCGAGATCGCAAGCAGCACGAGGCCGTACGCCGCGGCGAGCCCGAAGCTCGGCGGGTAGAGCTTCAACGAAAGATAGATACGTGACGTGTAGACGAAGATCCGACCTGGCACCCCGATGATCGCCGGGACCTCGAATCCCTCGAGCGCGCGCACGAACAGAATGAGTAGGACCGACGCGACGCTTGGAAGAAGGAGCGGGAGCGTCACGCGCCGGAACGTCTTCCAAGCGTCGGCGCGGCTCGCGGCCGCGGCCTCCTCGAGGCTCGGGTCCATCGCGCGGAACGCGGAGCTCATCAGGATAAAGGCGAGCGGGGCGGTGTGCAGACCTTCGATCCAGATCATCCCCGGCAGGCTGTACACGGACATCGAGAATCCGAAGAGCGTCTTGAGCGGCGCGTTGATCCATCCGATCTCGGGGCTCAGCAAGAAGAGCCACGCGATGGTGTGCACGATCCCGGGGACGATGAGCGGGACCAGCGCGAGCCCGTACCAGAGGCTCCTTGCGGGGATGTTCGTGCGCTCCACCGTCCACGCCACCGCTGTCCCGAGAGCGAACGCGAGAGCCGCGGCGCCGCCCGCGTATACGAGCGAATTGGCGAGCAGCTCGATCGACGCCTGATCGGTGACGACGCGCTCGAGGTAGCGGGTCGTGAACTGGAAATCCAGCGCGCTCCCAGACGCGGAGACCGCGCCGAGTAGGAGCATCGCCAGGGGAACGACGGTGAGATACCCGAGCAGGAGAACGGCCGCGCCTGCCACCACGACGTCCGCGCGCCAGGCCGGGATGCGCAACCCGGCGCGGCGGGCGACGGTCGTAGCCGTCATCAGCTCAAGGTTATTTGACGCCCAGCGTGCTGTTCCAGAACGCTTGGTCCTTCTCGAAGTCCGCGCGGAGCGCGAGGCTCACGTAGAAGATCTTCGCGAAGTTGTTCAGATCGGGGTACTTCGGCGGGACCTTCGGGTTGGCCGGCACGCGACCCGTGGACTGGATGGCCTTCTGGCCGTCCGGCGACGTCATCCACTCCATGAGCAGCTTGCCGGCGTTCGCGTGGGGCGGCTTATTTGCGAGGGCTAGGCCCTGCACATCGGTAATGATCGGATCGGTCTGAGCCCACGTGATCGGCTTGTTCTCCTCGTACTTGAGCTGTGCCAGACGGTGGCCGTTCGATGACAGCGTTACAGCGAACTCACCGGCCGCGAGGAGGTTCGCCATGTCGGTGTGGCCGCTCCGCAGAGACGGCTTGTTCGCCGCGATGCACTTGAGGACGCTCTGCGCTTCGGCGTCGCCGAGGATCTTCCGGAGCGCCGAGTAGACGACCACGTCGCCCTGCTCGACGGCGATCTTCCCCGAGAGCGCCGGGTTGCAGAGATCCTTCCAGGTCTTGATCGTCACACCTGCCGGGAGCTTCGTGGTGTTGATGCCCGGTATGTCGTTGTTGAGGCGCGCCGCGATGAAGCTGCCGTCCGCACCCTTCACCTCGGCTGGGTAATCCGCGGCCGACGCGACCACGTACTTCTGCGTGTACCCCTGGTCGATGATGTAACCGACTTCGAAGAGGTTCGACTCGACGACGTCGAAGAGATCCTGTCCGGCTTTCTTCTCGGTGACGACGCGGGTCGTCAGCACCTCGCCGGAAGCCCGGGTGTGCTCGACCTCCACGCCGGGGAATTTCGCCTTGAACGCGCCGAAGACCTTCTTACCGTCGTCGGAGTTCATCGACGAGTAGACGGCCACCTTGCCCTCGGTCTTCGCCGCCTCATACAGGCGGGCCATGACCTGATCGGGCGTCTCGCTTGTGGTCGGCTTCGCGGTCGCCGTAGCGGTCGGCGACGGCGCGACGGCGGGAGTGCCGCCACATGCCGCGAGCAGGAGTCCACCCAAAGCGACCGTGGTAAGGAGCCGTCGCATGCCCACACCTCCAGCGAAGGGCGTGACCTTAAGGCGAATGATCATACCATTGGACCAACGGAGGTTACGCGACCAGACTGTGGCCGTGAAGCTCGAAGCACGTCGGGTCGGGATCCGCTATCGCCGCCAGCGCACGGGTGATGAGCTCGTCGCCGTCGACGGTGTCGATCTGAACGTCTCTCAAGGCGAGTTCGTCTCCATCGTCGGTCCGTCCGGGTGCGGCAAGACCACATTCCTCAACGCCGTCGACGGACTCATCCCGATCGCGTCGGGCTCGCTGGTCCTCAATGATCGGGAGATCACGGCGCCCGGTCCCGACCGCGCGATGGTGTTCCAGCAGCCGAGCCTTCTCCCGTGGCGGACGGTCATGGGGAACGTCATCTACGGCATCGAGATGCAGCACCGCGCCGGACGGGAGTCGCGTGAGATCGCGAAGCGGCTGATCGACCTCGTCGGTCTCGGCGGCTTCGCCGAGAGCTGGCCGTCCGAGCTTTCCGGGGGGATGCAGCAGCGCGTCAACCTCGCCCGCGCGCTCGCGACCGATCCCGAGCTCCTCCTCCTCGACGAACCGTTCGCGTCCCTGGACGCGCAGACCCGCGAGACGATGCAGCAGGAGCTCACACGCATCTGGGGAGAGACGCGCAAAACCGCGATCTTCATCACCCACGACATTGCCGAAGCCGTATACCTCGCCGACCGCGTGATCGTGTTCACGGCGCGACCCGGACGCGTGAAGCTCGACATGAAGATCGATCTGCCCAGACCGCGTGATCTCCGGCTCAAGCGCGAGGTCGAGTTCGTTGCGTACGAGCGAACCATATGGGAGACGATCCGGGAAGAAGTCATCCGATCCGAGACGCTGCGTCCGCGGGCGGTCGCCTGATGGCGACGCAGGGCACGGGGCAGGCAGATCCCTACGGCACCATCGCGACGCCTGCGGAACCCGAGTGGCTGTCGCGAAGACCGGCCGACGCGCGGACCGGGGAGAGCCGGCTTCGCGGCTACGAGTCCAAGCTCGTCGGTCTCGCCGCGGTCGTCATCTTTCTGGCCGTGTGGCAAGGCATCGGAGTTATCCGGGCCGTCTGGCCGGAGGGCGTCGTCATCGGCCCGTTCACATACGTCGCGCCCACGCAGCTCTTCCTCCCCACGCCGGTCGAGATCGCCCAGGCGTTCGGCACCTACGCTCGCGACCCGAAGTTCGGCAGGGACATCCTGACGAGCGGCCAGGAGCTCTCCTTCGGTTATCTGCTGGCCGCCTTCACCGCGATCCCGCTCGGCCTGCTCATGGGCTGGTACAGCCGCGTCCGGTATGCCCTCGACCCGTTCGTCACGTTCCTCTACGCGACGCCCCGGATCGTGCTGCTGCCGCTGCTCATCATCTGGTTCGGCATCGGCGTCGAATCGAAAGTCGCCGTCGTCTTCCTCGGCGCCTTCTTCGCGATGGTCATCAACACGACCGCGGGCGTCCGCAACCTCGACGCGAACCTCATCAAGGTCGCGCGATCTTTTGGCGCGTCGGATATCCAGCTCTTCCGGACGGTCGCGCTCCCCGGGTCGGTGCCGTTCATCCTCACCGGGCTTCGTCTCGGGATCGGTCACGCGCTGACCGGGGTGGTCGTCGGCGAGGCGATCGCGGCCCAGTTCGGGGTTGGGCAGATGATGTTCGTGGCGGGGGCCACGTTCCAGAGCTCGAAGGTGTTCGCCGGGCTCGTGCTCATCGCCGGAGCCGGCATGCTCATGACGTTTACCCTGCAGTGGCTCGAGCGGCGCTTCGAGGCCTGGCGACCGAGACCGAACTAGCTCGCCCGTGTCTCGCACTGGCATCCTCGGTTCGACGCGCCAGCGCCAGAGCCTTAGCCTTCATGGACCAGACAAGGGGAGGAACCGATGCAAGGAAACATCGTTCACTTCGAGATCAACGCGAAGGACGCCTCACGGGCGAAGAAGTTCTACAGCACGGTGTTCGGATGGAAGTTCAAGGACTCGGAGATTCCGGGCATCGACTACTACCTGACCGACGGCCCGCAGCCGGCTGGCGCGATCAACCCGATGACGCAGGAGCCGGGTCCGGTGATCTACTTCGGCGTTGATAACATCGACGCGTCCATCAAGACGGTCCGCGAGCTCGGCGGCAAAGCCGAGGACAAGCTTCCGATCCAGGGACAGGGGTGGTTCGCCCCGTGCGTCGACACCGAAGGCAACAAGATCTCGCTCTTCCAGAGCGACCCGAGCGTGACCGTCGAGACCGAGAAGCAGTACCAGCAAGCCCGCGCATAGCCGACGCTGACGAGGGAGGCCGCCGGGACGAGTTGTCCCGGTGGCCTCAATGGTCATACCATTCACGCGCATGTTCCAACCGATCCACCAGGCCCGCGCCTCGGGCGAGATCGTCTCCCAGATCGAACGAGCGATCTTCTCCGCTCAGCTTTCGCCGGGCGACCGTCTCCAATCGGAGCGGGAGCTCGCGGAGCAGTTCGGCGTCTCACGCATCACGGTCCGCGACGCGCTAAGGGTCCTCGAGGCGCGTGGCCTTATCCGCGTCAAGGTCGGTGCGACCGGCGGCGCCTTCGTGGCCGATGCGAACACCGATCGCGTCGCGGAGTCGCTCTCGACGATGATCCGGCTCAAGCGCATGACGCTCTCCGAGCTCGCGGAGGCGCGCACCGTCGTCGAGGCGGCGACCGCCGCGCTGGCGGCGCAGCGCGCCGACGCGGCAGCGGTCTCACGTCTCGCGCAGAACGTGCAGCAAGGACGCGCCGTGATCCGCGACAGCATCACCCACGCCGAGGCGAGCATGGATTTTCACGTGGAGCTCGCCCGGGCCGCCGACAACGAAGTCCTCTATGCCACTGTGGCCGCGTACCGCGAGCTGCTGGTACCGGCGCTGCGAGAGGTCCGGAACCCGAGCACGGTGCGGACGACGCAGAAAGCGCACGAAGAGCTCGTCGAGGCCGTTCGGCGGCACGACGCCCAAGGGGCGCGCGAGCTCATGGTGGCTCACCTCGAGGACTTCGAGAAGCGGCTGCGAAAGCGCCTCGCCGAGCGTGAGGAGGAGCGCCTCCCGACCGGAAACGTGCACCGCCTCGTACGACCTCAGGGGAGGCGCTAGATGGCCGTCGCCACCCGTCCGACGACCCGCAGTGGCCGAGGCTATCCCGATCTCCGCGAGCATCTGGAGGCGCTCGACCGCGCCGGGCTGCTGGTCAGAGTCCGCCGTCCGATGCTCGCCGAAACCGAGATCCATCCACTGGTGCGCTGGCAGTACCGCGGCGGCCTCCCCGAGGAGGACTGGCGCGCCTTTCTCTTCGAGGACGTGCGCACGGTGAAGGGTGGTGCATCGCCCTTCCGCGTTGGCGTCGGCGTGCTCGCCGCTTCGAAGTACGTGTACGCGACGGGACTCGGCTGCAAGCCCGAGGAGATCGCCGGGCGGTGGGAGAACGCCCTCGCGAACCGCATTGCCCCAACGATCGTCGAGGACGGGCCGGTGCACGAAGAAGTGCACCTGGGTGACGGCCTCCTGGCAAAGGGCGGCACCGCCGAGTTCCCGATCCCGATCTCGACGCCGGGCTTCGACAACGGGCCGTACACGACCTGCACGCACTGGTTCACGAAGGACCCCGAGACCGGTGTGCGCAACCAGGGCAACTACCGCGGGCAGGTCAAGAGCCCGACACGCATCGGCATCTTCCCGTCAGGCCTGGGGCAGGACGTCTACATCCACTGGCAGAAGGCGCGGAAGAAAGGTCAGCATCTTCCGGCCGCGCTCGTCATCGGCGGTCCGCCGGTCGTGAGCTATGCGGCGGTCCAGAAGGTCCCGTACGGGATTGACGAGCTCTCCATCGCCGGCGGCCTCGCCGGAGAGCCGATCCGCCTCGTGAGGTGCAAGACCGTGCCGCTCGAGGTCCCGGCCGACGCCGAGATCGTGTTCGAGGGCTACATCAACACGCAGGAGCTCGAAGAGGAAGGACCGTTCGGCGAGTCACACGGCTACATGCATCCGCGACAGCTAAACCCATTCTTTGAGATCACCGCGATCACACACCGCAAGGATGCGATCTGGGTCTCCTTCATCAGCCAGGTCACGCCGTCCGAGTCGAGCGTCATCAAGAAGGTCGCCTACGAGCCGATCTTCACCCAGCATCTGCGGCAGACCTGCAACATTCGAAGCGTGAAGCGCGTGGTCATGCACGAGCCGCTAACCAATCTGAGAAAACTCATCGTCATCCAGATGGCGAACGGCGCGCGCGAGGCCGAGATCTGGCGCGCGCTCCGCGCCGCGTCGAGCTTCAACCAGGGCGTGGGCAAGGTCTGCGTCGCCGTCGATGAGGACATCGATCCCGAGGACGCGACCGCGCTCTGGTGGGCGGTCTGCTACCGGTCGCGTCCGGCGCAGGATGTGGAGATCACCGGGCATCTCGAAAAGGGTCACGCTCCGCCGTTCCGTGGCACGGGGATCGAGCAGGCCGCGGAAGGGCGCGATGTCGTCGGGCACGGCGACCCCGCGGATGACAGCGGCATGCTCATCAACGCCTGCCTCAAAGAGCCGTGGCCGCCCATCTCGCTTCCGACCAAGGAGCACATGGAGAACGCGCTGCGGATCTGGAACGAGCTCGGTCTGCCCAAAGTGCGGCCGCAGCGACCCTGGTACGGGTACTCGCTCGGGCAGTGGGACGACGAGCTCGAAGAGGAAGCGCGGCTCGCGCTCCGGGGCGAGCACTTCGTGACGGGCGAGAAGACCGCACGCCGGCGCGTGAAGCTTTCCGATACGCGCGCGGCGCGGCCGGACGCCTTCATCGGCACGGACCCCGTGCCGGGCACACCAGTGGACCCGCGCGCCGCGGAGCACGGTCCCGGCGGACCCGGGTACGACGACGAAGCGCCGCGCGAGGTCCCGAACGACGACGGTATGTGAGCGATGGCGAGCTTGAAGGGGCCGACGACCGACCGATACGCGCCGGCGAAGCTGTTCCTCTCCCGGATCGCTCACCCGGTCGCGATCATCGGAGCGGCCCACGAAGGCGAGCGATCATGCGGGACCGGGACGGTCATGTATGTCTCGCACGTTCCACCGATGGTCGCGATCGCGGAGCACCCCGGTTCGCGTACGACGCGGCTTATCCGGGCCTCGCGGGAATTCAGCGTGTCGCTGCTGCACGATTCACAGCAGGAGCTCGCGGTTGCCGCGGGCAAGTCGGCCGAGGGGCCCGACAAGTTCG
>MNEO01000061.1 GCA_001917735.1 Chloroflexi bacterium 13_1_40CM_68_21
CTTCACCAAGCAGCTCGCCGACGAGGGCTACACGGTGATCATCC
Organism: Chloroflexi bacterium 13_1_40CM_68_21; assembly: GCA_001917735.1. Next base: position 45 of record MNEO01000061.1, read on the forward strand.
TCGGCACGCTCGAGCATCCCGAGGTCGTTGGCCTGCGCGGCTTCGCGCCGAACGCGGTCGTCGTCGAAACGAAGAAAGAGTGGGAGAAGCTCCCACGGATGAAGAAGGCCGGCGTCGTCTCGCAATCCACGCAGCCGCCGTGGGCGTTCAAGGACTTGGTCGCGCACGTCGCCGGGATCGCGCAGGAGACCAAGGTCTTCAACACGGTTTGCCCGGTGACGGTGAAGCGGCAACAAGCGGCGAGCGAGCTCGCGGAGCAGGTCAACACGATCATCGTCGTCGGTGGGAAGAACTCGGCGAACACACGCGAGCTCGTCAACCTCGCAAAGATGCAGGGCGGCGGCTGCTCGACGCCGATGGACACCCTCCTCGAAGTGAAGGAGCGCGCTGAGAAGCTCGCCGCCTAGGCTTACTTCCGTGAGCCGCGGCCTCGTTGCCATCGTCGGCCGTCCCAACGTCGGCAAATCGACGCTCTTCAACCGCCTCGTCGGTGAGCGCGTGGCCATCGTCGAGGACGAGCCGGGCACGACGCGGGACCGCCTGTACGCGACGGCCGAGTGGCGCGGTCGAGAGTTCACTCTCGTCGACACCGGCGGGCTCGACGACGCGCCCGGCGAGATCGAGACCGCCGTGCGCAGGCAGGCCGAGGCGGCGATCGCCGAGGCCGACCTGGTCGTTTTCGTCGTCGACGCGCAGAGCGGCATCCTTCCGGTCGAGCACGACGTCGCCGACCTCCTCCGCCGCAGCCGCAAGCCAGTCGTGGTCGCCGCGAACAAGGCCGAGTCGTGGCGCGCCGAGGCGCAGGCCGCCGAGTTCTACGAGCTCGGTCTCGGCGACCTCTATGCCGTCTCCGGGCTGCAGGGCACCGCCACCGGTGACCTCCTCGATGCGATCGTCGAAAAGCTGCCTCCGCCCGCCGAAGAGCCCGAGCCGGACACGGGTGAGGTGCGCATCGCGATCGTCGGCCGCCCGAACGTCGGCAAGTCGAGCTTCCTGAACCGGCTTGCCGGCGAGGAGCGCGCAGTCGTGAGCGAGTCGCCAGGGACGACGAGAGACACGGTCGACACGGTGATCGAGCGGGTCGGCCGGCCCATCCGGCTGATCGACACCGCCGGCATCAGGCGGCGCGGCAGCATCGACGAAGGCATCGAGAAGTTCGCCCTACTCCGTACGATCCGCGCGCTCGAGCGCGCCGACGTTGCCGTCCTGCTCACGGATGCGACCGAAGGGATAACTGCTCAGGATCTGCACATTGCGGGCTACGCGCTCGAGGCGTATATCGGCCTCGTGCTCGCCGTCAACAAGTGGGACCTTGTCGAGCGCGGCGCCGACAACACCGCGGCGGTCGAGGGTGAGATCGCCCGGGAGTTCCACTTCGCGCCGTGGCTCCAGCACCGGTTCGTCTCGGCAAAGACGGGCCGCAACGTCGAGGAGACGCTCGCCGACGCGGTAGCGATCGCGGAGGAGCGCAGGAAGCGCGTGTCGACCGCCGACCTCCATCGTTTACTTGTCGAGGCCGTGGAGGCCCATCCGCCACCCTCCGACAAGGGCAAGGAGGTCCGCTTCCGCCACGTGACCCAGGCGAAAGGTCCGGCACCGACGTTCGTCTTCTTCGTGGATCGTCCGGCGGCGGTCCATTTCTCGTACACCCGATATCTGGAGAACCAGATCCGCGAGCGCTTCGGCTTCCGGGGGACGCCGCTGCGCCTCGAGCTGCGCGGGGCGCACGAGTGATCGATTCGCCGGCAGGGCTCGTCGGGCTGCTCGTCATCGCCGCGGTCGGCTACGGCATCGGGTCGATCTCGAGCGGCTACCTCGTCGGCAAGATCTACCGGAACGTCGACATCAGGGATGTTGGCTCTGGCTCGACAGGCGCGACGAACACCTTCCGCACCCTCGGCCCGGGCGCCGGGGTCCTGGTCGCTGTGCTCGACATCCTCAAGGGAGCTCTCGCGGTCGGTTTTGCACAGCTGCTCTTTCCGCCGGGCAGCCCGAGTCGGCCGGTCGCGGAGGCGGTCGGCGCGGTCGCGGCCGTCACCGGGCATTGCTGGCCACCCCTTCTTCGCGGACGGGGGGGACGCGGCGTGGCCACAGGCTTCGGCGCCCTTCTTTTCGTCGCGACCCCCGCGTGGGCGAGCGCGGTCGCGTTCTTCGCCGTGGCCCTCGCCCTGACGCGCATGGTCTCGGTGGGCTCGCTGGCCTCGGTGGTCGGCGCGCTCGTCGGCTATCTCCTCTTTTGCGCGACCGGTTGGCTGACATTCAACTGGGCCACGCTCGCGTTCATCCTCGTCGCGGGTGCGGTCGTCTTCATCCGCCACCGGGCGAACATCGAGCGGATCATGCGCGGCGTCGAGCCGCGCGTCGGCACGTCTTGACGGTCACCGTCCTCCAGGCCGGCTCCTGGGGCACGACCCTCGCAACGATCCTCGCGCGTGACGGCGGCAAGGACGTCGTCCTCTGGACACGCGACCCCGCTCAGGCGAAGGAGATCGCGCAGCGACGCGAGAACCGAAAGTACCTGACCGGGATCCGCGTGCCGGATCGGGTGGAAGTCACCGCGGATATCGAGCGCGCCCTCGCCTCGGACGACCTCATCGTCACCGTGCCGAGCCAGGGCGTGCGCGGGCTTCGCGACCGCGTCGCGGCGCACTTGCGCCCTGCGCACCGGATCCTCTCAGCGACGAAAGGACTCGCCGACGACGGCCGGCGCATGAGCCAGCTCTGGGCTGAAGCGGTGGCGCCCGAGCGCGTGGCCGTGCTCAGCGGGCCGAACATCAGCCGCGAGATCGCCGCCGGCCTTCCGGCGCCCACGGTCATCGCATCCGTCGATCCGGAGACCGCTCGCCACTTCCAGCTGCTGGTCGGGACACCGATGTTCCGCGTGTATACGAATGCCGACGTCGTCGGGGTCGAGCTCTGCGGGGCGCTCAAGAACATCATCGCCCTCGGCGCCGGCGCGATCGACGGGATGGGATACGGCGAGAACGCGAAGGCCGGCTTCGTGACGCGCGGTCTCGCGGAGATCGCGCGATACGGATTCGCCGAGGGCGCGAATCCGCTGACGGTCGCCGGCCTCGCGGGATTCGGTGACCTCATCGCGACCTGCACGAGCAAGTTCTCCCGCAACCGCATGGTCGGGGAGCTGCTCGCGAAAGGTGTCTCGGTCGCCGAGATCCCGCAGCGGCTCGGCGGCCAGGTCGCCGAGGGCATGTCCACCGCGGAGGCCACGTACCGTGCCTCCGTGAAGCGCGGCGTGGTCATGCCGATCACCGAGCAGACGCACCTCGTGCTTTCCGAAGGAAAGCCGATCCGGACGGCCATGCGTGATCTGATGGACCGGGAGCAGGGTGACGAGATCTCAGGACCACTCGCCGAGATCTCCCGCTTGCTCGGCTCGTTTGCAGCGGCACAGCGTGAGGAGGCGGCAACGGCCCCTAAGCGACCATAGTTGGATTGATCCGTTTATTGCGTCCGGTCCTCGCGCTCCTTGTTGTCGCGCTGGTCGCGTGTCAGCCGACCGCCCCGGTGTCCGGATCACCGACGGAAGCGCCCCTCCGAACGCTCGCGGTCGTGGTGAGCGCTCCGGCGGGGGCTCCGGTGGACGGCGCGAGCGTCTGCGCGTTCACCGTCGGGGGTCGGCAGGAGCGGTGCGGCGAGACGAGCGCGGCGGGTACGGCCCGGCTCGCGCTCCATCCGGGGACGTACTCGGTCCGGGTGACGCCGCGCCAAGGAACCCGTCTCGGCGCCGCGCAGACCTGGGCCGAGGTTGTCAATGCCGACGCGACCGCTGTGGTGCAGCTCGAGCCGCGCTCGACCATCAGCGGCAGGGTCCGCGACGAGGCGGGGGCGCCGGTCGCGGATGCGGACGTCTGCGCCCATCCGCCGAGCAGCATCGCGTCGCCGACGTGCGCGCGCAGCGGCGCGCAGGGCACGTACAAGATCGAGGTCCGCTCGGACACGTACAAGATCGAGGTGACGGGGCCGCCCGGCGGCAAGCTCATTCCGCAATGGGGCCGCGGCCGTCTCTCGAGCGAGGAGGCGGACATCATCGACGCCCGCACAGCGGACGTGGACGGGTTCGACGTGACGATGGTGAAGGGAGTCCTGCTGACCGGCGTGGTCCGCGGACCGAGCGGGTCGATCGAGGATGCGCAAGTGTGTACGCGCAGTCTCGCAGCGCCCCTCCCGTGGGACTGCGAGCGCACGAACAAGTTCGGCCTGTATCTGGCCCTTCGCGAGTCGGGGAGCTACTACGTGTGGGTCGTCCCGCCTGACAACGTGCGGCTCGTTGCGCAGTGGTACGCGCACGCGCTTGTCGGCGTGGACGCATCGTCCGTGCTCCTCGATCGGGACCGTTCGCTCGACGTCACTCTGGACCCCGGTCCGCAGATCCGAGGAAGGGTGCGGACGACCGATGACGAGCCGGTCGCGGCGGCGCTGGTGTGCGTCGACACGCCGTTCCCGACGGGCCGCATCTGCCGCCCCACGGGATCCGACGGGTCGTACACCGTGACCACGCGCCCCGAGAGCTACGTCGTGCAGGTCATCCCGCCCAAGAACCTCGACCTCATCGGCGAGTACTGGTCACGGAAACGCGCCTGGAACGACGCGGACTGGGTGACGCTCGGCAACTCCGACCGCGTGCTCGACCTCAGCGTGCGAAAGGGAGTCCGTGTGACCGGCGTGGTGCGCGACACCCGTGGCGTGCCGCTCGAGGCGGCGACGCTCAACCTCCTCGATGAGGCGGGACCGCTCATCGGCACGGACACCGATGCAAGCGGCACCTACAGCATGGTCGTCCCCCCGGGCAAGTACCGGATCGAGGTCTTCGCGCCCTTCCGCGGCGAGCGGGGCGATCTCCTCTCGCAGGCTCCGCGTGACATTTCTGTAAGCGGCTTCACCCGCTACGACGTCGTGCTCGAGGATGCGAATCCCTGAGTCGTGATACAACGGACAGGCATCCACACGAAGGGGGAGTCTGATGTTCCTGACTGATCTCTTGAGCCCGAAGACCGTCGCGTATGCCCACTGCGACCTGCCGTGCGGCGTCTACGACCCCGAACAGGCGCGCATCGAAGCGGAGTCTTGCTACAAGATCATCGAGAAGTACCACGCCTCGAACGACGACCACTTCAAGGCCAGGGCGATCGTGATCAAGGAGAAGCAGGCGGAGCTCGCCAAGCACCACATCGACGTTCTCTGGAGCGACTACTTCAAGCCGGAGCACGTCCAGAAGTACCCGGAGATCACCGAGCTCTGCTGGAAGGCCGCCAAGCAATGCTCGAAGGTGAAGGGATCGCTCGAGATCGGCGAGGCGAGGACGCTGCTCGACATGATCGACAAGATCGCCGACGTCTGGACCAAGGCCGGGGGACCGACCGCAACACGGATCCCGAAGGCGGTTGCAGCCCGGGCGTAGGCCGTGTTTCGGGGCGTCGCCGTCGCGGGCCACAGCATGGAGCCCGCGCTCCGCGACGGCGACTGGGTCATCGTCGCGCCGCTATGGCGTCCTCCGCGTCCGGGGGAGATCGTCCTCGCGCGCGATCCGCGCGTCCCGGAGCGGCTCCTCCTGAAGCGCGTCGCCCGGGTCGAAGACGGCTCCTGCACGCTCCTCGGCGACCGCCCGGAAGAGAGCACCGACAGCCGCACTTTCGGACCCGTCGCGCTCTCCGACGTGGTCGGGCGTGCGATCTTCCGCTATGCGCCCCTCGCGAGGGCCCGCCTGCTGTAGGACCCGAGCTACCGCTCGGCAAGTACTTAAAAGGTCGCGGTGCGACCTTTCCGGTAACGCCCGCCGATAACATGACGGGGTGGTTGTGGTCCGCTGCGCGCGGTGCGGGATCGAACGCGAGGGAGCCGGCAAGGTAGGGCTTCCCGGGTCCCTCGGTGAGGCGATCGAAGCGCGGATCTGTGGTGAGTGCTGGCGGGAATGGCTGAGCACCCAGATCCGCGTCATCAATCACTATGGCCTTCGTCCCGCGCAGCGCGAGGACCGCGAGAAGCTGTATGAGCTTGCCCGAGAATTTCTGCAGCTCGCGACACCCGCCGAAGCGGTCGGGGGCCGGGGGGCCGAGCCCCCCGACGCATCGGAGGCCTGATGGAGACGACGGTCTCGTCGACGCCAGGGGACCAGCAGACATCCAGCGGCGTGTACGTCTACTGCATCATCGAGTGCGCCGAGCCGCGCACCTTCGGAAAGATCGGCATCGGAGGCCGCGGCGACGACGTGTACACAGTTCAATACCGTGACCTCGCCGCGGTCGTCAGCCAGGCCGCGCTCCAGGTCTATGACCCTACCCGAGAGAATGCGCTGACCCACGAGCGGGTGAACGAGGTCGTCATGGTAGACAACGGTTTCACGCCGGTGCCGATGAGCTTTGGGACCTTGTTCAAGACGGAGGAGGACACCGTCGAGTTCTTGAAGGACACGTACGATGCGCTTCGTGACGTGCTCCAGAAGATGAAGGACAAGCTCGAGTTCGGCCTCAAGGTGAACTGGGACCGCGACTCAGTCCTTGCGGAGGTCGAACAAGAGAACGAGGAGCTCCGGCGGCTCAAGGCCGAGATCGAGTCGAATCAGCAGACGTCGACGTACTTCGCGCGGATGCAGCTCGGCCGGCTCGTCGAGCAGGCACTCGCCGACAAGTCGGACGCGTATGTGCGGGAGATCTACCTCGCGCTGCAGGACTCCGCCATCGCTTCGCGACACAACAAGGTCATCGGGGACAAGATGATCATGAACGCCGCGTTCCTGGTGGCGCGCGACAGGTCGGAGCTGTTCGACCAGAAGGTCCATGAGATCGGCAAGCGCTTCGAAGGGAAGCTCACCTTCCGGTACACAGGGCCCTGGCCGCCGTACAACTTCGTCACCATCCGGCTCCAGCTCGAGCGCTCGGCCGGGGTCTAGCGCCCGGTGATCCTCTTCAAGCTCCTCGCTCTGCCGATCACCGCTCCGGCCGCGGGGATCCGGTACTGCCTCGACAAAGTGGTCGAGTACGCGGAGCACCAGCTCACCGATGAGGGGCCCGTGCGCGAGGAGCTCCTCGAGCTGGAGCTTGCCCTCGAGGAAGGCCGCGTCACAGAAGAGGAGTACACCGAGCGCGAGGCGGTCCTGCTGGCGCGGATGCGCGAGATCCGGGAATACCGCAAGCAGCAGGCGCGAAACGCCGTGGATGCGTCCGCGCCCGCCGAAGGCGGGGAGCGGACGGTCGTCATCGAGATACCCGAGGAGCTCGAATGAGCGAGACGCTCCGCTATCTCTACGCGATCGCCGATGCGCGCAGCTCCGGGATCGTGGCGTCGAGCGAGCTCCGTGGGATCGAAGGCGCTCGCGTCGAGCCACTTCTTGAGGGTCCGTTGCTCGCGGCGACGAGCGTCGTGCCGGCGTCCGACTACGAGGAAGGTCCGCTCAACGAGCATCTCCAGGACATCGAATGGCTGGCGCCGCGCGCGGCCGCGCATCAGGACGTGAACGCAAAGCTTCTCGAGATCACCGGGGCGGTGCTTCCACTCGCATTCGGAGCGATCTATCGCGGGTCCGACGGCGTGCGCGCGTTGCTGCGCTCGCGCGCCGACGAGCTACGCGACCGGCTGGGTTCGGTCGAGGGCCGTGCCGAGTGGATCGTGTCGGTGGAGCGCGACGAATCCGCGCCCGCCGAGAGCGAGGCGCTTCGCGAGCTCGATGCCGAGATCGCGTCGGCCCCGCCCGGCCGCGCGTTCCTTCTCGGCAAACGCCGCGGCGAGGTGCTCCGCGACGAACGCCGGGCGCGAGATGCGGCGATCGGCGAGGAAACGGCGGCGGCGGTCGAAGCGATCGGGGAGCGCGTCTATCGCGAGCCGCTCATCGATGATGCCGCCGTCTCCGCGGTGGCGCGCTTCAGCGTTCTCGCCGAGCGGGAGCGCGAGGCAAAGCTTGGCGACGCGGTGCGGCGCCTCGGCGCGACGGGCATCTCGCGCGGGTACCGGCTCCGTCTGTCGGGGCCGTGGCCGGCGTACCGATTCGGCGGGCTCCCCCGCGAGCACGCGAGATCGGCATGAGGGAGCTCACCCCCGCCGACGCATCGCTGCTCGAGCTCGTCGACAGGCTCCTGCATAAGGGTGTGGTCCTCGCCGGCGAGGCGACGATATCCGTGGCCGGTGTCGACCTCATCTATCTGGGCCTCAACGTCGTACTCGCCTCCGTCGCGACGATGGAGAGCAGCAATCAGGTGCGGGGGGCCAAAGCTCCCCGACTCTCATGACGCTCATCGCGCACGCGATCGCGCCGGCGCCGCGCGCCTCCCTGAATACGGAAGGACTTCGAGGTCGGCCGCTAACGTGGTCCCCGGCGGGCGGCATCGGCCTCTGGAGCACGGACTGGGATCCAGCCGACAAGCTGGGCCGCGGCGACGCCCTCGAGCACCACCGGCTTGTGGAGCGGATCTGCGCGGCGCAGCCCTGCCTGCCGGTGCGCTTCGGGACCGCGTTCGCCACCGACGACGCGGCACGCGCTTCGCTCGAGGGCAGAGCGTCCGCGCTCCGCGCGGCGCTCGACCGCGTCGCTGGGAAGAGCGAGCTGGCGGTCACCCTTCTCTGGAACAAGAACGCGGGGGACTCCGCCCCACGGCCCCCGGATGCAAGCGCCGGCCCGGGGCGGCGCTTCATGGAAGAGCGCCGCGGTCGCTACGCCGCCCGTGACGCGCGACGGGGACGCGCCGTTGAGCTAGTCGAATGCCTCATTGCCGGGCTTTCAGTCGAGCGAGCACTCGTTTGGCATGATGTCTGCACGAGCGACGGCGTGGCCGTCTCGCTGGCTGTGCTGGTGCCGAGCGAGCGCGCTCTGGAGCGCAAAACCGAGCTCGAGGGCCTGGCCAGCGGGTTCGACGATGTGACCGGGGTTGTCAACGGCCCCTGGCCGCCGTACAGCTTCGCGAGGGTCGATGACTGACGAACTGACCGAGCTTCGACGCGAGGTTGAGCGACTTCGTGGCATCCTCCCTGATCGGGTGGATGTGGATCCGGATGAAGTCGAGCAAGGACTCGCGAAGCTCGTGCTCGCCCTCGTCGAATTTCTGCGGCAGCTGCTCGAGCGCCAAGCCGTGCGGCGCATGGAAGGAGGCACGTTGAGCGAAGAAGAGATAGAGCGGATGGGACTCGCGCTCATGCGGCTCGAGCAGAAGGTGCATGAGATGGCCCGTGGATTCGGGCTCGATCCAGCGGAGCTGAATCTCGGCCTCGGGCCGCTGGGAAACCTCATATGAGCACGGAGCGCCGCGGGATCGCGATGCCCCGCGAGACGACGACGCTCGCGGATCTCCTCGACCGCGTTCTGGACAAAGGCCTCGTCGTAGCGGGCGACGTGACGATCTCGCTCGCGAACGTCGAGCTCCTCACAATCAGGATCCGCCTCTTGGTCTGCTCCATCGACAAGGCCGAGCAGATCGGTCTGAACTGGTGGAAATACGACCGCAGCTTTTCCGGCCCCGACGGCAACGACAAGACCGCGATCGGACGTCTCGAAGCTCGCATTGTGGAGCTCGAGCGCGAGCTCGAGCGGTCACGGAATCGAGGGAGGTAACCCTTCATGCCAGTCGAACGTGCGCCAGGTGGCACCAGCCTTATCGATGTCCTCGATCGCATCTTGGACAAGGGCATCATCATCGACGCCTGGGTCCGGGTCTCCCTCGTGGGCATCGACCTCATCACGGT
>MNEO01000039.1 GCA_001917735.1 Chloroflexi bacterium 13_1_40CM_68_21
GGGCCGGCCCCTCTGGACACCAGGTGGCATCGTGTTCGTTCGCGCGACATCGCAAGGCGGGACGGAGATCATGCTGGTATCACCTGCGGGCGGAGCCCCCCTGAGTCTCTACACGGACGCGCGCCCGCTCGGTCAGATCGCGTTCATTAGTCCGTGAAGTCTGTCGACTTCAACGGCGATCTCGGGGAAGGTGCCGGGACCGACACCGCGATCATGCCCCTCGTCACGAGCGCGAACATCGCGTGCGGCGGACACGCCGGCAACGAGAACACGATGCGTACCGCCGTCGAGCTCGCGCTGAAGAACAAGGTCGCCATCGGCGCGCATCCGGGCTACCCCGACCGAGAACGATTCGGTCGCGTGCCGCTCGAGATGCCTCCGCGCGAGCTCATCGAGTCGATCCGCCGTCAGCTCGACTCGCTCATCGGCATCGCTTCGCGCGTGGGCGCGCGCGTCACGCACGTGAAGGCGCACGGCGCCCTCTACAACCAGTCGGAGCGCGACGAGACGACCGCCCGCAACATCCTGTTCGGCATACAGGCCGCTACCGGCGGCCACGAGCTCGTCGTTTTCGCACCGCCCGGCTCGGCGATGTGGCAGGAGGCTCGGGCAATGGGTATGCGCGTGGCGCGCGAGGGATTCGTCGACCGTGCGTACGAGTCCGACGGAACGCTCCGCTCGCGCACGCTCGCCGGCGCGCTGGTCACCAACCCGTCTGACGCCGCGGCTCAGGCGCTCTCCTTCGTGCGCAAAGGAGGCGTGACCGCAGCGGACGGGGCCTTCCTCAAGGTCGAGGTCGATACGCTCTGCGTCCATGGCGATACACCGGGCGCCGCGGACATCGCCCGCGCGGTGCGCGAGGCACTTCGCGGCGCGAACGTGAACGTCGCGCCGTTCAAGTCCTGAACAGCACGCGGATCCGTCCGTTCGGAGAGAGCGCGCTCCTCGTCCAGATCGGTGATCGGATAGACGATGCGCTTGTCGCAGCGGCGCGCGCGGTAGCGGACGCGTGGGATGCGCTCGGGCACGGGCCGTCGGTGCCGGCGTACGCCTCGGTCGTACTGCGGTTCGATCCCCTGCGCCTCGACCCCCGCGACGCGGAGCGCGAGGCCGAACGCATCCTGTCATCGCTCCGCGCGGCGCCGGCCACACGGGGGCGTTCGATCGATATCCCGACGGTGTACGACGGGCCTGACCTCGACGAGACCGCATCGCGGTCCAACCTTTCACGCGACGAGCTCGTCGCGCTCCATTCCGGCCGCGAATACCGCGCGTACTTCCTCGGGTTCCTTCCCGGTTTCGCGTATTGCGGCACCCTCGATCCTCGGATCGTCGCCCCGCGCCTCGGGCGACCTCGCGAGCGAGTCCCGGCTGGTGCGGTCGCCATCGCCGACGGACAGACCGCGGTCTACCCGCTCGATTCGCCCGGCGGGTGGCGGTTGATCGGTCACACGGACAGGAGAATCTTCGACCCGTCGAACGACCCCCCCACGTTGATCAGGCCCGGCGACCGCGTGCGGTTCGTCGCGACGTGATCCGGATCGAGGCGGCGGGACTCCGCGCCACCGTGCAGGACCGCGGCAGGTTCGGACACCTTCGCGACGGCGTCCCGCCGGCTGGGCCGGCTGATCCCTTCGCGTTCGCCGCGGCGCAAGCGCTCGTCGGCAACGACCAGGGAGCCGCCGCGATCGAGATCGTCGGCGCACCGTTCACGTTCAGCTGCGACGATCGCCGTCTCGTCGCGGTCACGGGTCGGGACGTCGCGCTCCGCGCCCGAGATCGCATCCCGGGTTGGACCGCCACGTTCGCGCGCGCCGGAGACAGGCTCACCGTGATCGCGGGAGGGCGATCGCGCTTCGCGTACCTCGCGATCTCAGGTGGTGTCGCGGTAGAGCCGGCGCTCGGAAGCCGCGCGACGTATCTTCCTGCCGCGATCGGCCGACCGCTGCGCCCGGGTGACGCGCTTGCCCTCGGCGACGCCCGCGTCGACCCCGAGCGTGCCGGTCGATCGCTTCATCCCCCTGTTTACGAGACCGGAACGATACGTGCCATCACAGGCCCACATGCGGAGCGTTTCACGGACGAGGCACAGGCGCTGTTCTTTTCGGGCGACTTCCAGGTAGAACCCGCGAGCGACCGCATGGGCGCGCGGCTAAGCGGGTCGCGGATCGTCGCGCGCGAGGGAGAGATCCTCACCTGTGGCGTCGTCGCAGGCGCCGTACAGGTCCCGTCGGGCGGCGCGCCCATCGTCCTCCTCGCGGATCACCAGACGACCGGTGGCTATCCGTTGATCGCAACGGTGATCGCGGCAGACCTGGGCCTCGTCGCTCAGCGACTCCCGGGCGAACGTCTCCGCTTCACTCGCGTCGATCGCGATCGCGCGGTCGTCGCGCTGCGCGAGGCGCGCGGTGCGCTCGCGGAGATCGCGTGACGGAGCGCGACGAGCTCGAGCGCCGCGTCCATGGCTTCGGCCCCGACGTTGCGCTCGGCGCCCGAGCGCGCGCGTGCCTGCTCGATGCTCTCGCATGTGAGCACGCCGAATGTGATCGCCACCGGCAGCGACGCGGCCAGCTCCGCGAGAGCGCGCGCGACCGCATGCGCGAGCACATCGAAGTGCGGCGTGTCGCCGCGTATCAGGCAGCCCAGCGGTACCACGGCGTCGTAACGTCCGGTCCGCGCGAGCGCGGAGACCGCCGGCGCCAGCTCGAACGACCCCGCCACCTCGAACTCGTCGACAGTCGCTCCAGCGGCCAGGGCGCGCTCCAGCGCCCCCTGCGCCAGGGCTCGAGTGACCTCTTCGTTCCATCGGGCCCGTACGAGTGCCACGCGGGCCGCGACAAACCCGTTTCTCACTCGCGCGGGCGCCTTCCCAGCCATCGACAACAGGCGCAATCTAGCCCACGAATGCGCTCTGCCCGGGTAGCCAGATGACCGAAGAAGTCGATCCGCGGCTCGTCGCGCTCGGGCTCGTTCCCGCGCCGCCCGGCTGGCGCGAGCATCAGCAGCAGCTGCTCGCGGGGACTGCGGGTCCCGTAGAGGCCCCCACCGGATCGACGGTACCCAACCCGTTCGCCGAGCCATCGCCCGGCGCCCCAGCTGTCCCCGGCGACATCTTCGCGGGGATGGGGAAGTTCACGGGCATGCCGGCTGAAGCGCCTCCGGTTCAGCCGGTCGAGTCGCGTTCCGTCTTCACCGAACCTGCAGAGACCTACGCGCCACCGCCTGCGACGGCGCCGACCCCGCCGCCGGCATACGCGCCACCGACGTACTCCGCGCCGCCGGCCGCGCCTCGCCAGCCGGAAATGCCCACCCGCGAGGCGCCGCCGCCGCTGCCACCGCTCGCGTCGGCCGTGCCGACCGCGCGGGCAGCTGTCGAGGCGCCGCCGAGGCAGGAGAAGAAGGAAAAGCCGCGCAAAGAGAAGAAGGAAAAACCGCCCAAGGTCGAGAAGGCTCCGAAGGCCGAGAAGGCTCCGAAGGCCGAGAAGGCGGCGAAAGCGCCGAAGCCGCCGAGGGCGCCGAGACCGGAGAGGGTCAAGCCGCCCCCCAAGCCCCGATTCCTTCTACCGCCGAGCGGCGTTCTGTTGAGAGGGCCGGTGGTCATGGGCTATCCCGAGAAGAAGCTTCAGATCACGCTCGAGCAGCTCGGCTTCCGTATCGACGGCAAGGAGCCGATCGATGTCGCTTGGACGGACGTCAAGGAGATCAAGCCGCGTCGCGGACGCGTCTCCGTCCGGTTGAAGGGCGGAAGACCGGTCAACTTCGGTATCCCGGTCGAGGGCGTCTCCGAGCCGACACTCGCGGGGCCGCTCGCGCTCGTCGTGAAAGAGGCGAGTGGCGGCAGCCTGGACCTCGCGGGAAGCGCGTTCCTCCAGCTGCAGAACGCGACCGACTCGCTTCGCGACCACTACCACGACGAGGATGACCCGCTCATCCCGACGGTCGTCGGACTGGTATTCGTGCTCGCCGGACTGACCGTCACGGCGCTTCTCCCTGACGCCATCGCGATCGCGACGCGCACCCCGATCGCCGCGGGCGCCTATCTGCTCGACTCGCCGCTTTCCTCATTCGATCCGCGCATCCTGTTCGCGTCGTTCGCCGCGGCAGCGATGCTCGCCGCAGGAGTGGTGCGTGTTGCGATGGGAAAGGCGGCGACCGCGTGGGCGCGCGGCACGCTCCGTGGCTGGCACGAAGAACCGCGTCGGTACATCGAGCTCGCGCGCCGCGGTCTCGCGTCGATCATCCTCAACCCGGCGATGTCCGCCGCGGTCCTGCTCATGGCGATCGTTCTCTGCCTGCCGAGCGCGCGCGTGCAGACCGTGATCGAGCCCGGAGGCTTCCACCTCATGCGCGAGATCCCTTTCTTCGACGAAGATCGGCCTTGGACCACGGTGACCGAGATCACGACCGTCCCCGCGCCGACGATCCAGCACTTCGAAGGGATCGCCGTGGTCTTCCGCTTCACCAACAAGTCGCCGATCTCAACGCTCGACACGCGCCTGCGCGGTGGAACCGACAAACAGCTTCTGACCGCCGCCACCCGGTGGCGCGAGGGTGCCGCCCCGCCTTAAGAGTCCGCGTCGACCACCGTGAGCAGGTGCCCAAGCTTGGTCCGCTTCGTCGCGAGGTACCCGCGATTTGTGGCGCGAGGCGGGACCTCGATCGGGATCCGTTCGACGACCTCGAGGCCGTAGAGCGGGACGAGCTTCTGCGGATTGTTCGTGAGGATGCGCGCGCGGCGGACGCCCAGGTCCAGGAGGATCTGCACGCCCAGGCCACGCTCGCGCTCGTCGGCCTTGAACCCGAGCCGCTCGTTGGCCTCGACCGTGTCGAGCCCCTGATCCTGCAGCGCGTACGCCCGAAGCTTGTTCATCAGACCGATGCCTCGACCCTCCTGACGTAGATAGAGGAGGACGCCGCGGCCCTCTTTCGCGATCCGCTTGAGCGCCATCTCGAGCTGTTCGCCGCAATCGCAGCGCACCGAGCGGAACGTGTCGCCGGTCAAGCACTCGTCGTGAACGCGGACGAGCACCGGCTCCCCGTTCGCGACGTCGCCAAGCGTGAGAGCGACGTGCTCGGCTTCGGTGTTGCCGAAGCGCGCGCGGTACCCGTGCACGGTGAACTCCCCGTATTCCGTCGGAAGCTTCGCGGTCGCGATGCGCTCGACGAGTCGCTCCTGGGACAGGCGGTGAGCGATGAGCTCCTTCACCGTGATGAGCCTCAGACCGTGGCGCTTCGCGAAGCGCTTGAGCTCAGGAAGGCGCGCCATCGAACCGTCGGGGTTCGTGATCTCGCAGATGACCCCGACCGGCGCCAGGCCGGCCATGCGGCAGAGGTCGACCGCCGCCTCGGTCTGCCCCGCCCGCACCAGCACACCACCTTCGCGCGCCTTGAGGGGGAAGATGTGACCGGGCTTCACGAAGTCGTGCGGTCGCGTCGACGGATCCGCGAGGAGCCGGATCGTTCGCGCCCGATCGGCCGCGCTGATGCCGGTGGTGACGCCCTCGCGGGCGTCAACGCTCACCGTGAACGCTGTGCCGAGCCGTGCCTCGTTGCGCGTGACCATCTGCGGCAGGTCGAGGGCGTCCAGCCGTTCGCCGGTCATGGGCACGCAGATCACGCCGCTTGCGTACTTGCGGATGAACGCGACGTCCTCGGGTGTGCAGAGCTGCGCCGCGATCGTGAGGTCGCCCTCGTTCTCGCGGTCCTCGTCGTCGACGACGATCACCATCCGGCCCCGCTTGATGTCGTCGATCGCTTCGGTGACCGTCGCGAACACGCCTCGCGGTGCGACCGCCTTTGGTCGCGTCGGCAAGTTCTTCGGCGAGCCCCTCATCGCATCAAGTGTATTTCGCCGTCAGCTCTTCCCGAGCAGGCGCTGCACATATTTCGCGAGCACGTCGGCCTCGAGATTGGCCGGCTCGCCCGCACGCAGCGCGCCGAGGGTCGTCCGCTCGGCGGTATGGGGGATGAGCGCGATGTCGATATAGCTCTTGCCAAGGGCGGCGATGGTCAACGACACGCCATCGATCGCGATGAAGCCCTTCGGCACGACGTATCGCGAGAGGCCCTTCGGAAGTGCGAAGCGGAGCCGGGCGGCCCCGCCGCCCTCCTCCTTTCGCGAGAGGAGCTTGGTCGTCGCGTCGACATGTCCCTGCACGAAGTGCCCGCCGAGCGCCGTCGTGGGCGTGGCCGCGCGCTCGAGGTTCACGCGCGTGCCGCGCAGCGCGCTCCCGAGCGTCGTACGGTCGAGCGTCTCCCGGACGAGATCGACCGCGAAGCCGTGGTCGTCCCGCTGTACGACGGTCAGGCACGCGCCGGCGACGTTCACGCTCGAGTCGACGGCAAGATCTTCGACAACTCGCGACGACGCGATCTCGAGGCGCATGCCCGACGCGCTCGTTCCAGCGTGCCGGACCGTGCCGATCTCTTCGACGATCCCGGTGAACACAGTTGAGGGGGCTATGCCCCCTCAGACCTCCAACGATCCTTCAATGGCCAGATCATCGCCAAGCTTTCGAATTCGGACATCCTTCAGTTCGCTCGCGGACGTCACACCCTCGAGCGCGGGCGGCCCGTCGCCCCCGGCGAGGGGGGAGAACAGAAGCAGGAGCCGGTCCGCGAGACGTGATCGGACGAGCGACCCCGCGACATGCGGACCGGCCTCGCTCAGGACCGTGTTCACGCCGTGCTCGCCGAGCCACCGCAGCACCGCGCCAAGGTCGAGTCCTCCGTCCGCGCGCGGCACCGTCGCGAGCAGCACACCGGCCTCGCGCAGCCGATTCGTTCGTCGCGCCTCCGCGTCCCGCGCCACGAAGATGACGGTGTGCTGGGGGTCCTTCGCGCGAACGACCTTCGCCCCGGGCGGGGTGCGCGCGTCGGCGTCGACGATGACCCGAAGCGGATCGCGGCCCTTGACCTCTCTCACGGTCAGCGCCGGATCGTCGGCGAGGACGGTGCCGATGCCGACGAGCACCGCGTCGAATCGATCGCGCAAGCGGTGGACCTCACGGAGCGCGGCCTTCCCTGAGAGGTAGCGCCGGCCCTTCACCGCGACGCGCCCGTCGACCGTCGCGGCAAGCTTCACGAGCACGAATGGCCGACCGCGAGTGATGCGCGAGACGAACCCGGCGTTGAGACGCTCGGCCTCTTCACGGAGCAGACCCTCCTCGACCGCGATGCCAGCCGCGCGCAGCGCGCGAATCCCCTTCCCGTCATTGCGGGGATCCACGTCGCGCATCGCCACGACGACGCGCGCGACGCCGGCTTCCTCGATCGCGTCGACGCACGGCGGCGTGCGCCCCTGGTGCGTGCATGGCTCGAGGTTGACGTAAAGCGTCGCGCCTCGGGCATCGCCCGCCTTGCGCAGCGCGTTGACCTCGGCGTGCGGCTCGCCCGCCGCGTGGTGGTAGCCCTCGCCGATCACTCGATCGTCGCGCACCAGGACCGCGCCGACCAGCGGGTTCGGGCTGGTCCGCCCGGCGGCGCGCGCCGCGAGCCGGAGGGCACGGCGCATGTACGTGGTGTCCGCGTCGCTCACGGCTGCTAGTCTGCGGCCCTCGTGGGGATGATGGTCGCGAAGGCCTTCGCATGACCGTGCTCAAGATGCCCAGTGCCGCCAACCCGGGCACCCTGCTGCTCGAGTCCGCGCTCGTGTCGCTCGATCGCGCCGCCAAGGCCATCGCGTTGGACCCCGGCATGCACCGCTTCCTGCGTCAGGCCGAGCGCACCCTGATCGTCGCGCTGCCGGTCACGATGGACGACGGGCATCTCGAGGTCTTCACCGGCTATCGCGTTCAGCATTCAACCGCGCGCGGCCCCGGCAAGGGCGGGATCCGATTCCACCCTGGTGTCACCCTCGAAGAGGTCCAGGGCCTGGCGATGCTGATGACCTTCAAGTGCGCGGTCACCGACCTCCCGCTGGGCGGGGCAAAGGGCGGGGTCGCGGTCGACCCGCGGAAGCTCTCGACCAACGAGGTGCAGCGGCTCACCAAGCGGTACACCGCCGCGATCCTTCCGATCATCGGGCCGGAACAGGACATCCCGGCGCCCGACGTGAACACCGACGAGCAGACGATGGCGTGGATCGTCGACACCGTGACGATGATGACCGGGAAGCACTCGCCCGAGGTCGTGACAGGCAAGCCCGTCGACCTGGGCGGCTCGCGCGGAAGAACCGAGGCGACCGGACGCGGCGTGGCGTTCGTGACGCTCGAGGTGCTGCGCCGCGAGGGGAAGGACCCGCAGGAGACGCGGGTCGCGATCCAGGGCTTCGGCAACGTGGGCAGCGTCACCGCGAAGTCGCTCGCGGCGGCGGGCTGCCGGATCGTCGCGATCTCGGACGTGAGTGGCGGCTATACCGCCCCCGATGGCATCGACATCGCGCGAGCAATCGAGCACGTGCGGCGAAACCCGTCGCGCACGCTCGAAGGCCTCGCGGGCGTCACGCGCATCTCGAACGCCGAGCTCCTCGCCATGGACGTCGACGTGCTTGTCCCGGCGGCTCTCGAGGGTCAGATCACGCGCGAGAACGCGCACGAGATCCGCGCGCCGATCATCGTGGAGGGCGCGAACGGTCCGGTCACCGCGGAAGCCGACCGGCTGCTCGCCGGGCGCGGCGTGCTCATCGTTCCGGACATCCTCGCCAACGCCGGTGGAGTGGTCGTCTCGTACTTCGAGTGGGTGCAGAGCCGCGCGCAGTTCTACTGGGAGCTCGAGGAGGTGGAGAAGCGGCTCGAGATCTACATGCGCCGCGCGATGGAGCTCGTCCTCGCCAAAGCGAAGGCGTATGAATGTCCGCCACGTGAGGCCGCGTTTATCGTCGCGGTCGAGCGCGTCGCCGGCGCGATCACCAAGAGGGGAATCTTCCCCTAGGGAGCAGAATCACCCGATGCCGCCGCGGGTGCATTACGCGAGAAGCGGCGATCTCAACATCGCCTACCAGGTGCTTGGCACCGGACCCGCCGACCTTGTCTGGACCTCGGGCGCGTCGTCGCATCTCGGCCTGGTGTGGGAGTCGCCGGAGTTCGTACGCATCTTCGAGCGGCTCGCGACGTTCAGCCGGTTGATCATTCTCGATAAGCGCGGGACAGGACTGTCCGACCGTGTGGACCACGTCTCGACGCTCGAGGAGCGCATCGACGACATCCGCGCGGTCATGGACGCGGCCGGGAGCGAGCGCGCGCACGTCTTCGGGGTCTCGGAGGGCGGCTCGATGGCCATGCTCTTCGCGGCGACTTTTCCCAACCGCACGCGGTCGCTTCTGCTTTGGGGTGCGCCACCGCGGTACGCCTGGGCACCGGAATGGCCCTGGGGCAAGACCGAAGAAGAATTCGAGGAGGCTTGGCGAACGGCGGAGGCCCGCGGGTTCGAGGAGGACTTCGGCGATCCCGACTGGCGCCGGTGGCTCGGAGCGACAGCCGACGATCCAGCGTTCGTGGATTTTTGGCGCAGATTCCTTCAGGCCGGCGCCTCTCCAAAGGACCGCTTGGCGCTTCGCCGTATGAACCGCCGCATCGACGTACGGGGTGTCCTCCCAGCCATCCGCGTGCCGACCC
>MNEO01000011.1 GCA_001917735.1 Chloroflexi bacterium 13_1_40CM_68_21
AGAGACCGCCGCGGCGAAGATCGCGAGCACGATGAAGACCGCTCGGAAGAACGTGGTGAACGCGTCGACCGTCACGAAGCCGCGGAAGTACTGCCCGGCCGGCACGTCGTAGAAGACCGAAGCCAGCGCGACCAGGAGCCCGGCGATCGTGATGATCGGCAGCGCAGGCGACGTGCGGCGACGATCGAGCAGCGCGTCGACGACGAGAACGAGCATCGCGACCGCCGTGACGATGATCTCCGGATAGACGGCGGTGACGTCGGTCACTTAGAGGCCAATACCGTGAACGCGGGATCGGTGGCGAGACGGATCACCCGGTCGAGCGATGGCTCGATGTACGCGATGAAGGGCTGCGGGAGCACGCCGAGAAGGACCGTGAGCAGCACGAGCGGCAGAGCACACGCGACCTCGAGGGGCGTCATGTCAGGCAGCGCGCGATATGCGTCGCGGACCGGCCCGTACATCACGCGCTGGAACATCCAGAGTAGGTAGACGGCGGCGAGGATCACGCCGATTGCCGCGAGCGGTCCCCAGAAGAGTCCGCCGAGCGGAACGCCCGAGAACTTGAACGTCCCGAGCAGCACGAGGAACTCGCCGACGAAGCCGTTGAGCCCGGGCAGCCCCATCGAGGCAAGGACGAAGACGCCAAAGAGAGCGGTGAAAAGCGGCCACATATTCGCAAGTCCGCCGAGGTCCGCGATCATGCGCCGGTGGGTCTTCTCGTACTGGATCCCGACCAAGAGGAACAGCGCGCCTGTCACGAAGCCGTGGTTGAGCATCTGCAGCACCGCGCCCACGCCACCCTGGAGGTTCAAGACGAAGATCCCGAGGGTGACGAAGCCCATGTGCGCGACGGATGAGTACGCCACAAGCTTCTTGAGGTCCTTCTGGACCGCGGAGACGATCGCGCCGTAGAGGATGGCGACCACCGACAGCAGGATGAGGAGCGGCAACCACGCCTGCACCCCGAACGGGAAGAGCGGGAGCCCAAATCGGAGGAAGCCGTATCCGCCCGCCTTCAGCAGGACACCGGCGAGCACGATGGACCCCGCCGTCGGCGCCTCGACATGCGCGTCCGGCAGCCAGGTATGGAACGGAACCATCGGCAGCTTGATCGCGAAGGCGAGCGCGAAGGCCAGGAACACCCAGAACTGGAAATCAGCAGAGAAGCGCCCGCGAAGCTCGAGGAGGTCGGGGAGTGACAGCGTCCGCGACCCGGATGCATCGGCGGACGCGATGTAGACGGCGACGATGCCCACGAGCATCACGAGCGAGCCCGCCAGCGTGAAGAGGACGAACTTGAGAGTCGCGTAGATCCGGCGCGGCCCGCCCCAGATCCCGATGATGAGGTACATCGGCACGAGCATCAGCTCGAAGAAGATGTAAAAGAGGAAGAGATCGAGCGCCACGAAGACGCCCACCATGCCCACCTCGAGCAGAAGGAACGCGGTCATGTACTCGGTGATGCGCGTCTTGATCGCGCCACCGCTCGAATAGAGCACCGACACGAACGTGAGCAGCGTGGTCATCGGGACGAGCAGCACCGAGATCCCATCGACGCCGACCAGGTAGCTGATCCCGAGGCTGGGTAACCAGTCGACGCGTTCGACCAGCTGGAAGCCCGGCTCGCCGACCTTGAACTGCGTGAGCATCCAGACAGAGATCGCGAGCTCCACGGCGGTCGTCGTGATCGCGACCTGCTTCACCGCCGCACTGTCTCGGCGGAAGATGAAGAGTGGAATGAGTCCCGCGAGCGGGATCACGATGAGGAGCGAGAGCAGATGCGTCATCGGCCAAAGATCCCGGCCGCGTAGCCGCCGTAGGCGACGAGCGTCAGCAGCAGGCCGGCCATGATGGTGAGCGCGTAGTTCCCGACGACGCCGGTCTGGACGCGCCGAAGGCCCTGGCCCCCCATCGCGAGCGCCCAGCCAAGCCGGTTCGCGAGCCCGTCGATGATGTGGATGTCGAACGCGAATGACGCGCCGGCGACGGCGCGCGCCAGATCCACGATGCGATGGTCGTAGAGCTCGTCGATGTAGTACTTGTTGACGAGTAGCCGGTAGAGCGGGCCCGCGGCTCGCGCGACGGCGGCCGGATCGGGACGGTGGCGGACGTACATCAACACCCCGATCCCGATGCCGACGACGCCCGCCGCCACGGACACGACCGCGAGGAGGAGGATGGTCGCGAGCTCCGGCGCTCGCTCGGGGGCGCGGGCGGCTTCGACGACCGGGTCGAGGAAGCGGTGAATGAATCCCTGCTCTGGGGGGAAGCCGATCGCGACGCCGAGCACAGCGGTGCCGACGGCGAGCAGGATGAGCGGCAGCGTCATCACCGTCGGCGACTCGTGCGCGTGCTCATAGAGGTGGTGGTCACGCGGCTCTCCGTAGAAGGTCATCCAGAGGGCTCGCGTGACGTAGAAAGCGGTGAGGACCGCCGTGACGATCCCGATCGCGTAGAGGATGAAATGACCGTTGACGAACGCCGCCGCGACGATCTCGTCCTTCGACCAGAACCCGGCGAGCGGCGGCAGCGCCGCGAGCGCGCCGCCGGCGATCAGCATGGTCCAGAAGGTCACCGGCATCTTGCGGCGCAGGCCGCCCATCTTGCGCATGTCCTGCTCGCCGGCGAGGCCGTGGATCACGGATCCTGACCCCAGGAAGAGGAGCGCTTTGAAAAACGCGTGCGTCGCAAGGTGGAAGATCGCCGCGGCCGGTGCGCCGACGCCGAGCGCGAGGAACATGTAGCCGAGCTGGCTCACCGTCGAGTAGGCCATGACGCGCTTGATGTCGAACTGCACGAGCGCGATGGTCGCCGCGAAGATCGCGGTGACCGCGCCCACGATGCCCACGACCTCGAGCGATGAGCCGGCCGCGACAAAAAGCGGCATCGAGCGCGCCACGAGGTAGACGCCCGACGTGACCATCGTCGCCGCGTGGATGAGCGCCGACACCGGCGTCGGACCTTCCATGGCATCGGGAAGCCACGAGTAGAGCGGCAGCTGCGCCGACTTGCCGGTCGCGCCGAAGAACAGCGCGATGCAAATGAGCGTAAGCGGGCCCTGTGCCATCGAGCTCGTCTCGAGGCGCGTGAACACGTCGAGGAACTTCATCGAACCGAAGACTAGGAAGATGGTGATGATCCCGATCGTGTAGCCCCAGTCCCCGATCCGGTTCATCACGAACGCCTTCTTCGCGGCGAGATACGGCTCCGGCCGCTCGAACCAGAACCCGATGAGCAGGTAGCTGCAGAGACCGACCCCCTCCCAGCCCACGAACATCAGGAGGTAGTTGTCGGCCATGACCAGGATGAGCATCGCGAAGACGAAGAGCGACATCCAGGTGAAGAACCGCCAGAGGCCGCGGTCGTCGGCCATGTACCCGTTCGCGTACACGAAGATGAGGAAAGAGACGACCGTGACCACGAGCAGCATGACCGCGGACAAGGGATCGATCAGGGCGCCGACGTTTATCGAGAAGTCGCCGACGCCGATCCAGCGATAGAGCTCGACGACCGTCTGCTGTTTTCCGCCGAGGACCTCGAGGAAGACCCCGATAGAGAGGACTGCCGAGAGCCCAACGGCGACCGAGGCGATCACCCCGGTCCAGGCCTGAAGCCAGCGCCGCCCAAAGAGTCCGTTGATCAGGAACGCGGCCAGCGGGAACGCCGGAATGAGCCAGACGAGTGAGATCAACGGGAGCTCATCCCTTCATTTGGTGGATCTCGTCGACGTCGATGACCGGCCGGTTCCGATAGGCCGAGAGCACGATGGCGAGGCCCACGGCGACCTCCGCGGCGGCGATGACGAACACGAAGATCACGAACACGCTCCCGCGCTCGTCGAGCGCGCCGAAGCGTCTCGAGAACGCGACGAGCGCCAGGTTCGCGGCGTTCAGCATGAGCTCGACGCACATGAGGATCACCACCGCGTTCCGCCGAGTAAGCACGCCGGCGCAGCCGATGAAGAAGAGACCGGCCGAGACCGCGAGGTAGTAGCTGAGCGGGATCACCGGCGCTGCCTCGCCGCCTCTTCGGGATCGTCGCGTTGGGTCAGGACGATCGCGCCGACCATCGCGGCAAGGAGCAGCACCGATGCGATCTCAAATGCGAACGCGAAGTCCGTGAAGATGCTCGTCGCGAGCGGACGGATGTCCCCGCCTCCCGGCTGGGCTGCCGGAGCGTTGAACGAGAAGGCGAAGAGCACCACCGGGATCGCCACGGCCGCGACGAGCGCCACGGCCAGTGGGTACTGCTTCTGGAAGAAGAGCGCGTACGACCGGTCGCCGCCCTGCTTCGTGAACTGGACACCGAAGATGATGAGGACCGTGATCGCGCCGACGTAGATCAGGACCTGAAAGGCGGCGATCGTCTCGGCGCCGAGCAGCACGAACATCCCGGCCATGCACAGGAAGCTGAGCGCCATGAGGAGCGCCGAGGCCGTGATGCGATTGAGAAGCACGACCGCAGCGCCCGCGCCGATGACTCCGACGGCGAGCACCGCGAAGATCAGGGGCTCGACGAAATCGAATCCCATGCGGGCGGCCTAGCTCGCCGCGCGGACGGCCGACGCCGACGCGCGAGCTCGGGCGCGCAGCAGGGCAAGGCGCCGCCGCTGAACGAACGGGACGCCGGCGATGAACGCGACGACGAGCAGCCAGCTGGCGATCGCGATTGGGATCTTCGTATCCGGGAAGGCGAGCGCCAGGACGGCCACGAGCAGGATGTTCAGGAGGGCCATCGGGATGAGGCCCAGCCAGCAGAAGCTCATGAGCTGATCGATGCGCAACCGCGGCAGCGTCGCGCGGATCCACATCATGACCACGATGACTCCGTAGACCTTGAGCGTGAACCACACGACCCCGAGGAGTGGGAGGGCGTCGACGCCGGGACCCTGCCAGCCACCGAACCAGAGCGTGGTCACGATCGAGGACACCACGGTCACGTTCCCGTACTCCGAGAGCGCGAGCATCGTGCCCCAGCGCATCCCGGAGTACTCGGTCAGCCAGCCCGCGACGAGCTCGGACTCCGCCTCTGGGAGATCGAAGGGCGTGCGGTTCGTCTCGGCGAGCGCGGCGATGAAGTAGATGAGGAATGAGAACGGCAGCACCAGCACGTTCACGAGCGGGCCGGGCTGCGACCGGGTGATGTCGATCATCGAAAGCGATCCCACGACCAGAGCGACCGAGACGAGCGCAAGGATCTGCGGGATCTCATAGGAGATCAGCTGGCCCGCGGAGCGGAGGCCACCCACGAGAGCGTATTTGTTGTTCGAGGCCCAGCCGGCGATGACGATTCCGAGCACGGTCATCGAGCCGAGGGTCGTCAGATAGAGGAGTCCGATGTTGAGGTCAGCGCCGACGATGTCCTTCGCGAACGGCAGCACGAGCCAGGAGGCGAGCATCGGGCAGAAGACGAGGGCCGGTGCGGCGACGAAGAACCAGCCATCGGTCGCGCGCGCGCGCACGTCCTCTTTGGCGATGAGCTTGAGCGCGTCCGCGAACGTCTGGAGTAATCCGAACGGGCCGACGTGGTACGGCCCTAGGCGGTCCTGGATGATCGCCTGGATCTTTCGCTCCAGATAGATCTGAAGCAGCGCGCCGTTCAGCACGAGGAAGATCGCGAGCGCGACGGCGATGACAAGGCGGAGCGGTGCCCAGATGAGCGGATCGATGCCGAAGGGCCCGACGGGCACCGTTACCCTCCGCGCGCGTCGCTACGCGGAGGGAGGAACGACTTGCGGAGCGGGTGTCCGGGGAAGCTCTCCTCGAGGAAGATCCGCCGGAGATCGGGATGCCCGTCGAACTCGATGCCGAACATGTCGTAGGTCTCGCGCTCGCACCAGTTCGCCCCTTCCCAGACGCCGACGAGCGATGGGATGTGCGGATCGAGCTCGGTGCAGCTCGTTCGTAGCATCGCGAAGATCTTCGTGGCCGTCCCACGGACGAACGTCACCGAGCGCAGCTCGGCACCCGTGTCCACCCCGGCGTTCACGGAGTAGAGATCGCACCGCGTGCGCGGATCGTCACGCAGGAACGTCGCGACTTCGACGAGCCGGTCGCGATCGACGTCGATGACGAGCATGTCGTGGAGCGTCGAGACGTGTGCCTTGTTGCCCAGTTGCGACGCGACCTGTTCGCGTATGGCGGCGAGGTCGGCTCGCGGCCGCGGCGCGCTCAGTACCAATTCAACGCGTCTTTCTTCCAGGCGTAGTACAGGCCAACGACGAGGATCCCGATGAACACCACCACCTCGACGAGCCCGGCGACGCCAAGCTGACGGAAGAGCACGGCCCACGGAAAGAGGAAGATCACCTCGACATCGAACACCACGAAGAGCAAGGCGAACACGTAGAAGTGCGTCGGATAGCGACCCCAGGCCTGCCCGATCGGCTCCTCGCCCGATTCGTACGTGCGCAGCTTTTCAGGAGTGGGCTTCTTCGGGGCGACGAGCCTCGCGATGGTCAGCAGGACAGTAACGAAGAGGGCTCCTGCGACGAGAAACGCGAAGACGTAGAGGTACGAAAGGCTGTAGTCGGGCACCGAAAGAAGCGTACGTAGGGGTACTCGCGCGAGCAAACCGCGGCCGACACCGGATCTAGACCGACGCCTTGCTTGGTGCTACCCGTTGTGCGGTTGACACATCCGTTGCCCCCGGGTTACGGTGCATTCCTCCCAAAGAGACGGTCAGTACGCAATTAGTACAGTCACGCCGTCGGGAGATCGACCAGAAGGGGTCGATGTGGTGAGCGAAGGGACGGTAGTGACGCACACCGGCCGCATCGTGGCCGCATTCCGATACAGGGAGGAACCGCAAGGGTTGGGACAGACCGCGCGTCGTTCACAGGCCACACCTAGCCCTAAGCGGAATCTCCAGCGACGTCTCCGGCTCTTTGGAGGGCGCGCACGCGGGCTGGCCTTCGTCTTTGCCGAGGGCGCGACCGCATATCTCGCAGGTCTCGTCGGCGTGCGCGGGCTTCGTTTGGCGCTCAACACGTCGGTCGCCGTGCTCGTGCTGTCTCTTCCCTTCGCGGCGACCGCGGCTTCGCGTGCGAGCACGACGGTCGGCACTCCGATCGTGGCTACGGCTGTCACCGCAGCGGATTCCTCGCGAGCCCAGCCGGTCGCTCGTGGATCCATCGCGGCGAGCCGCAACCCGGTGACCGTCGCCGCAACGGGCGCCAATCCGATCCAAGAGGTCACGATCCACGAAGGCGACACGCTCGCGACGATGGCGAATTACTACGACGTCTCCGTCGAATCCATCGCGTTCGCGAATGGCATCACCGATGCGCACTCGCTCCAACTCGGCCAGAAGCTCATCATTCCGCCGGCCGAAGGAGCGCTCTACACAGTCAAGGACGGGGACTCCGTCGACACGGTCGCCGCGAAGTTCAAGGTCGACCCGTCGGTGATCATGGCCTACAACCGCGTCTACTTCGAGCCCGAGCACTTCGCGCCAGGTCAGCTCATCTTCGTGCGCGGGGCGGCACTGCCCGCGCTGCAGGCGCCCGAGCGCGTGCAGCGCGATGTCTTCGCGGCCGCGCCCCCGAACTCCGTACCGGCTCGGACTGGCGGTCTTTCCTGGCCGGTCGGCGGCGTCATCACGCAGTACTTCTGGTGGGGCCACACGGGAGTCGATGTCGCCGCTCCCTACGGGACCGGACTTGGCGCTGACGACGATGGCGTCGTCACTGCCACTGGCTGGGTCCCGGTCGGCGGACTCCGCGTCTGTGTCCAGCACGGCGGCAACCTGACGTCTTGCTTCTACCACGCGAGTCACGTTTTCGTGGAGGTCGGCGCCCAGGTGAGCCGCGGGCAGATCATCGCCACGATCGGCCTCACCGGGGTCACCACCGGTCCTCACGTCCACTGGGAATGCAAGCTCGGCAACCAGTTCGTGAGCTGCCTCAGCCAATAGCAACGCTCTAGCCGCGCCCCGCTTAGCGCCGGATAAACCGCTCGTCGCTCGACCTATCCTCGCTTCGTGTTCAGCGCGGTACACAGCGATCGCTCCGGCCGCATCGTCCTCGCTGCGGACTGGGGCGCGGCCATGTCCGACGGCGCGTTCGACAAGCCGCTCGCTCACGCGACACCGCTTCCCCCCGGAACGGAGGTCGTGGCGCTCTCCGACCGCGACGCCATAGGCCTCGATCGTTCGGGGCGACCCCGCCCGCTCGGCGGTGGGCGCTGGGCGGTCGGCGCGCTCCTTCCTCTCGGGCATCTCCGCATCGGCCTTCCCGCGTACGCGGAGGACCCCGGCGCGGCGGCGCTGCCGCCACGCGCTTACGCGGCCGTAGGCGCCGACGCGAACGGCGATCTCGTCGTCGCCGCGGCGGCCATCGAGGCAAGCGCCGGCGCGGATGCGCGTGGGGCCCCGGATCTGCAAGCGCGAGTGAACGCGTCACTCCGCGATCGTCCATCGAGCCGGATCGTCCGCCAGCTCGCGCGTTGCGCGAGAGAGTACCGCTGCCGCGCCGCGGCGAACGCGTTCTTTCACGCTCATGACTGCGCGCTTCCGGTGGCCGCGCCGGCCAACGAGCATCCGCCCGCGGTGATCGCCCTGCACGACGACGGCGACGCTTCGCCGACCGAGCCCGCGGCCTTTCGTCCGACCGTGCCGGAGATCGCGGATCTCGCGGTCGCGCACCTTGAGGGCGGCGGCCGCCTCGTTGCGTTCGGCCGCGCGTGCGAGGGCGAACCGCTGCTCGAGGCGCGGGTCGTCGAGGCCGCGATCGCCGCCATCCGCACGCGAACAGCGCGGGGCGCGGTGCATCTCGAGACGAACGGTTCGCTTCCGGTCGCGCTCCGGCGTTCGTGCGAGGCAGGACTGGATTCGGTGACGTTCCGCATCGCGTCGGCGCGCGCGGAGACATACGAGGTGCTCCACCGGCCCGACGGCTATCGCCTCACCGACGTGCGCGCCTCCATCGCGGAGGCGATCTCGCACAAGATCGCTATCGCCATCGCGCTTCTCGTGCTGCCGGGTCTCACCGATCGCGAAGTGGAGCTTGACGCGATCGTCGCACTCGCCGGCGAGCTACCCGAGGGAAGCGCGCTCCTTCTCCGAAGCCTCGCTGCCGATCCTCAGCGCGCCCTCCGTCTCGTGCGCACGACCGATGCGCTTTTCGGAATGGAGCGCGCGCTCGAGCGCGTTCGCGCGGACGCGTCCCATCTGCGCATCGCGGCGCTGCCCCACCCGCTCGTTCAGGTCTAGCGGTGTTCCTCGATCGCGCCCGGTTGGTCGTGAAGGGAGGCGACGGCGGCCGCGGCGTGATCTCCTTCCGCCGCGAGGCCCACGTACCGCGCGGGGGCCCCGACGGAGGGGACGGCGGAAAGGGCGGCGACGTCGTCCTGCGCGTCGATCCGCAGCTCGGGACGCTGTCCGATTTCCGCTTTACGAACGAGGTCAGCGCGGAGCCCGGACGGCCGGGCGCGGGGAGGAACAGCACCGGGCGCTCCGGTGCGGATCGCGTGCTCGCGGTGCCGCCCGGCACGCTCGTGATCGACCGAGCAACGGGCCAGACCGTCGCCGATCTCGTCGCCCCGGGAACGGAGCTTATCGTCGCGCGTGGCGGCACCGGCGGGAGAGGTAACGCGCGCTTCGCGACGAGCACACGACGAGCGCCGCGGATCGCGGAGGACGGTGGCAAAGGCGAGCGACGCGAGATCGACCTCGAGCTCAAGCTCCTCGCCGACGTCGGACTCGCGGGGATGCCCAACGCGGGAAAGTCCACTCTCCTGGCGGCGCTGACAAGCGCGCGACCAAAGATCGCCGATTACCCGTTCACGACACTGGTCCCGAACCTCGGGGTCGCGCGGTTCGATGATCGCGAGCTCGTGATCGCTGATATCCCCGGTCTGATCGAGGGCGCGAGTCGCGGTGTGGGACTCGGTGAGGAATTCCTGCGTCACGTCGAGCGCACGCGGCTCCTGGTGCATGTCGTCGACGCGTCGCGGCCGGATCCGCTCGCGGATATCGCGACGATCGACGAGGAGCTCCGAAGCTACGGCCACGGACTCGATGAGCGGCCGCAGCTCGTCGCACTCAACAAGATCGATCTTCCCGAAGCGCGCGAGGCGGCGCCGCGGCTCGCCTCCTCGCTCCGCGCGCGCGGAGTAGAGAGCCTCGCGATCTCGGCCGCGGCTCGCGACGGCACCGACGCCTTGCTGCGGCGGATCTTCGAGCGCTGCCCGCCGCGCGAGATCGCCGCGACGTCGGCCGCCCCGCGCGAGCGCCGCATCGCGTTCGCCGGCGGCGCCCGTGACTGGCAAGTGACACGCGAGGGCGAGGCGTTTCGCGTCCAGGGCGATCGTGTCGAGCGGCTCGCGTCGGGCATCGATTGGGAAAGTCCCGACGCCGCGGCCTACTTCCAGCGCCATCTGCTGCGAAGCGGCATCGAGCGCGAGCTCCGCTCGCTCGGTGCGAAGGAGGGCGACACCGTTCGTATCGGCACGCTCGAGATGGAATGGCGAGAGAAAGGCGAGGAGCGGTGACGCGTGTCGGCGTCTTCGGCGGAACGTTCGATCCGGTGCACGTCGGTCATCTCGCGATCGCGAATGCCGCGCTCGAGGAGCTCGGGCTCGATCGGATCATCTTCGTTCCCGCGCGCCGCTCGCC
>MNEO01000003.1 GCA_001917735.1 Chloroflexi bacterium 13_1_40CM_68_21
GGCAACTGGGCTTCGGAGAGCTTCAGCGGCCGGAAGATCGGCACGATCTTGCTCGTGCTCATCGGCCTCACCGCAGGTCAGGGTGTGGTCTGGTACCAGGGCCAGTTCCAGGCGAACTTCTTCATGGGCACGTACCTCAAGTTCTCGTTCCAGCAGGCTTACCCGATCATGCTTTGGGCGGTGGCGCTCGGAACACCGTTCTTCCTCGTGTTCGGGTGGCTCTCCGACCGCATCGGCCGAAAGGTCATCATCCTGGGGGGCTGCCTGATCGCGGCCGTCACGTACATTCCGATCTACCACGCGATGGTCGACGCCGCGAACGTCACCCGCGATGCGACCGGCCTCATCACGAAGTCGGACCCGAACGTACCGGTCATGGTGTTCCTGATCTGGATCCAAGTGATCTTCGTGACGATGGTCTACGGGCCCATCGCGGCGTTCCTGGTGGAGTACTTCCGCGCGAAGGTCCGCTACACGTCACTCTCCATCCCCTACCACTTCGGGAACGGCTGGTTCGGCGGCCTGCTACCGCTGACCTACACGGGTCTCGTCGGCGCCACGATCCCCGACGAGAAGCGCTACGTGCCGTGGCTCGGCCTCTTCGACCTCCGCAACCTGAACACGACCGGGGACATCAACGGCAATGTCTATCTCGGACTGGCGTACGTGATCATCGTCGCGCTCATGTCGGTGGTCGTCGGTACGTTGTTCCTCAAGGAGCCAAAGAACGTCAAGATCTGGACAGAGGTCGGTGGCGAAGAGCGCGGCATGCTGACCGAAGCGACGCCCGCGGACTGAAACACTCCCGAAAACGAAAGAGGGAGGCTTCGGCCTCCCTCTTTTTCTATTTCAGCCCGCGTCGCTTCAGGCGTTCCGCTTCGGCACGGTCGGCGTCGAGGCCGGTCCGCGCATGCCACGACTCCCAGCCCTCCCAGTTCGCCATGAAGAACGTGTAGCAGACGACGTACATCGCGGCGAGGACGCAGAGTGCCGCGCCGAGGAGGAGCATCGATCCGACCGGATCGCCGGTATCCAAGGGATGCAGGCTAAAGCGATACCTGCGCTATGGGGTTTCCGGCGGGTTCCCGTTCGCCAGGCAGGAGAGTCAGCGTCAGGCTCGCGGCCAGCGCGGTCATCGAGGCGAGGAGCAGTGCGAGCCCGAGGTCGATGTTCTGCCAGATCGCGGCCGCCCCCAGCGCGCCCGCGACCGTACCGACGTTGCCGATCGCGCTCACCACGCCGAAGACACGGCCGCGGCGGACTGCCGGCACGGCGAGCGTGAGGAGCGCAAACCAGGACGAGAAGAACGCGGTGAGTCCCGCTCCGGCGAGGTACGCCGTCGCGTAGAGCGCCGGCCGGGGAAAGCCGGCAACCAGGGCGATGCCGAAGAGCGCCACCGGCACCCCCGCCGCGACGGCGATGCGCTTGCGGCCGGTGCGGTCGGCGAAACGGCCGATCCAGGGGCCGAGCGTGATGTCGCCGATCGCGAAGAGCGTGAAGAGGATCCCGACCTCGAATGTTGTCCAGCCCAGGCGCTCGGTCGCGTATGGCGCGTAACTGGTGATCCAGCCGCCGAACGCGGTGCTGATCAGGAAGTTCGATATGAGCAGCACGAGCACCGGCCGGTCGATGAACGCGCCGCCCTCGGACGGTGCCGCTTCGTGCGACTCTGCGATGCGCGGCCGTGGCAGGAACAGCGCGGCGACGAAGGCGAGCGCGCTCGTCGCGGCGACCGCCAGGAACGGGGCGCGCAGCGTGAACGCGGCGGCGAGGAGCCCGCCGATCGCGGGACCGGCGACATTCCCCGCGGAGCTCGCCGCCGAGATGATGCTGTTCGCGAAAGACAGCCGGGCGCGGTCGGCGACGTACGAGATGTAGAGCCGGGCTGCCACGATGTTCGCGCCGGCGCCGAATCCGGCGACCGCGCGGAACGCGATCAGGATGCTCGCGTTGGGTGCCGCGGCGATGAGCGCGTTCGCGGCGCTGTAGGTGGCGATCCCCCCGGCGATGAAGCGTTTCGGACCGAACCGGTCGTTCAGGAATCCGGTCCCGAACTGCGAGGCCGCGTTCGCGACCGCGAAGGCGCTCGTCATGAGTCCAAGCTGCACCGGTGAGGCCCCGAGCGCGAGCCCGTAGAGCGGGAGAAGGGGGAGCATCATCGAGATCCCGAGACTCGAGACGAACGTCATCCCGGCCAGGATCGCGAGCGGCGCAGGGAGCGAACGCAGCGTCTCGAGGCGGGGGATCACGAGCGCGAGAGGATCTTCTCCAGCTGCACGTGCGCCGGGAGCGCCTGGTATCCGAGCTTCGCGTTGATCCCGCGCATGGCCTTGTTCGGCTCGTCGTTTGTCGTCAGCAGCGCGCGCAGGCCTCTCGCCTTCGCGCGCGCGAGAGCCTCGACCTTCATCGCGATGGCCAGGCCGCGCCCGCGGTATCCGCGCGCCGTGCCGGTCATCCACGTATCGGCATCCAGGCCCGGCCGCTTGCCGGTCATGGTGAGGCCAACGATCGAGTCGCCGTCGTACGCGACGATCGAAGCATCGGCGATGAGCTGACCACTCTCGAATCCCAAATGGCGCCACGGCTCGTACGGCCGGTGCGGCACCGGGGCGGCCCGCGGAATGTCGTCCCACATCGGCCCTTCAGCGTCGTACAGCGCGCGGACGAACTCTTCGCGGCCGTCGGCGTCGAGTCCGTCGAGCGCTTCGCCGATCGTACGAAGCGTGATGCCTGACCTGCGGACCTCGGCGACGCGCGCCGCGAAAAACGCCGGATCGAAGCTCGCGAGATTGACATATGCCTCGATCCGACGGCCGATCTCGCGGAACCCGCGCTTCGCCGCCCACGCGAGCGCGTCGGGGTGCGCCGCATTCGCGCCCGAAAGAAACCGCGGCGCTCCTCGCCGTCGGACCTCGTCCTCGATCGTCTCGAGGAGCGCGCTCCCGATGCCTCGCCCGCGATCGCGGCGCGCGACGCTGACGCTTCCGTGTTGCGCGCCGTCCGGGTGGCGCATCATCCCGCCCGCGCTCAGATCCGCGAGGCCGACCACGCGACCTCCGGCGTCCTCGACTGTGATCCGATAGAGCGTGTCGTCCGGCGCCATGCGCTCCCACGTGCGCCACTCGTCGGCCTCGCGCTGTTCCATCGGGCCGAACCAGGAGTTGCGCTCCGCGACCAAGGGTTCGCGGTCCGTGTCCGCGAACGGGCGCGCGCGATATCCGGCGGGCAACCGTGCGTTGATGCGATCGGTCGAGGCGATCATGGCCGGGACGATAGGAGGGCGGCGGGAGTGGCGAAATTGCTCGTTCGATACACATCCGTGATGCGAATCGGGGGGTTCCGCCCCCCGGCCCCCGAGAAGACGGCACCGGATTTGCGCGTCCGTGTCACGCCCACCAGCACGCGCGAGGTCAAAGGAGGTACCGAAATGGAAGACAGGATCGAAGGCAAGATCGATCAGGGCAAAGGCAAGCTCAAAGAGGAGGTCGGCAAGCTCGGCGGCGACAAGTCGACCGAAATCGGAGGCAAGGTCGATCAGGCCAAGGGCAAGCTGAAGGAAAGGCTCGGCGAGGTGAAGGAAGAGCTGCAGGACGAGCGCGTCGACCGCTGACGCTCGTCACTCACCGGGAGGCCCGGGCGCACAATGTGAGCGTGCGCTCGGGCCTTCGCCTTCTCGTCTTGTCCGCGCTTTTGCTCGGCGCGTGTGCTGCCGCACCGCGGCCCGCGGCCCGCGATCTCCCGCCCGTGCAGGTCCTTGCGAACGCCGCGGACGGTGAGGTCACCGTGAATGTCCTCGAGCTCATCTGCCAGAGCTGCGCGGAGCACATCATCGCCGGCTGCAGGAACATCCCGGGCGTCGCCGCGGTCGACGTCGACCGCAAGGAGAAGCTCCTCACGCTCCACTTCGACTCGTCCTTCACCACGCGCGAGCGCGTGCTCGCCGCGGTCGACGAGGTCGTCGCGACCGTTCCCTAAGGCCATCGAGCTCCGCCGGCTTCTCGTCACGCATCACGCGGATCCGATCGGTCACCTGGTCGGCCTGCTCTCGCTGGCGTGGCCGCGACGGCGCGACGGCTGCTTCCTCTACGTGAGCGACCGCGGTCTCGCGAATCTCATCCTCACGCGCCGCGGATTCGGCGCGATCACGTTCGGGCATGTGATCGTCTCGAACGTCCAACCGACGCCCGCGCTGTGGCGACACGAGCTGCGCCACGTCGCGCAGTACGAGCGGCTCGGCTTCGCATTCCTCCCGCTCTACCTCTGGTACCGCGCGAAGTACGGATACGTCGATCATCCACTGGAGCGTGACGCATCTGAAGATCCTAGGCTCTTTTCCTAGTGGCGACGTACGACATCGCGATCCTGGGCGGCGGCCCTGGCGGTTACGTCGCCGCGCTTCACGCGGCAGTGAAGGGCGCGAAGGTCGCCCTCGTCGAACGCGATCGCGTCGGCGGGATCTGCGTGACCGTTGGGTGCATCCCGTCGAAAGCGCTGCTCGACTCGAGTCACGCCTACTGGCTGGCGACGCACGGCGAGGAGCACGGCATTCATGTCGCGGGCGCTCGATTCGAGCTTGGGGAGGCGGTCGCGCGCAAGGACAAGGTCGTCGCGCAGCTCGTGTCCGGCGTCGAAGCGCTGCTCAAAGGCCGCAAGGCCGATCTGATCAAGGGCGAGGGAACGCTCGTTTCGCCCACCCAGATTCGTGTCGGCCAGGAGACCATCGACGCGAAGGCTGTGATCGTGGCGACCGGCTCGATGGTCGGGATGCCGCCGATCAAGGGACTGGCCGAGGCGAAGCCCCTCGACAATGTGAGCGCGCTTGCCCTGACCGAGGTCCCCAAGCGCCTCGTGGTGATCGGCGGCGGGGCTATCGGCCTGGAGCTCGGGACGTTCTTCGCCGAGGTCGGGAGCGAGGTCACGGTCCTCGAGATGCTTCCGCAGCCCATCGCATACGCCGATCCGGATCTCGTGCGTCTCCTCTTGCGCGCGCTCGAGGGGCGCGGCGTCAAGGTGCGCACGAACGCGAAGGTCACCGAGGTGATGAGGACAGCATCCGGCGTTACGGTCCGCGCGGAGATCGACGGGAAGGACGAGACGGTCGAGGGCGATCAGGTGCTGCTCGGTGCCGGCCGTGTAGCGAATCTCTCGGGCGTCGAGCAAGCCGGGTTCGCCACCAACCGCCTTGGCATCACCGTCGACGAGCGGATGCGCACCAACGTCGGCGGGGTGTGGGCCATCGGCGACTGTATCGGCGATCCGCGGGCTCCGAAGCTCGCGCACGTCGCGTCGACGCAGGGAGAGGTCGCCGTCGACACGATCCTCGGCGAGGACGCGTCCATGGACTACGACGTGGTTCCGAACGTCGTGTACACGCATCCCGAGATCGCGCAGGTCGGTCTGACCGAGGCGCAGGCGAAGGAGCGCTACGGCGCCGACGTGAAGGTCGCGCGCTACTCCTTCAAGTCGTCAGGCCGCGCGCTCGCGCTCGGTGAGAGCGACGGCATGACCAAGATCGTCACCGCCGGCAAGGACCGGCGCATCGTCGGCGTTCACATCGTCGGGCCACAGGCGAGCGAGCTCGTCGCCGAGGCGACGCTAGCGATGCGGCTCGAGGCGACCGCCGAGGACGTCGTCGCGACGATCCACGCCCACCCAACGCTCGCCGAGACGCTACGCGAGTCGGCGCTCAGCGCCGTGGGGAGGCCGATCCACTCTCCCCGCTAAGCGCCCTTGAACCGAATGTCGGTGAGGCCATCGATCTCCGCTGCACGGAGCTCGATCGGCGGCGCGCCACGTTCGCGGAGCATCGCGTAGCCCCACTCGGCTTCCGCGACGTCGTGCGCGCCCACCGCCAGCGAGGCGATGCCGGTCGCGCCGTTCGCATGCAGGGTCTCCGCGCCGGCGGGAACGCGCAGATCACGCGCGGTGACGTCCTCGATGAGGAAGGGAAGCGGCGGGACGAGCACCGCGGTCCGCCATTTGAGCTGCGTTCCGTCGGGACGCGTCCGGCCGCCGGGGGCGGAGTGGTGTGTGACGAGCTCCCCGAGCGCGGTCGTGTCAGCGAGGAGGTCATCCGAGAGGAGCGCGAAGTCGGCGAGCCCGCCGCCGTCCGCCGCGACCTTCCACCAGCGGTGCGTGAGCGATCGATCGAGATCGTGGAAGGCGACGAGCTCGAGATAGCTTGCGTCCGCGAACGGGATGAGCGCGTTGTACGTGACTCCGTCGGCGTGTTCGCCGCCCGGGGTGACCGTGAAGCCGCGCCGCCGGTGATCGTCCATTGCCCTGGCGAGATCGCGGACCACCATGACGACGTGGTCAAGCTGTCGGAGCATTGGGCGAATGTCTAGCACGGTCGGCCTTTAGACTCTCCTTCTGAATGGGCCGTTAGCTCAGTTGGATAGAGCACCTACCTTCTAAGTAGGAGTGGGCGCGTTCGAGCCGCGCACGGCCCGCCGGTACTTCAGTCACCTGACCCAGCCGTCTTACTGGTCTGACCCGACTTCTTAGTTTTGCGGCGGTAACGCCCCTCCAGTGGCCTCGCGTTTAGTTCATGGAGTTCGGCTGGGCTTGCCGCTCACCGACGTGAAGGAGGGAAGCGGCGCCATCGTCGGGGGCGCTTCGTCGAGTGAGGCGTGCGATCCGTCCGGACCCCAGATGGGGAAGGAAAACGGAGGTTCGCATGCGCGATCGGAGTCGCATGGGCGTTCTTGCGCTCGCGGTCACGATGATCGTGCTCGCGATCACGACGACACCAGGCGACGCAATGACGTTTGCCACCAGAACCCTCGATGGAAGCGGAAACAACCTGCGCCATCCCGAGTGGGGTCGCGCGAACACACT
The DNA here is from genome assembly GCA_001917735.1 of Chloroflexi bacterium 13_1_40CM_68_21. The sequence continues at coordinate 6,841 of MNEO01000003.1, forward strand.
CTATCTTCGGGTCGCGCCGACCAATTACGCCGACGGTATCTCGAGCATGGCGACCGGTCCGTCGGTGCGCTATGTGAGCAACCGCGTCTTCAACGACGTCGGCCAGAACATCTTTTCGAGGGACGGCGTCACCCAATGGGGCTGGGTCTGGGGACAGTTCCTCGATCACGACTTCGGTCTTCGCGACGAACGACCAGCCGAGAAGGCTCCGATCGGCTTTGACAGCGCCGACCCGCTCGAAGGATTCACGAACGATCTTGGCGCGATCAGCTTCGCGCGCACGCCTGCCGCTCCGGGAACGGGCATCAACACCCCGCGTCAGCAGGTCAACACCCTGAGCAGCTACATCGACGCATCGAACGTGTACGGCGTCGACCCCCAACGTCTCGAGTGGCTTCGCGTCGGACCGGTCGACGGCGACATGTCGAACAACGGCGCGCGCCTCCTGCTGACGGCAGACGACTTTCTCCCCCGCGTGGGTGCCCGCGGCGATCCGTCGACCGCTCCGGCCATGGATCTCATGGGTCCCCTCCTCGGGACGCCGAACCGTGCGGTGGTCGCCGGAGACGTCCGCGCCAATGAGAACATCGCGCTCACCTCGCTACACACCCTCTTCGCCCGCGAGCACAACCGGATCGTCGCCTCCCTGCCCTCATCTCTATCCGCTGAGGAGCGTTTCCAGATCGCGCGCCGCGTCGTCGGCGCGGAGATCCAATACATCACCTACACCCAGTTCCTGCCGGCGCTCGGCGTCCGGCTCGATCCCTATCACGGCTACGACCCCACCGTGAACGTCGGACTCTCGAATGAATTCGCGGTCGTGGGCTACCGCGCGCACAGCATGATCCACGGCGAGTTCGACACGACCGTTCCCGCCGGTACCTACACCGATGCGCAGCTCGCTGCCTTCGCGGCACAGCAGGTCGTTGTGGAGCCCGACGGCGACCAGGTCAAGCTCGAGATCCCCCTCGCAGCCGCGTTCGGCAACCCCGATCTCCTTCATGATCTGGGTCTGGGGCCGGTCTTCCAAAGCCTCAGCCAGCGGCAATACGAGAACGACGAACAGCTCGACAACGCGATACGCAGCGTGCTCTTCCAAATCCCCAAGCCGGGCATCGCCGATCCCTCTGTCTGCGGGGTGCCTCTGGTCAACCCCGACTGTTTCAGCGGCGTGAGCGACCTCGGCGCCATCGACATCGCCCGCGGCCGCGATCACGGGCTGCCGACGTACAACGACCTGCGGCGGGCGTACGGCCTCGCGCCGAAGATATCGTTCGTCGACGTCACCGGCGAAGCCACCCAGAGCTTCCCGGTCGATCCGTTGATCGACGCACAGGATCCGATCAATGACCCGAACATCCTCGACTTTGTCGAGCTCCGAGACGCCAAGGGGAACGTCGTCCTGCCGGGCACGCCGGCGGCCGAGGAAGAGGTCGTCTTCGGGACGCGGCGCACCACCCTCGCCTCTCGACTCAAGGCGGTCTACGGGACCGTCGACCGGCTCGATGCGTTCGTCGGAATGGTGTCCGAGCGGCATGTGAAACACACCGTGTTCGGCGAGCTTCAACTCGCGATCTGGACGAAGCAGTTCACGGCACTGCGCGACGGCGACCGTTTCTTCTATCGGAACGACCCGGTGCTTCGTTTCATCGATCACGAGTTCGGCATCGACTACCGGCTCACGCTCGCCGAAATCGTGAAGCTCAACACCGGTGTCACGCTCGAGCGGAACGTCTTCAAGTTCGCGGGCTAGAGAGACAGTCCCTCGCGGAGGGGGCGTGGCGCCTTCGCGCGCCCCCTCCCTCCCTCTACGCGCTCGGCCTTCACTTGGTGAACGCGTACATCGGCCGGACCTTGCCGTCCCCGCCGACGACGCCGACGCTGTAGCTGCCCGCGGGGTAACCGCTTCCGAGGATCAGCAGACCGTTTCCGTACAGATCCATGTGCTCGCTTGAAACGAGAGCCGCGGGTCCGCTCACTGAGAACGTCACCACCGCCCGTGGCGTGAAGCCATAGAGCATCAGCAGCGACTGCCTCCCGCGTGGCGCCGCCGCGATCCCGGGATACGGAGTGACGCTCGCACGGATCCGTTGCGCGAACGTCGCCACGAAGAGTTCGAACGAGGACCCGGCGACGGCGCGATACGCGTCGCGGAACGTCGCACCGTCTCGGATCCGCTCGAGGATCGCGACGACCCCCTTCTGACCGAGGTCGGCCTGAAGAAGTCGGACGGCCTCGGCCGCCACGAGGTACTGATAGAAGCCGTCATCCCCGGTACGGGCGTTCCACTTCTTTAAGTCGGCGAGCTCGCTCAAGCTCATCAGCGAGCGCCCCGAGAGCGTCGCGGCGAACGTCCGATCCTGCACGGTCATCCATCCAGCGCCAGTGAGGGTGCTCTCCTCGACGTGCGCGAGCCCCTCGTCGAGCCACGCGGGCACATCCGGGGCCGGTGCTTTCTGCAAGCCGTCCACCTCGGTCGGCGTCGTCCGCGAGCCCGTGATCTGCCACACGAGCCGGTGCGTGAGCTCGTGGCGGAGGCCGGTGACGGGCACATCCCGTGACACCTCGCGCCAGTCGAGCGCGATCGCATCGACCCACGGCGCGAAGAACGCGTCGGTCTCCATAGCGGCCGCCCCTGTCCGCTCTCCGAAGATGCGACGAACCCCTGGGATGTAGGACGACGTGTCGGCGAAGACATAGAGCAGGGCACGAGTCCCGAAATCTCGGCCCAGGTCTTTCTGGACGGCGGCGGTGTCCGACTCGGCGAGTGCTGCCACCGATGCCGCGTCGTCGCCGGCGATGCGGGCCTCCACGTACACGTCGGCCGAGTCGGTGCACCAGACGTTGAACCAGATCTCGCGGACAGAACGCGAGGTCGGACAGGTGACCGTGACCTGAGCCGTCGCGGAGAGCGTCCCCAGAGCG
>MNEO01000015.1 GCA_001917735.1 Chloroflexi bacterium 13_1_40CM_68_21
TCCCGCGGACGTCAACCGTATTCATCGAGCGGATCGAGAAGGTCTGGAAGCCATTTCGCTCGGCCATCCGCGAGCGCGGGCGCGCCGGTCTCGGCGAGCGCACCCGGAGCGGCTGGACCTACAAAGACCTCGTCGCGCACGCCGTGGGCTGGATGGAGCAGACCGTGCGCGAGATGCAGTCGAAGGAGTTCCGCACCGGATGGACCACGGCCACGATCCAGGAGTTCAACGACCGGTCCGTGCGGACGCACGAGCTCGTCGGACCGGAAGCAATGGTCGACGAGCTCGACACCGTGTACCGACGGCTCGTGCAGACGGTCCATCGGCTCGGCGATGGCGACGTTGACGAGCGCATCGCGAGCTCCATGCCCTACTACACCTATCTGCACTGGGAAGAGCACTTCGCGGAGCTCAGCATCGCGCTGTGAAGAGGCCGATCCGCGTCGTCGTCGCGAAGGCTGGGCTCGATGGGCACGACCGCGGCGCCAAAGTCGTGGCACGCGCGCTGCGCGATGCCGGGATGGAAGTGATCTACACGGGAGTGCACCAGACGCCGGAGCAGGTCGTCGAGACGGCACTGCAGGAAGATGCCGACGCGATCGGCGTGTCGCTTCTTTCAGGGGCGCACAACTACATCTTCCCGCGCATCAACGAGCTCATGAAAGAAAAGGGTCTCGACGACGTGCTCCTGTTCGGCGGCGGGATCATCCCGGAGGCAGACTGGCCCGGTCTGCGCAAGGTCGGCGTCGAACGGGTCTTTCCGCCGGGCGCGACGCTCGAGGAGATCACGAGCTACGTGCGAGAAGCGGTCCCAAGAAAACGAGGCGTGGAGGTCTGAACATGGCGAAGAAGGACGACCGACCGGTCGATGCGGGACTCGCGGCGTTGCGTGGGAAGAGCGAGCAGGAGGCGATCGAGTTCTGGAAGCATCGCTTCGGCATGATCGCCGCGATTCCGGTGGACACCGCGCGCGTCGGAGCGCTCACACCGCAGCTTCGCGAGCTCGTCCGGATCGATGACCGGGAGGAGCGCAAGCGGCTGACCGCCGCGCGGATGAAGGCGATGCTCACGCTCCCGCCGGACGTGCAGGACCGCATCCTCAAGACTCGGCAGGCGGCGTACAACGTGGACCGCGGAGTCCTTGAGGAGGACCAGAAGCTGGTCGACGAGCTCGTCCCGACGATCCCCGGGGCGCAGTCGCTACAAGACCGGATGCGGGCGCAGTAGCGCTCGGTGCGGTTCGGCTACCGGGAAGACCAGCTTCTCGTTCGCGACACGGTGCGCGACTTCGTTCGGACGCGCATCGCGCCGAACGCGGACGCCTGGAACGAGAAGGCCGAGTTCCCGCTCGAGCTCCTACCGGAGCTCGCGGCGCTCGGGCTCACCGGCCTCATGGTGCCGCATGAGTACGGAGGCGCCGAGCTGGACGCCCTCACGACCGCGATGGTCATGGAGGAGCTTGGCGCGGGCGACGGCTCGATCGCGCTGACCATCGCCGCGCACAACTCCCTGTGCATCGGTCATCTGCTTGTCGCCGCGAGCGTCGAACAGAAGCAGCGCTGGCTCCCGCCCCTCGCCCGCGGCGAATATCTCGGGTGCTGGGCGCTGACAGAGCCGTCGTCCGGGTCGGACGCGGTCAACGCGCAGAGCAGGCTCCGCCGTGACGGTGACGAGTACGTCCTCAGCGGGACAAAACAGTTCATCACGAACGGCTCCATCGCCGGATTCGCGGTTGTGATCGTCGGAGCGGGTGAGCGCCGACTGAGCGCTTTCGGCCTGCGTTCGGACACACCGGGCTTCCGCCCCGGGCGGCGCGAGGAGAAGATGGGGTTGCATGCCTCCGACACCGCGCAGCTGATCCTCGAGGAGTGCCGCGTCCCGGAGCAGGATCGGATCGGGCGCGACGGCGAGGCTTTCGACCAGGTCAAGCACGTCCTCGATCGCGGGCGCGTGGGCATAGGTGCGCTCGCGATCGGCCTCGGGCGCGCTTCTCTCGAGGTCGCGACCGGCTACGCGAAGCAGCGCAAGCAGTTCGGGAGGCCCATCGCCGAGTTCGAGATGATCCAGTGGCGGCTCGCGAAGGCCCGAACCGAGCTCGACGCCGCCCGCTTGCTCGTGCATCGCGCCGCCGCGCTCGCCGACGCGGGCGTGCGTTTCACCGATGCCGCGTCGAAGGCGAAGCTCTACGCATCAGAGGCCGCGACGCGAGCCGCGGATTCATCGCTCCAGGTGCTCGGCGGGTACGGGTATCTGCGCGACTTTCCGGTCGAGCGGCACCTGCGAGATGTCCGCCTGATGGAGATCGGTGAAGGCACGAGCGAGGTCCAGCGCATCGTCATCGCGCGCGAACTTCTTCGCGTCGACTGATGGCAACGCTCCGGGGGGCTCCACCTGACCTTCTCGCTCGGGCGCGCTCAGGCGACAAGCGCGGGATCGCGCGCCTCTTGACGATCGTGGAGAACGACGAGCCGGGGGCCGCCGAGGCGATGCGCGCGCTGTACCCGGAGACCGGCCGCGCGCAGATCGTGGGGATCACCGGTCCGCCCGGCGGCGGCAAATCCACCCTGGTGAACCGTCTCGCGGCCGCATTCCGCGAGCGTGCCTCGCGCGTCGCCATCGTCGCGGTCGATCCGTCGAGCCCCTTCAGCGGCGGTGCGATCCTCGGCGACCGCATCCGCATGCGCGAGCGATTCCTCGACGAGGGAATCTTCATCCGCTCGATGGCGAGCCGTGGGCACGCGGGCGGGCTCGCGCGCGCCACCGTTCGCGTCGTGAACGTTCTCGACGCGCTTGGCACGGATGTCGTGATCGTCGAGACCGTGGGGGTCGGACAGGAGGAGGTCGACGTGATCCGGGTCGCCGATACGGTGTGCCTCGTGACCGTCCCAGGCCTCGGCGACGACATCCAGGCGATCAAGGCGGGCATCCTCGAGATCGCGGATGTCCTCGTCGTAAACAAGGCCGATCGGCCCGGAGCGGACGAGACGGCGCGCGACCTCGCGCAGATGCTGTCGCTGGCGAGGGACCGGCCGTGGAAGACGCCGATCATCCGCACCTCGGCGCAGACCGGCGATGGCCTCCCGCTGCTGCTCGACGCGATCGCGAAGCATCGCACCTGGTCGCTCTCGAGCGGCGAGCGCGCGGAGCGCCGGCGGGCAGCCGCTCGTGCCGAAGTGGAAACGCTGCTTCGCGAGGCGCTTCTCCGCGACCTCGAAGGACGCGTCGGCGCGTCGCGCCTGGACGCGGCCGTCGCCCGCGTCGCGGAGCGCTTGATCGATCCATATTCCGCGGTCGAGGAATTGTTGCGGCGATGACCCACGCGCCCCACGACGCGGATGCCGGGACCTCCCGCCTCGCGTTCCAGGCGACGATCCACTGCCTCACCGGGTGCGGCATCGGAGAAGTGCTCGGTCTCGGCGGCGCGACCCTTCTGGGTCTCGGGAACCTCGTGAGCCTGGTGCTCGGCATCGTGCTGGCGTACGCGTTCGGCTATGGGCTCACGCTGGTGCCACTGCTTCGCGCAGGCATGCCGCTGGCGCGCGCGAGCGGCATCACGCTCGCCGCCGAGACGCTGTCGATCACCACGATGGAGATCGTCGACAACGCCGTCGTGATTGTGATCCCCGGATCGATGGATGCGGGCCTGGGCGAAATTCTGTTCTGGGCCAGCCTCGCCATATCGCTCGCGCTGGCCTTCGTTGCCGCCTACCCGGTCAATCGATGGCTCGTGGCGCGTGGACTCGGCCACGCGATCGTGCACGGCCATCACTCGTGATCGAGCTCACGATCTTTCGCACCGGCGGCGTCGAGATCGGACAGTCCTCGTTCCTGCCCGGCGGAAGCGAGGTCAAGGCTTTTGCGCCGGTCTGGTCGGCGCTGCTGCGGACGCCCGAGGGGAACATCCTCTTCGACACCGGCCTTCATCCCGTGCACGTCGAGCGGCCCGACGCGACGTTCGGACCGGGGAGCCTCAAGGTGGTCATGGCAAAGGAGGACGCGATCGTGGCACGGCTCGCGTCGCTCGGCCTGCGCCCCGATGCGATCGCTGTCGTCGTGAACAGCCACCTCCACTTCGATCACGCCGGCAACAACGGCGCGTTTCCGAAGGCGACGTTCGTCGTGCAGGCCGAACATCTCGCGTTCGCGAAAGGCAAGCCGAACTTCCCGGCCGTGTACTGGGACATCCCCGAGCTCACCTACCTGCCTACCAGCGGACGGGCCCGGGTCGCGCCGGGGGTCGAGGTGGTCCCGACGCCAGGCCACGCTCCGGGCCATCAGTCGCTGGTGGTGGATCTTCCTGAGACCGGACGCGTCGTGCTCTGCGGCGACGCCGCCTACACGCGCGAGAATCTCGAGAAGGGTGAGATCCGCGCGCCCGACGAGGCGAGCGCCAAGGAGTCGCTCGCGCTGATCCGCTCGCTCGTGAAGGATGATCTCGAGCGCGTCTTTGTGAGCCACGACGCCCTGAGCTGGCCGCGCTGGCGGCACGCGCCGGAGACGTACCGGTGACCGGCGTCCTGCTCGCCATCCTTCCCCACGTGAAATGGTTCACCGATCCTCGGCCGCATCCGACGCGATACGAGCTGCTTCTGAGCTGGCCGGTCATCGCCGGGTTTCTCATTGCGCTTGCCGCGGTCGGCGTGGCGTTCGTGATCCAGCATCGCGTTCCCGAGCCCCGAGCTATTCGGGCGCTCGAGAGATACGCCACGACCGGGCCGCTCGCGCTCCGGATCGCGCTCGGTGTATCGCTCCTCGCGGCCGTCGCCGCAGGGTGGCTCTTCGTCCCATCGCTGCCGGTGTTGCGCGATGCCGGCGGTTATGCGCTCCTGGGCGTCGAGGCGGTCTGCGGCCTTCTGATCCTGTTCGGGCTCGGCACTCGCTATGCCGCGGTGCTCCTTGCGGTTCTGGGCGTCGTGGCGATGTTCCCGTTCAACGTCGAAAGCATCCTCGAGCAGGTCCACATCCTCGGCATCGCGGTCTTCCTCTTCATCGCCGGACCCGGCCGGGTCTCTCTGGACGCGCGCCGCAAGGCGCACGGTTCTCTCGAGCACAAGCTCGCGCCCGCCGCCGCGCTCAACCTGCTGCGGATCGCGATGGGCTTCGGCATCGCGTACGGGGCGCTCACCGAGAAGCTGCTTAACCCGCCGCTCGCGCAAGCGCTCATCGATCAGAGCCCTTTCCTGAACGTGCTGCGACCGCTCGGCGTCGGCGACCCGGTCTTCATCTGGCTTGCCGGTGTCACGGAGCTCGTCATCGGACTGGTGATCCTGTCCGGGCAGATCACCCGGCCGGTGATGGCCGTTGGGTTCGGTCTCTTCAGCGTGACGCTCATCGTGTTCGGGATGCCGGAGTTCGTCGGCCATCTGCCGTTCTACGGGATCATGATCACGCTCTTCATCGCGCCCGACGCTAACTCGTGGCGCGTGCAGCGGGCGCTACGCGACGCGGCCTGACGACTAGCCGAACGCGAGCTTCAGGTCCGCGCGATCGTCCTGGACGTCGGGGTTCCGGATGAGATCGAGGAGCCGCGGATCGTTGGGCAGCACGAGCCCAGCCACGCCATCGGCCTCGTGCTTCGCACGCAGCTCGCTCCATGCCTCGCGGCTTTCGGGGAACGGGAGGAACTTCCAACGTTCGCGCTCGCCTTCCGCGCCGGGCAGGAGAAACTCCTCGCCCTCACGGGAAGCCACCACGAACCGTCCGCGCGATAGCCGCTCCAGAGCGCGGGCGGCTTGCGCGTCGACCGCGCCGACCGCGACGAGCCGGGCGCGCCAGGTGATCGCCGCGATGGCCGCGAGGAGCACGAGCCTATCCGCGTCGCCGGCCGGCCAGAACGACTCGGCGCCCGCCGCTTCGAACGCTCGGGCGTCGGCGAAGAGCTCGCCCGGATCGCCGGAGAGGCGAAGCTCGACCCCGATCTTCACTGGATGGATGCTACCGTCGAGGGGGCGCTGCCCCCTCGGACCCCCGTAGCATCGTCCTTGTGCCGCGACCGCAGGCGCCGCCGGTGCCGATCGCCCGCTGGCGCTCGGGCGCCTGGCGCGAGGAGCGCGACCAGGTCGCGGCCGAGGAGCCCCTCCAGATCTCGCTCGACGGCGCTCCGCTCAGCATCGTGATGCGCACACCGGGCAACGACCTCGAGCTCGCGCTCGGGCTGCTCTGGGCGGAGCGCGTCATCAGTTCGCGTGACGACGTCGTGAGCATCCGCATCAGCGCGGAAGCCGCCGAGAACGACGCAACGGTCGCCATCGCCTCGGATCTTGTGGAGTCGAATCAGATAGACGTGCATTTACGGTCGGCGGCGGGAAGGCGCCCCGAACGGTCTTTCCTGTCGAGCTCGGCGTGCGGCGTCTGCGGCGCGACGACCGTGGAATCGCTCGCGCTGGATTTCCCGAGGCTTGGGCCCGGGCCAACGGTCGACGCTGCGATCCTGCCTGGGCTCGCCGAACGGTTGCGCGAGCAACAGCGCATCTTCGAGTCGACCGGCGGCCTTCACGCTGCGGGTCTCTTCGACACCGTCGGCGAGCTCCAGCTCCTGCGCGAGGACATCGGCAGGCACAACGCCGTCGACAAGGTCGTCGGCCGCGCGTTCCTCGATGGGCTGCTGCCGCTCAGTGACGGCGTGCTGGCGGTGAGCGGTCGCGCCGGGTACGAGGTCGTGCAGAAGGCGGTCGCCGCCGGCATCCCGATCCTCGCCGCCGTCGGGGCCCCATCCAGTCTCGCCGTCGCGACGGCGGAGCGCTTCGGCATGACGCTCGTCGGGTTCCTGCGCGACGATCGGTTCAACGTGTACACGTCACCCGAGCGCATCGGGAGGTAGCGATGGCCGTCGTTCAGGACCGCCTGCATCCGGCAGCGCGCGCGATCGTCGAGGAGATCGCACGCTTTCGGCCCCTTTCGCAAATGACACCCGAAGAAGCGCGCGGCGCTCCCACGCCCCTCGCCGCCGCGCCCGAGCCGGTGGCGAGCCTCATCGCCCGCACCATTCCAGGGCCGGGGGGTGCGATGTCAGTCCGCATCTACCGCCCCATGGATGCCTTACCTGCAGCGTTGGTGTACTTCCATGGCGGTGGCTTCGTCATCGGCTCGCTCGACGGTGCCGACGAATCCTGCCGAATGCTGGCGAATCGCGGCCGCGTCGTCGTCGTATCGGTCGCCTACCGGCTCGCGCCGGAGACGAAGTTCCCCGGACCGGTCGAGGACGCCTACGCCGCGGTGGTCTGGGTCGCAGATCACGCGTCCGAGCTCGGCATCGATCCGGCGAAGGTGGCGGTTGGTGGCTCGAGCGCCGGAGGAAACCTCGCGGCAGCCGCTTCGCTCGTCGCGCGGGATCGCGGCGGACCGAGGGTCGCGTTCCAGCTGCTCACCGTTCCGGTCACCGAGCTGAGCTCGCGGGCCCCATCGCACCGCGAGTTCGCAGAAGGCTATGGCCTCACCGCCGCGGACATGGAGTGGTTCGGCACGCATTACGTCACGAGCCGCGCCGACGCCGACAACCCATACGCCTCCGTGCTGCGAGCCGATCTGCGCGGTCTTCCTCCCGCGTTCGTCATCACCGCGGAATGCGATCCCCTCCGCGATGACGGCGAGGCGTACGCGAAGCGCCTGCGAGACCTGGGGATCGAGGCGTCCTCCAAGCGCTACCCAGGCATGTTCCACGGATTTCTGGGCTTCCCGGCGAAGCTCCCGGAAGCCGCGCAAGCGTTCGAGGACGCCGGCGTCGCGCTTCGGGCGGCTCTCAGTTAGATGGGCGGCTCGCGCTCCAGCTCTTCTCGGACCTCGCGCACGTACGCAGCGATCGCGTCCGCGTCGGCGCCCTTCGCCGCACGCAGTCGCTCCGCCGCGACGCCCGCCGTGTAGCTCGCGAGGGGGGCGAAGCGCCGCTCCTTGGTGTGGGCGGCCACGCGAGCGAGCTCGAGGAGCTCGAGCGCGACCTTCGCGTCGAGCTCCGGCTCGTCGATCTTCGCGCCACGGCGCTCCGCCGCCTTCCGCCAGCGCTTGCCAAGGGACTCGAAGAATTCATTCACCAGGCGAGAACCTTAGCGCCGAACTTGCGTCGGGAAAACGCTCGGAGTAGAACGAATAACCGATTCCGATGAAGGAAGTCACTCGGCGTGAATTCCTGAAGCTCGGAGCCGCCGGCACGGCCGGAATGGCGCTCGTTCCAATTGCCAACCCCCTCGGTTTCGACATTCGCGCCGCGAAGAAGCGGGCGTTCGAGATGCGCATCGCCGGCGCGAAGGAAGTCCACTCGGTCTGTCCCTACTGCGCGGTGGGCTGCGGCCTCATCGCTTACACGAAGCAGGTCAATGGCAAGACCCAGCTCCTCCAGATCGAGGGCGACCCCGACAGTCCGATCAACGAGGGACGACTCTGCCCGAAGGGCGCGACCGCGATGCAGCTCGCGACGAGCTCGCGCCGCGTCGAGAAGCCGCTCTACCGCGCGCCGGGCAGCAACAAATGGGAAGAGAAGAGCTGGGACTTCATGCTCGACAAGCTCGCCCAGAACCTCAAGGCATCGCGCGACAACACCTTCGTCGCGCAGGACGCGAACGGCAACACCGTGAATCGCACCGAGGGGGTCGCCTTCGCCGGCGGCGCCGCATTCAGCACTGAAGAGGGCTACTTGGCCACCAAGCTGATGCGGACGCTCGGCGTCGTGCACATAGAACAGCAAGCCCGGGTCTGACACGGCCCAACGGTGACCAGTTTGGCCGCCACATTCGGACGAGGAGCGATGACGAACCACTGGCGTGACATCAAGCACGCCGACGTCATCCTCATCAACGGAGCGAATCCGGCCGAGGCGCACCCGGTCGGCTTCCAGTGGTTCGTCAAGGCGAAGCTCGATCCGACCAAGGGCCCGGGATCCGGCGGCGGCGCGAAGATCATCCACGCCGACCCGCGCTACACGCGAACATCGGCGCTCGCGGACATCTACCTCCGCATGCGCGTGGGCACGGACGTCGCCTACTTCGGCGGCCTCATCAAGTACGTCCTCGATAACAAGATGTATCACGAGGAGTACGTCAAGAACTACACGAACGCCTCATGGATCGTGAAGGAAGGCTTCGACTTCAAGGACGGCCTCTTCTCGGGGTATAACGCCCAGACCCGCTCCTACGACATCGCGACCTGGGCCTACGAGCAGACGGCGCCCCCGGCGCAGGTCGGCCCGCCGGTGGACGGCGTACAGACGAGTCAGGCGGGCTTTGCTCAGCGCGATATGACACTCCAGCACCCGCGCTCGGTCTTCCAGCTCCTCCAGAAGCATTACAGCCGCTACACGCCCGAGATGGTGTCGAGCATCACTGGTATCCCGAAGGAGCAGTTCCTCGAGGTCGCGAAGATCGTCGGGGAGATGGGCCGGCCGGACAAGGTCATGACCATCGTCTACGCGGTCGGCCTAACTCACCACACGACGGGCGGCCAGCTCATCCGCTCGGGCGCGGTGCTCCAGCTGCTCCTCGGCAACATCGGGCGGCCCGGCGGTGGCATGAACGCCGAGCGCGGCCACGCGAACATCCAGGGGAACACCGACAACGCGATCTCCTGGGAGATCCTTCCCGGCTACCTCCGCATTCCCGCGCCGGGGCAGAAGAACCTCGACGACTACGTGCGCCAGAGCGCGCCGGTGAAGAGCGACCCGAACTCCTGGAACTTCTTCGGCATCAACTACCGCAACTTCATGGTCAGCCTCCTCAAGGGCTGGTACGGGAGCGCCGCGACCAAGGACAACGAGTACGCCTTCAGCTTCATCCCGAAGCCGGCGACGAATTCCTCATGGATGTCGATCTTCGACCAGGCGCTTCGGGGAAAGATGGAAGGCGTGTTCCTCTCGGGGATGACCGCGACGAGCATCGGGCCGGACTCGAACCAGATCATGCAAGCGCTCTCCAACCTCAAGTGGCTCGTGGTCATGGACCCGCTGCCCACGACGAGCTCTGAGTTCTGGCACGCGCCCGACCAGGACCCGTCGAAGATCAAGACCGAAGTGTTCATGCTCCCGACGACGCACTGGATCGAGAAGGACGGCTCCTTCACCAACAGCGGCCGCTGGGCGCAATGGAAAGAGCAGGTCATCCCGCCGGACGGCGAGGCTCGCCACGACCACTGGATCACGGCCGAGCTCTTCGACCGCGTGAAGACGCTTTATAAGCAGCAGGGCGGGAAGTTCCCCGACCCGATCATGGCCATGACGACGGATTGGTACAAGGATCCGAAGAAGCCCGAGCTCGACGAGATCGCGAAGGAGATCAACGGCAAGGACCTCGCCACCGGCAAGCAGATGACGAGCTTCGCGAATCTCAAGGCCGACGGCACGACCACCGCGGGCAACTGGATCTACACGAGCATGTACCCGGACGAAGGGAATCTCACCAAGCGGCGCAAGGGGATCCAGGACCCGAAGACGAACGACCCGACGGGGATGGGCTTCTTCCCCGAGTGGGCCTGGAGCTGGCCGCTGAACCGGCGCGTCCTCTACAACCGAGCCTCAGCTGACGTCGAGGGCAAGCCCTGGGACGCCAAGCGTCCGGGGATCCAGTGGAATGGGCAGCGGTGGGTCGGCGACGTTCCCGACTACCCGGCGACCATGAATCCGAAGGACCCCGCGGCGTGGCTCCCGTTCATCATGAACGGCGAAGGCACCGGCAGACTGTTCTCGAGCGCGATGGGTGACGGTCCTATCCCCGAGCACTACGAGCCGGTCGAGGCGCCGATCCCGAATCCGCTTCATCCGAACCAGTCCGCGGATCCGGTCGCGTTCCTGTACGACCAGGCGGCAGGCCGGCCGAACCGGTTCGGCAAGGCCGACAAGTACCCGTACATCGCGACGAGCTACCGCCTGACGGAGCACGAGCACTACGTGACGCAACACGTGCCTCTGCTGGTGGGACTTCAGCCGCAGGCGTTCGTCGAGATTCCCGTGGAGCTCGCGAAGGAGAAGGGCATTCAGAACGGTGACCGCGTGCGGGTGTTCAGCGAGCGCGGCAAGCTCGAGGTCTCGGCGCTCGTCACCAAGCGGCTCGGCCCGATCAAGCTCGCCGGAAGCGACAAGCCCGTCTACCACATCGGCATCCCGATCCACTGGGGCTTCGTCGGCATCGCCGCGGAGAAGTACAAGGACCAGTCGCGCTACTGGCTCGCCAACGCGCTCACCCCGTTCGTCGGCGACGTCGGAGCGAGGACGCCCGAATTCAAGGCGTTCCTCGTGAATATCGAGAAGCTCTGATGACGCTGGTCGCGGACGCCACAACGGTCTACTCCGAGCGCCGCGAGCGTGCGCGTGAGCTCGGCGCGCGGTTCGACTTCGCCCAGGATCCACTCCGGCTCTACCTCGCGCTGGTCGACGCGCAGGAGCGCGCCTTCGAGCGTGCACAGCAGGACCGCCCCGCCGCCGACGAACTCGCCGCATACGTGGTACGCGTCGCACTTCCTGGCGTGATGGAGGCGTCCGTCGCGGCGGGGACGGAGACGCTGCGCGAGGCGGTGCTCCTCCGATTCCACGACGGCGACCTCGAGGGGGTCGTCGAATCGTGGCTGGGGGGCGACGACCAGTCGGGCGCGGACGCGTTTCTCGCGCGAGCGAGCGCTGCGCCCGTGCTCGAGGCGCTTCCGGAGCTCGCCGCGACTCTTCGCCCGGCCGAGAGCGATGACCGGCACTGCCCGCGCTGCGGCGGGCTGCCGCAGCTCGCCTTCTTCGGCGACAGCGGCGAGGCCCTCGTGACCGCGCAGCGGCGCCTGGTCTGCTCGCGTTGCGCGACCTCATGGGCATATGCCCGCATGACATGCGCGAGCTGTGGCGAGAACGCCGGAGCGAAGCTTCCGATCCTGGCCGACACGGATGGTCTCCCGCACCTGCGGATCGACGCCTGCGAGATCTGCCGCCGCTATCTCATCACCGTCGATCAGCACCGCGAGCCTCGCGCCGTTCCGCTCGTGGACGAGCTCGTCGCGCTGCCGCTCGATCTGGCCGCCGCGGAGCGCGGCTACACCAAGATCGCGCGGAACCTGATGGGG